>SXNM01000040.1 GCA_005777155.1 Pseudomonadota bacterium | reverse complement strand
GTCGAGCACCCGGTGACCGAGCTCGTGACCGGCATTGACCTCGTGGCGGAGATGCTGCGGGTCGCCATGGGCCAGCCGCTGTCGATCGCCCAAGAGGACGTGCACCAACGGGGGCACGCCATCGAGTGCCGCGTCTATGCGGAAGATCCGACCCGCAACTTCCTGCCGTCGCCTGGCCCGCTGCGGGTGTACCGGCCGCCCAAGGGCGTCGACGTCCGCGTCGACGACGGCGTCGTCGAGGGCTCGACGATCCCGCGCTACTACGACCCGATGATCGCGAAGATCTCGACCTGGGCGCCCGATCGCACCGCCGCGATCGCCCGCATGGACAGCGCGCTCGGCGAGATGGAGATCGGCGGCATCGCCCACAACGTACCGTACCTCCGCTGGCTGCTGCAGGCGCCGGCCTTTCGCGCCGGACGCTACGACACCGGCCTCATCGCCAGCCTGCCGACCTACGGTCAGTCGCGGGTCGCCGATCCCATCGCCGCCTCGGTCGCCGCTGCGCTGCAGGCCCGGGCGCAGCGCGGGGCGGCCCACTCCGTGGGCGCTGGCGCCGCTCGGGCGCGACCGGCACGCGGCAGCGCCTTTGGACCTTCGCCGGGCTGGGCAGAAGCGGCGCGCCGAGCGGCCGTCACGCACGGAGAGGGCTGAGATGGCGAGCCAATGGCAGGTGCAAGAGGATGAGCGGCAGCAGGCGGTGACGCTGCTCAGCGACGACGGGACGACCCTGCAGGCCGAGGTAGACGGCCAGCGGCTGACGCTGACTTTGCACCCGATGCCCGACGGCCGCATCGAAGTGCGCGAACGCGATGGCGACCGCAGGCAGCGGCCGCGCAGGCTGCGCTTGGTGCGCGAAGACGGCGCCTGGCTGGTCGTCGAAGGCGGCGAGCAGCGGCGCTACGAGGTCCGCGACGCCCGCGCAGACTGGCTAAACCGCGGCGGCGAGGGCTCTGCAGGCGCCGGTGGCGGCGAGGTGCGGGCGTCGATGCCGGGTCGCGTCGTCCGGCTGCCGGTGGCGGTGGGCGCCGAAGTGGCGATCGGCGACGTCGTCGCGGTGCTGGAGGCGATGAAGATGGAGAACGACGTGCGCGCCAAGATCGCCGGCACCGTCGCCACCGTCGTGGTGCGCGAGGGCGACGCCGTCGAGGCGCGGGCCTTGATGCTGACCATCGCCGCGGCGGCGACACCATGAGCGCGGCGTCGAAGGCAGCAGCGGACGCCCAGACCGCCGCCATCGCGCTCGCCGTCGAGCTCGCCGGCGCGGACGCAGACAGCCTCGCCGCCACCGCCGGCGACTGGATGTACGAGTGTGGCGATGGCGATCTCGCCGTGGTGCTCGGCGTGCAGCAGGACGACGCGACGACGATGGGCGGCCGCGATCTGTCGCCCGGACGCGGCCGCGTGACCCTGTACGTGGCCCCCACTGGCGAGGCGGAGGCGACGGCCAGGCTCCGGGCCTTTGTCGACGCGCTGGCGCCGCGGGCCGCGATCTCCCGCGCACTCATCGCCAACGAGGACTGGAACGCCACCTGGAAGGCGCACTTCCGCGCCCTCGACCTCGGTCGCCGCCTTCGGGTCGAGCCGCCCTGGGATCGCCACGCAGCCGGCGAGCGCCTCGTCATCGTCATCGATCCAGGCATGGCCTTCGGCACCGGCAGCCACGAGACGACCCGCATGGCGACCGAGCTCCTGGAGCTGCACGCCGACCTGCTTCGCGACGGCGGCGTCGATCTGGGGCGCGCCAGCCTCCTCGACGTCGGCACCGGCAGCGGCCTGCTGGCGATCGCGGCAGCTGCGCTCGGCTTTGGCCGCGTCGACGGCGTCGACAATGACGCCGTCGCCGTCGCCTCGGCGCGCGACAACCTGCGCCACAACGAGATGGCTGGGCGCGTGCAGCTCTATGTCGCCGAGCGCCCAAGCGAGCTCGCAGTCGGCACGTACGACGTCGTGGTGGCCAACATCATCTCGAGCGTCCTGCTCGCTTTGCGCGACGACCTGCTGGCTCGGCTCGCCGACGACGGCCTGCTCCTGCTCTCGGGGGTGCTGGGACGCGAACGTGAGGCCTTTTTGCCGGCGATGCTCGCGGAGGACCTCGTGCTGGTCACCGAGCGCGATCTCGGCGAATGGAAAGGGTTCGCGATGCGGCGGCGGGCCTAGGCGGTGCGGCAGCTGCTCTGGCCGTCGGCGTTCGTCGACGCTGGCGCCCTGGCCGCGCAGGAGCCACTGGGCGCAGCAACCAACGCCTCGGAGCCGCCGACGCTACCGAGGCTCCCAGCCGACCTCGACCATCGGCTGCGCCGCGTCCTGCGCCTGCGCGCCGGCGACGCGCTGACGGTGGCCGATGGCGATGGCGCGACGGTGGCCGCGACGTGGCGAGACGCGGGCCTCGGCGCCGAAGGCGCGATCGCGCGGCGACCGCGGGTGATGCCCCTGATCTGGTTGGCGTTTTCTCCGCTCAAGGGCGACCGCGACGACTGGCTGGTCGAGAAGGTGTCCGAGATCGGCGCCGACCGCTTGCTGCCTATCCGCTGCGCGCACACCGTCAGCGGCCGCGACGTCGCGCGGGACGCCAGCCGGCGCGACCGGTGGCAGGCGCTGTGCGACGCCGCCTTTGAGCAGTGCGGGCGCAGTCACCGCGCGCGGGTCGAGGCGGTCGTAGACCTCGCAGCCCTGCCCTTTGCCGACGCAGCAGGCCCCATCTGCTGGCTGGTCGGCGACGAGCTCGGCGGCGACGCGCTGCTCGCCCTGGCCAGCCCCGCTGGAAGGCTCGCCGACGCAGCACCAGCGACCGCCGACGCCTGGCCGACGCCGCCTCGCTCCATTGGCCTCATCGTTGGCCCTGAGGGCGGCCTCGCGCTGCCGGAGCGAGCGTGGCTGGCGGAGCGGGGCGCGCGCCGCGTCAGCTTCGGACCCGAGGTGCTGCGGGCCGAGACAGCGGCGGTGCTCGGCTGCGGCGTGTTGGCCGCTGGGCGCCACGCGCGCGCCTAGTCACAGCGCCTCGTCGCAAGGCCTGCGGGCCGAGCCAGGGAGGCGGTAGAATTCGCTTGGCCGGTCAGGCTCGTCGTGCTAGCCTCCCTGGCTTCCGGCCGCTTGGCCACCTCGCACGACCCACGCAGCGCAACGGCGGGCACGCCCAGCCGTCACGTCGCGCATCGCCCACGAGGGGTAGAGATGTCCACGTCTGAAAGTCCAATCATACGCCGGGTTGCGCCATGCGCAGGCCTGCGATCTCGCCCCGGCCGCGTGTTCTGCGGGCCGGCGCTGCTGGCCCTGTTCGGCCTGCCCGCTGTGGCCGGCGCGATCCAGCCGTCGGCGCCGACCGTCCGCGGCCCGAACGGCGCGTTGGCCGCGAGTGTCTCGCCGGCGCCGCAGCTGCGCACGCCCGCGGTCGAGCCGGAGCGGGATCTCTACGCCGCCGCCGTGGCCGCCGCCCAAGCGACAATCCCGCGCGCTACCTACGCTCCCCTCGCCACCGTCGACGCACCGGCGAAGGACTCCAGCGGCGCCGCCTTGGACCGGGTGCCGCGCGGCAGCCAGATCCCGGTCGGCATCAACGCGGCGCTCGCGGTAGATGGTGAGGGCAACCCAGCCAAGAGCCGGCGCTCGATCCGCATTCAGGACCACCTCGTGCGGGCCGGCGAGACCCTGCGCGTCATCGCCTATCGCTTCTGCACGTCGCCGGTGGCGCTGGCCGGCCTGAACGGACTGCGCTGGTCGGCGGAGGACGACGCGCTTGAGCCCGGCACCAGACTGCGCGTGCCGATCCACACCCGCGTCGGCTCGGCGTTTGGCCAGGGCGAGCGGCTGGAGAGCGGGCCGGGTGTCCGCGTCGATCGCCCGCACCACGCGTGGGGCCGGCCCTACGTCGTCCGCCTGCTGCGCGACACCTTCACGGCCACCGGCCGAACCTGGCCGCACCGCCACCCCCTCATCGTCCATGATGTCTCGCGCTTCGGGGGCGGACGCCTCGGCAAGCACAAGTCGCACCGTGCCGGCCTCGACATCGACGTCGGCTACCCGACGCGCGAGGCCGCGCGCGCCGACTGGGGCAACCCCGGCCTGGACGACATCGACTACGAGCGGCTGTGGTTCGTCGTCGATCGCCTCGAGCGCTCGGGCCACGTCGCGGCGATCTACATGAGCCCGTCGATCCAGCGCCGCCTGCATGCCCACGCGGTGATGGCCGGTGCCGACGCCGATCGCTTGGAGGTGCTGTTCCAGTATCCGGCGTCCGGCGGCAAGAGCAGCAAGGGCCCGCTGATCCGCAACGAGGCCGGCCACCGCGATCACATGCACATCCGCTTCACGAGCTTCGAGGACCTGCCCGAGCTGGCCTCCTAGCAGGGCGCACCTTCGCGGCCCTGCATCGCCAGACTGCGCCGTGCCTGCAACGCACCTCCGGTGCCTCTTTCGGCCAGGTCGCTTCCCGCGGCGACAAGCGCTTAGGCCCCACGCTATGGCATTGCTTCCGCGGGGCGACGGCGGCGGTCTGGCTGCGCGCCGTCACGGGGCGTGGCGCCCGACAGCTGGCAGCTAGGTGCGCCGCGGCGCGCTGCCTGGCGCGTCTGGCCCATAGGGCTCCAGGGTCTCGAGGGCCAGCAAGCAGCGCCGCAGCACAGCGTCGCCCTGGGCGGTGCGCAAGAGCAGGTGGCCCGCGCCGGGCAGCCGCACCGCCAGGCCCTGCGGGCCACGCAGCGGCGCGAGCAGGCGCTGGGCGCGATCGCAGGGGATGGTGGCGTCGGCCTCGCCGTGGAGCATCAACGCGGGGATGGCGAGCGGTCGCGGGTCGGCGAGCACCTCGGCCATGAGCGTCATCAGCGAGCGCGCGGCCCGCAAGGGGACGGCGGCGTACGCCGGTGGTCGGAGGCCGCCAGGGAGTCGAGGATCGCCCTTTCCCACCTGCCGCGGCCAGCCGAAGAGCGCCGCAGCGCGGACGAAGGCGTCGACCTCCGGCGCGAGGGCCATCGCCGGCGCCAGCAGCAGCAACGAGCGGGGCGGCGGCAGGCGCCCGCTGCGGGCGATCTGGAGCGCCAGCAGCGCCCCCAT
This sequence comes from Pseudomonadota bacterium, assembly GCA_005777155.1. Taxonomy (GTDB): domain Bacteria; phylum Myxococcota_A; class UBA9042; order UBA9042; family UBA9042; genus SXNM01. The sequence continues at coordinate 33,159 of SXNM01000040.1, read as the reverse complement.
CGAGAGGCCAGCGATGTGCACGCGTTCGCAGCGCGCCTGCAGCCAGTCGAGGGCGGCGATGGCAGACGCCATCCAGTCGGGCCAGCGGGTGACGGCGAGATCGTCGACGTGGGTGGCGTGACCGGCGAGCACTGGCAGGGCCACGGCATAGCCGCGCCTACGCGCCGCGTCGGCCAGGGGCCGGACCTCCCAGGGCGAGCCGGTGAAGCCGTGTAAGACCAGCAGACCTGCGCGGCCGCCCTCTGCGGCGACGGGCTCGCAGCCGACGATGGCGCTGGCGCTTGGGCGCAGGCAGGGCGGCAGGTCTTGAGGTGGAGACTGAGGCTGCATCGACGGTCGAGACTCCGGGCGCCGCTGGCGGCCCTTGCCAGCGAGCTAGCCCAGAATGACCGGCTCGCCAAGCGCTGCCAAGGCGCCGCGCCGCTGACGAGGGCAGACAGGGTCGCTCTGCGCAGGCGGCGTTGAGCGGCCGGACCGACCGCATGAAGAGCGCGGCCTCGCCGCCTTGGCGCCGCCAGGTCCGATTGGCGCGGGTGCCCCGCCGGCCGGGCGCCGTCGCGACCAGGGGCGCCAGCCGATCGCACATTGACACGGCAGGCGCGGCTGGTTGGCGCGGCGCCGGCGAGGGGGCGCCACCAGGGACGCTGAGCACTTTGCGTAGCGACGATCTCCTCGCGCGTCGGCGAGGGGCCGCTGCCGCATGGCTGGCGTGTGACGCACCTGCGCGTGAGGTGCGCCGAGGAGGGTGCACGAGGTCTGCAGACGCCGGCCACGCCGTCAGCGGGGGATGTGCAGCAGGCGGAGCGCCACCAGCCGCGCCGACCTCAGCGGGGCGATGCGGGGGGTCGCCAGGCGCCACGTGTGGCATCGCCGCGCCGTCATCTCCCTTGTCCCGAGGCCGCCAGATCGCTATCGTGCCCGTTCTCGCGCGCCAGGGCATGCCTGCCCAGGCGCTTGCGCTTCGGAGTGCCCTGATGTTGCGTCGCGTTCCCCTCGCCCTCGGCCCCGTCGCCGCGCTGCTCTTGGTTTGCTGCGGCGGTGAGACGTCGTCCTCGACCCAGAGCTTTGGGCTGCCGACCGGCGACGGCGGCGGCGGCGGCAACCTAGGCGGTCTAGACGCTGGCGACCTCGACGCGCAAGCCCAGGATGGCGTCAGCGGCGGCGAGGACGGCGGCGGCAACGGCGGCGGCGAGGATGGCGGCCGCACCGGCGGTGGCGACGGCGGCCCAGGGGGCGATGGCGGGCCTGGCGGCGGCGGCGTCCCTGCGGCGAAGTTCGTCGGCTATGCCTCCAAGGAGCTGCGCCTACGCATCGTCGGCCCCAGTGGCCGTGGTCACGCGGTCGTGTCTGGCGCGGTCGTCGACGTCGCCGGCGTGTTGTTTGGCGACGCCGATGAGGTGAAGTGGAGCCTCTCCAACGGCGCTGGCGGCAGCTGCTTCGGTGCGCCATTTTTCCAGACTGGCAAGGTCGAGCTGCTGCCAGGCGACAACGTGGTGACCATCACCGCGACCAAGGGCGACAAGGTCGCCAGCGACTCGCTGATCATCACCTACAACCCGGTGTTTCAGTTCGCCGATCGCCTGCGCGCCGAGCCGCGCGTCGTCAAGGTCGGCAAGGGCGGCTCCGTCCACGCGACCCTGAACCTCGGCAAGACGACCAACTTCTTGCCCGGCAGCCTCAAGGTCTTCCGCGTCGACGAATCCGGCAACCAGATCGCGACCTTTGGCGCCATGGCTGACGACGGCAACCTGGCAGCCAGCGGTGACGAGATCAAGGGCGACGGCATCTACTCGCAGAAGTTTAGCCTCAACGACAGCCAGCCGGGCATCGCCCGCATCCGCGCCAGCCTCCTCTACAAGGTCGGCGCCAAGCAGTACTCCGTGTTCAGCGACGTCGCGCAGATCGACGTCGTGGCGGACATCCAGCCCAGCACCTGCAACGCCGAGGTGGCGCTGCTCGCCGCCGCCGAGCAAGCGGCCGCGGCGGCCGGTGGCGCCAAGGCCGGTCGCGACGCGGCGCGCGCTGCGTTGCTGGCCGACGCGCTGGTCGTGCAGGCCGAGGAGTCGCAGGACGGCGGCGGCGTCTGGGTCCACTTCAAGTCGGGGCTGCTCGGGCTCGTCGATCTCGGCGCGGCCGGCACCCGCGGCGGCGCAGGCCGCTTTGACTCGGTGGAGGCCCTCGCGACCTCTGGCGACCAAGGCGCAGCGATGACCGCCGCCATCTCGACCGTGCGTGTGGAGTCGAAGCGGGCGCTCTTGCTGGATCCCTCGTCGGCGGACTTCGGGGCCAACGAGGTCACGGCTGCGCGCCAGGCGATGGATGAGAACGCTTGCCCGGCCTACACCCTCGAGGGCGGTGTCCTGCAAGGCGCCAAAGCCCACCTCGGGTGGTTGCGGCGCGGTTACGAGTACGGCGTCATCGCCCTCGCGGCTCACGGCAGCGTCGGATTTCACGCCCTGCCCGAAGACGTACGCGCGAGCTTCGGCTGGGTCGGGCGCGGCAGCGAAGAGGTGATCTGGACCGGTCACGCCATCGACTGCAACTACTTCTCCGCAGCGGCGACCGGCCAGACTTGCAGTGAAGACAAGCCGTGTGGCCCGGAGTCCGACTGCTTCCTCAACAAGAGCGGCGGCACTGGCGTCTGCGTCGACCACCTGACCGCCGACCTGCGCCGCGGCCGCGTCGTCCTCGGCGCCCACGGGCGGTATGGCGTCTTGCCGGCCTTCTTCAAGCGCCACGCCGTCCGCAATCTCCCGCGTTCCTTGGTTTATCTGGGAGCTTGTTCGTCGCTGTGGAGCGGCGCGCTCGCCTCCGAACTCTTCGCAGCTGGCGCCGCCGCGGTCGTCGGCTACTCCGGCCCGGTCGGCAACGCCTTCGCCACCAAGTGGGGCACGACATTCTTCGCGAACATCGTCGCCCAGAAGCAGCTCTCCGGCGTCGCCCACATCCAGATCGAGGACCCCGAGCACCCGGGCAGCCACTTCCGGCTGGTCGGCGCCCAGAACCTCGACGCCGCCTTCTCGGACCTCATCAACCCCTCATGGGAGACCGGCGACATCACGGGCTGGATCCGCACCGGCGACGGCCGCGTCATCGCGCGCCTGGGCTCGACGGTGCCAGTCGGCGGCAAGTTCATGTCGATCCTGTCGACCGGCCTCGGCTATACGGCGACGACCGGCGGCCTCGAGCAGAAATTCTGTGTGCAGCCGGGGCAGAAGACTCTGTCATTCTGGTGGAAATTCTACTCTGAGGAGTTCAAGGAGTTCTGCGGCAGCCAGTACCAGGACAGCTTCCGTGCCGAGCTCATCGCCAAGGCGGGCAAGAAGACCATCGTCAGCGTCAAGGTCGACGACCTCTGCGACAAGGGCTCGTGCAGCTTCGGCGCCTCGTGCGGCGGCCAATTCAAGGGCCTCGACCCAGCCGACGTCAGCTTCGACCAGAGCGGTGTCTATTCGACGCCGTGGGTGCAGTCCAAGGTCGACGTCGCGCCCTTCGTCAACAACGGCAACGTGACCCTCAAGCTCTTCGCCACCGACGTCGGCGACTCCATCTACGACAGCGCGATCCTGGTCGACAAGATCGAGTTCGAGTAGCCCTGCCCAGCCGCGCTCGGCGCCCTCGCCGGCCGGCGCATCGAGGTCTGCCCATGCGCGGCTTTATTCTCGCTGCGGGCCTCGGTACTCGGCTGCGGCCGCTGACCCAGCTCGTCCCCAAGCCGATGGTCGCCGTGGCCGACATGCCGCTGGTCGAGCGGGCGGTGCGCCAGCTCGCGGCGGCCGGCGTTCGCGAGATCGGCATCAACGTCTTTCACCAGCCCGAGCCGATCTTGGCGCACCTCGGTGATGGCGGCAGGTTCGGCGTCACGCTGCGCATCTTCGACGAGCGCCTGTCGCCTGCGGGCGGCGACGCTACCCCCGGCCTTCAGCGCGAACCGTTGGGTACGGGCGGCGGCCTCAAGGCGGCCGAGGCGTGGCTGCGTGAAGGCGGCGACCGCTTCGTGCTCGTCAATGGCGACGCCTGGCACAGCTACGACCTGGCGGCGATCTGCGCTGCTCACCGGGACGACGCGGTGGCGACGATGGTCGTCCACGTCGATCGCCGCCGCCCCGAGCTACACACCCTGGAGTGCCACCCCCAAGGCCACATGCCGCGATTTCTGGCTCGGGTCCCGATGTCCGTCGACGAGCTCGAGGCCCACAGCCCCGGCTTCCTCGGCATCTACACCGGCGTCGCCGTCTTCGCGACGCGACTGCTCGACCGCCTGCCGCCTGGGCGTGTCTCGGGCCTTGTGCTGCACGGCCTTCAGCCCGCCCTGCAGGCCGGCGAGCGCATCGACTGGATGCGACCCGATGGCCTCTGGGTCGACTGCGGCACCGTAGAGGAGCTCCAACGCGCCGACATCTTTGCCCGCTCGCTGCGCTGCCTGCCGCTGGAGCGTGCCCTCGCTGGCCTCGCCTAGACCGCCGAGGCCCTAGCGACACCAGCCGCCGACGAGGCCGCGCCTATTTGAGGCGGAACTCGAGCTCTGTGGTGCCGATGGAGATCTTGTCGCCATCCTTCAAGAAGATCTTGTGGATGCGGCCGCCGTTGACCAAGACACCGTTGGTCGAATTCAGGTCAGCGATCTCGTAGCGCATCTGGTCGATCTTGATGGCTGCGTGCCGCCGGGAGACCGACCCGTCCTCGATGACGATGGTGTTGCCCTTCATCGAGCCAATCGTCGTGACGTCGTCGATCAGTGGGAACGTCTCGCCCGCCAGCGGGCCAGCGCGGACGTGCAGCTTGCCGCGATCCGGCCCATCATACTGCTGCCGCACCTGCTCCTGCGCCGCGCCGCCGCCGCCCTTGCGCCGCGACAGCCAAACGATGAAGCCGACGATGAGGCCGACTCCAAGGAGGCCGCCGAGGACGATGCCGGCCCACTTGAGCAGCGCCATCCAGTTGAATCCCTTCAGAGGCAAGCGGAAGTCGTTGTAGCTGGCCTCCTCGACCGCGCCGTCCTTCATCTTCACTTTGAGGGAGACCACGTAGTTGGCGAGGTCCTTGCCCTTGACCCGCTCACCGTGGTCGGGGAGAGAGGCCAGCGGCACTTTGATGATCAGCTGCTTCTTGACGCGGGTCGCCAGTCCGTCCCAGACCGACGGAATGGTCGAGAAGTCTTTCTCATCAATGCGCTTGTAGATGCCGCCCGAGCCATTGGCCATCACTTGGAGCATCGAGAGGTACTGCTGGTCGTCGGCCGAGAAGCCGATCGCGTGGATGCGGATCTTGTACTCCGCATACTTGCTCAGCATCGCCTCGATCTTGTTCTGCAGCTTCTGCTTGCTGGTCTGTCGATCCTTGCCGTCGCTCATGACGACGAGGAACCGCCGCCGCGCGCTGCCGAGCTTGTCGAGGTTGGACACGAAGTAATCGATGGACTTGTCGACGGCGCGCACGATCTCCGGCGCGAGATCCTTCTTCTTCTCCTTGTCGCCGTGGATCTCGGTCGGCTCGTACTCAGAGGACGGTACGCTGGCGTTGGCGGCGGCCTCCTTGGCCTGCTTGAAGTCGCTGGCGAAGGCGTAGATGACCTCGTGGGGGCTGCCCTCGCGGTACATGAGCACTGCGATCTTGTCGTTGCCAGACAGCTTCTGGATGAACTGGGCGGCGCCCTCCTTCTCTTGCTGGAAGGTGGAGTGGGCCTCGTCGGAGTTTTGGACGTGGTAGGCGTTGGCGCCGCTCATCAGCACCACGACCGCGATAGGCTCCTGCGCCTTCTCCGAGGTCTCCATCGTGATCTCGAGGGTGTCGAGCTTGGCGCCTGAGGCCAGGATCTCGAGGTCCTCGGGCTTGACGCCCTCCATCGGGACGCCGCGCTCGTCGAGGATGTCGGCATGCAGCGTCAGGGTGTTGGTCTTCTCGTCGAAGTCAACGTGCTCAATGAACACGCGGTTCTCGGCGAGGGCCAGCGACGGCGACAAGAACACCCAGGCGGTGAGGAGGGCCACCACCAGCGGACGTCGGCGACGCCAGCCGCTGAGCGCGAGTGTCGGGGCGCGGCTCTGGCCGCCGCCCAGGAAGATGCAGGTCGTCATCGCTGCTCCATGCCGCTTGGCGGCAAGCCGACGGGGCCGTGTGGCCGCAGCCAGGGTTGTAGCATGGAGCGGTGGAGGCGGGTAGTCCCCCGCCAGCCACACGGGCGGGGGCCGACGGCGGCCCGGACCGCAGATCTAATCGGCGCTACTCAAGCGACTTGAACTTCAATTCGGAGCGGCCGAGGCGGACCTTGTCGTTGTCGATCAGGTCCTCGCGCGAGACCTTGCGCTCGTTGACGTAGCTGCCGTTGGTCGAGTCGAGGTCCACGAAGGTGAACTCACCGTTCTCGTGGCGAATGACCGCGTGGTGCGAGCTCAGGTATGGGTCGGTGAGCACGATGTCGCAGTCTGCCGCGGTCCCCATCGTGTTCTTGCCGTCGACCAGCCGGAAGTCTCGTCCGCGCAGCTCGCCGTTGAGAACCACGACCCAGCCAACCACAGGCTTGAAGGTCTGAGTCTGAATCGCGTTGAGATCGATGGCCACCGTGTGGTCAGCCCCGGCGTAGCCACCCTGCTGCGCTGCGGGCGCAGGCGCTTCGTCCTTCTTGCGCGAGAACCAACTCATTCCGTCTCCCTTCTCGGCCTGCGCCGGCGCTGCCTGCGGCTTCTTGGCGGCCGCAGCTCCCCCGCCCTGTCGGGCCGCCTGGACACCCTTCTTGGCGGCCTTGAGCGGCGCATCCACGGCGTTGTTGAAGGTCCCTGCGGCCTTGCCCTTGGCGCGCGCCATGGCGCCCACCTGCTTGGCCTTCACCTGATTGACTGCGCTATCAACCCGTTGCTGTGCCAGATTTTTGAAGAAGTCAAAGACCATCACTGCCTCGCCGCCGTGCCCCTGGCGTCACCTGATCGGCCCGCTGCCGAGTCGCTCCCTCCGTTGATCTGCCCACTACGGTGCGCCGCGGCGTGGTCCGCGGCCGGGCTCCCGTCCATGAGTCTGGCACAACCGAAGGCTCTAGATCAAAGTCTTTGAGCAACCCAAAGTCGGCGCGGCCCTGCGGCGTGCGCCGATCGCCCCTCCACCACGCTACCGCTTGCGACCGCCTGCGCCCACTGGCTGGAAGGCCCACAGCTTGAACACGTTGATGTCGCGGTCGGCGGTAATCGGCTTCATCCGGATGCGGGCGGTGACCTCGCGCACATGCTCGGCCGATACCACGTAGACCCAGTTGCGCCAGCGGAACTTGCGATCGGAGCCGGCGCAGATGCAGTTGGGCAGGCGGCGGTCGTTGGACTCGACCTCGGCCTCCCAGTCGCCGTGCACGTAGTCCATGCGCCAGACGATGTAGACGTCCTTGCCCGGCTCGACGTGGCGCAGCTCGAATTCGACTTGACCGCCCTCGAACGCCACGCCGGTGTCCTCGACGACCACGCCATCGGGGTACTTGAGCTTCTGCCGGGTGCGGTACTTGTCGCGCTCGCCGCTGACCTTCCACTGGTGATCGCGCTCGCTGTCGGGGTCGAGGGGATCGACCATGTCGATGAGCACCATGTCGATGCCCTCGATGTTCATGTTCTCTTCAAACGGCTTGCTTCGTACCTTGATGTTCTCAATCACGGCGTTGGTGTCGGTGCTGAGGGCGACCTCGACCTTGCGCTCGCGGCGCAGCGACTTGTCGAACATCACCTCCATGAACTTATAGCACTCGGTCTGGTAGCCGAGCAGCTGGTTCAGGAAGTCGAATGTGAAGTTCGACTCCTCGTACTTCTGCAGCGCGATCTCGACGTGCTTCTTGAAGTTGGCGAAGTCGCGCTGGCTCGAGATCTGCGGGACGTTCTTCTCAATCTCCTCGATGAGCGACCATTGGTGGTTGAGGATGATGAGGTAGAGCTTGAAGACGTTGCGGAGGTCGACCAGCTGGCTATGGAGCAGCATCTCGAGGGTGATGAAGGCGTGCAGCACGTCGGACGCCGGCAAGATCCGCATGTCGTGGTAGAGATAGGCGTAGATCGACTTCGAGCGCCGGATCATCTCCAGCAGCTCCCACAGCGTCTTGGGGTCGATGAACGAGCCGACGCAGCCGGCGATGGGGATGAAGCGGAGGTCGATCTCGTTCTCAGCCGGATGAAAGGGATCCTTGGCGTCGGTGACGCGCTTGACGTCTTTGGTCAGCGCGATGCGACAGAGCTCGATCTCGCTCTGGACGTCGGGCTCGGTGACGGACCACTCCACCTTGCAGCCCTCGGTCACCCGGCGGTGGCCTTTGTGGTCGAGGTTCTCCTTGTAGCTGATGAAGTCGCTGAAATCCTCGATATAGCGCAACGCGAGGTAGACGGTCGCCGGGAGCTTGAAGTCGCCCGGGTTGACCTGCTTGATCTCGGGCTGCCACACGAAGATGTCGTTGCCCTGCCCGTCGATGGCGTAGCCGGACTGGACTTCTACCGCCAACTCACCGCGACCGCGCCCCGACACGTGCAGGCCGCCGGGCGCGTGCGGCACAATGCCTGGCCCATGGAACATGCGGTTGTGCAGCTTGTGCTTCTCGACGTGATACGCCTCACCGTCATTCCAGTCCTTCTCGGTGGTCCGAAAACCACGAAAGAAGTTCAGCCGCTTGAAGGTCTTGAGCTCGTTGCCCGCCATCGCCTCTCTCCCCTGCTGGCCGCGCCTGGCCGCCCGTCGGCCTGTCCGCGTCGCCGCGGTTCTTCGTTCCGCTGCTGGCCGCTGTTGGCTACCTCTTGCCTGACCGTGCGGTCGCCGGCGGCTCTTCGCTCGCCTGCCCGCCGCCGACCGCGGCGTCGCCAATGGTCATGAATGGACCCCAGTCGTCGATCGCCTGGGTGGACTCGAATCGCAGAAAGTAGTTGGTATGTGCCGGCTTTTCCGCCTGGATCACACGGTGGATGCGGACAATCAGCGCGTCGCTGACCTCGCTCGCGGCCAGCGGAAGCTCGACGACGAAGCAGTGCTTGAGGTTCATCGGCGGTAGGATCGTCGAGCTCTCCCCGATCGTGGAGCTCACCTCGACGCGGAAAGCGCCGGCGGGCCACTCGTTCTCGGTGATGCGCGGCTTGACGCCGACGTAGATTTCCAGCAGCAATTCAAGGGCCTTGCGAGTGCCGCGGATCTGGTAGAGCGCGGGCGCCGACCGCAGCCAGCGCCGCTTCTTGTCGTCGGGCCAGTCGTCTTCCAGCTGGAGCGCGATCCACGACGACAGCCAGGGCAGGAAGGCGTCCGGCGCGTCTGAGGGCCGAAACAGCAGGTGGATGTCGTCGACCTTGTCACGCACCGAGTCGTGGATCTGGTGGAACACCCAGAGCAAGTTCTGAAGAAAGGCGTTCTCTTCGTCGGCGGTGACCTGATAGATCTGCGGCAGAAAGCGCAGCCAGGACTGCTTGCTGACCTGCAGCTCGATCGGCGTGCTGGAGTCGACGAGGAGGCCGCGAATCGGCTGTTGGCCGACCACCGTGTTCTCGGGCTCGTAGGCGATGACGTAGCGGGCGGTGGCCTCGGCGAAGCCTGCTTGGTCAAGGACAATCCGTGCGTCGCGCAGCAGCAGACCTTGGACGTCGGGCACGACGAGCTTGCGCGGGCGCTTGCCCAGGCTGCGCGTACCCTTTCCGGCCAGATCGCTCATCCACCTGCCTCCCTGCCACGACCCACGCCAACGGCCCGCCCTTGGCTGCTGGGCCTGCGCTGCGCCGCGCTACGCGATCCGCTCGTGCGCCTTCTCGACCACGTCGACGCGCAGACAGTGCACGAGTTCGCCGGCGCCGAGCTTGAGCTGGTCGACCTCGAGCTTGGTGCGCTCGTCGATGATGCGCACCCGGTCCACGAAGTCGACGCCTGAGACCTCTTCGACCACGTGGTAGAGGTCGACCCGGTACACAGCGCGACCAAAGGGCCAGCCGTCGCGCGCCTTGCCGCCCCGCAGGGGGTGCAAGAACATGCGGACCCGCCGCTGAATCTCCGACTTGACCCGGTCCGAGGCCGTCGCCTGCAGCAGGATGATCTCCACCACGATCGACAGCTCGCGAAACGCCGGCCGCGTCACGTGCATCACGGTGGTCAGCAGCTTGCGGTCGGCCAGGTAGTTGCGGACTTTGCGCAATAGCTCGGTCGAAGCGATCGGCTTCTCCATGAAGTCCGGGTGGTTCTCGGCCACACGCGGCACGACGACGACCGTCACCTCGCCTTCACGGTTCGACGTCGGCAACGCGCAGACCCTCGCCACAGACGTCGAGGCCTCTTTCGCCAACCACTCGAAGTCTTCCGCGGTCACCGCCCGGCCCTTGGCCTTGAGCGAGTGGGGCCCGCGCAGCTTGGCGTCCTCGACGCTCTCGAGGTCAGCGCCGCCCGCCGCGGCGTACAGATTGCGCACACCGTCGACGTAGCTGACCGACTGCAGCAAGACGCAGATGGCGTCCGGCGGCACATTGCCTGCGGCGCCGCCCCCGACCTGATAGCGCGAAGTCACGACGTTGCGATCGCCCTTTGGAGGGACCATGCCGCGAATGCCGTCGCCAAAGCGAATGCGCCCAGTCACGAGATCCTTGGTGTAGTGGCGACTGGTCGGCTTGGAGGCGAAGAGGCTGTCGACCTCATGCCAGCGCACCTCGATACCGTCGCCGTCTGGCCCTTCGCGCACGCAGTCGTCGCCTTCCTCTTGCTGCAGCTGCTGGAGGTCGAGACCGCCGGGACGTTCGCGCTCGCGCACCCACACCTGCTGGCCGGGCAGCACCGGGCCGCGGACGAACGAGAACGTCTGGTTCGGCGTGCCTTGCGAGGAGCCGAGGATGGTGTTGCCGTAGCTGGTCAGGTTGTCGGCGTAGACGCTGTTGAGGATGGCGGCCCGAAGCTGCGGCGGCTCGTCGTAGCCGCCAAACTCGAGGCGCGCCCGCAACCAGTAGAGGTTCTCGCCATAGCGTTTGTTTGCGCGGTGATCGGTCGGACCGACGAGCTCCAAGAAGCCCGACTGCTGGAAGCCATGCGTGTAGTCCCGCACCGCCAAGGTCTGCCAGTCGCGGCCGGACCAGTACTCCCAGGCGATGACTTGCTCGCTCGGGCTCGACTCGAGCTTGCGCGCCGTGTCGCCCGGGCCGGCCCGCAGCCGCCGACCGGGTCCGGCGTCCTCGACGAGGTCGAAGTAGAGCAGGTTCGCCTCGTTGGGAAAGGGCTCCGAGAAGCCGAGATACAGCGTGGGGCTCTCTTCGGTGACAGGGGTGAAAGGCTGGAACGGCTTCATCGTCTCGCGAGCCAGCGAGGTGTGGTCGGTGTAGACGAAGTCGTTGTAGGCCAGCACCAGCTCGAATGGCTGAGCCCGCTCGGTGTAGCGCAGCGTCACCAAGCGCAGCGTCGGTGGCCGCAGAGGTCGGGTATCTTTCCAGACCCACCGATCGTTCTCGAGCTCGTACGATCCGGCCACGCCGTAGTCGCCGCGCTCGATGCGGGCGCGGATCCACAGGCCCTCGTTGCCATTGACGGCGACCGGGCGCATGTCCTTGGGCCGCGTGAAGCCGATCGCACCGGCCGAGGTCAGGCAAGCCGTCTCGTCGCGGAAGCCGTGGCCGGGGTCCTCCACGTCGAAGTCTCCGAATCCGGACTTGCCGAGCAACTTCCAGCGCTTGCCGTTGTAGTACTCCCAGGCGACGACGAGATCCTCGGAGGGCTGCCCGCGCGGCGCCACGGCTTGATCGGCAAGCTCGACGTCGACGCGGATGAGCGCGTCGACGTGGCCGAATACGGCGTCGCTCTTCAGGTACATCGCGACATCGACCTTCGGCTCGCGGGAGAGAGGCTGAATGCTGCGGTCCATCTCGAGCTTGAGGAACAAGTCACCGTCGACGCTGGCGAAGGCCGCCTCGGGCAGCTCTCCTTCGCCGATCAGCTCTAGCCGCATCGCCAGGGTGTCGGTCAGGGTCTCGTCGGGGCCGCGCGGCACCTCGGCGAGGCGGCCACGGACGTAAAAGCCGGGCTTGTCCTGCACCGACGTCCCGATCATCTGCACGGGCCCGATGAGCGCGACTTCATTGGCGGCGGTCTCGATCGAGGCGTCTGCCAGCTCGCGCCAGCGCTCGCCGTCCCAGTACTCCCACTCGAGCAGGTGAACCAGCGGTGTAAGCCCCTCGGTGGTGCTGGTGCTGCCGATCGTCAGCAGGCTCGACTCGTTGAAGGCGTGCAGGCGCGGATCGGCGAGGTAGAGGTAGCGCTCAACCGCGCGGGCGCCAGCCCACAGGGGGACGCCGCGGCTGCCGACGCCGAGCTGCTCGGTGTTGTCCGAGAACGACTCGTGGTGCTGACTCATGCACTTGACGAGCTTGTTGTTGGTGACGATGACATCGCGCAGCGTCTCAAAGCTCTGGTAGCTGCCGTCGGGGCCAGGCTTGGTCGCGGTGCGAGTACCGGCGGGGATCAGCACCCGGTCTGCCTTTGGGTTGATGCCGAACTTCAGTACGGCCCGCGCCGGCTGCGGGGCCGTCAGGCTGATGCCCATCAGCTCCAGAAACGCCAGGAAGTTCTTCTCCGGCACCCGGTTGAGCCGATACAGCGTCATCTCAGTCATCCAGGCGAACAGCTCGATGAGCGTGATGCCAGGATCCGCCGGGTTGTGGTTGGTCCACTCCGGCGTGTACTGCGGGATGAGGCGGACCGCCTCCTGCACGATGTCGTCGAAGGAGCGATCGTCGAGGTTCGGGCTCGGGATCATAGGTCTTGCTCCCTGCGCAGGTAGAACGGATAGACGAGGTTGTGGTCCACGTTGGTGGAGCGAATCGTGTACTTCACGGACACCTGCATGATGTTCTCACGCTTGGTGTCGGGCGTGGCCATGACACGGATGTCCGTGATGCGCGGCTCCTGCTTGATCAGCGCCTCGCGGACGTAGAAGGCGACCAGGCCGCAGGTGGCCTCAGAATTCGGATGGAACACGAACTCGTGGACGCGACTGCCAAAGAGGGGGTGCATCACTCGCTCACCCACCGCCGTGCCGATGATGATGCGGATCGCCTCCTCGATGTTGTCCGGGCCCTCACTGGTGGCGATGCCGCCCACGCTATTGACGCCGAGCGGAAAGCGCAAGCCACGGCCGAGAAAGCTCTTTTGCGCCATGTCTCCGGATGCCCCCCGCCAAGTCAAGGCCCCTCACGGCGCCCAATCGCTAGATCTAGCCCAGCATGCCGTCGAAGCGCAGGCCGCAACCCGTGCAACGGACGTGCAGCCAGCCGCGGTCGTCCTCTTTGCAGTCCAGCGCCTTGTCGCAGCGTGGGCAGCGGTGGCCGTCGACGCGGCCCGCCGCGACGTCCGTCAGGACGTCTGCCAGCGCCATCATGGTCTCCTCGTCGTCCCAGGCGCCAGCGCCGCGGTCGTCGAACGATGCCACCGTCGCCTCCCCGGCCGCCACGCCACCTTGGCAGCGCCACGGCGGGAGTGTCCGGCAGGGTCGTCGCGCTGTCAACCGAGCCGGGCCTGTGAAGCCGATCTGGCGTCGCTGAGTCGGCGCCGGAGCAGCTACGGCTCGGCACCGCCCGGCGTGTTTCTTTACGATTTCCTTGCGTTATGAGACGCGATCGGCATGAGACACCGGCGCCAGCGCCCTGACCGATCGGTCAGCAATCAGGCCGATCGTGGCCGGCTCAGCCGCCGTGTGCGTTGCGCGAGAAGCCGATGGTCACCCGGTAGCCATCCTCAGGCCGATAGCTGTGCGTCGCCGAGGTGATCAGGTACTTGCCGCTGAAGACCTCGCCAAAGCCGCTGAACTCCACCGTCGCGCCGGGCACCGCCTTCGGATTGCCCTGAATCGTGACCTCGCCTGTCACGAAGTCCATGGAATGCTGGTCAAAGAGCGACTGGGCCAGGGTGTCGGCCTCCTGCTGCGTGTTGACCGGTTGGTCGGTGACGACGTAGGTGCGGCCGGTGCCGCCCGAGTTGTAGAGCGCCTTGTTGGTCGCGGTCCAGCCCGGCGTCCCCTCAAAGCTGTACTTGGAAGACTCGCAGACGCCCACGATGTTCTTCTTCGTCCAAGGATCCCAAGACCGGACCTCGACGCGGGTGTACTGCTGCACGGTCGAGAGCCGGAAGGCGGCGTTCAGCAGCATCTCGCCCTCGCCGGAGCGCTCGCGGGCCACTTGAATGGCGGCCTCCTGGCCTGGATCGGGCTGCTTGAACTTGACCTTGGCGAACTCCTCAGAGTCGGCCTTGTACTCGAGCTCAGCGCCAAGCGCCTGCAAGATTTCGTAGTCCGAGGCATTCAGCTGCGGGATGTAGTGGTGCTTGACGCTGCCCGAGCCGATCTCATCCGCCGACATGCCGTCCGAGCTGCCGCCCTTCTGCGCCTTGGCGTCGCCGATGACCTGCCGCACGGCGTCGGTAGGCGCCGTCTGAGCCTCGAGACCATCACCCCAGGTGCGTGAGCGCTGGCCGCGGGTGAGGCGATGCAGCTTGTGATAGCCAGAGATGGTGGTCCGGTAGCCAGACTCGACGTCGAAGCTCGGCTCGATGTAGGCGATCTCACCCACGCAAAGTACGCCGTGCTCAGCCAGACCGAGACCGATCTCGACCTTGGCGCCGGGCTTGAAGCTGTCGATGAGGTTCAGCTTCTGCATCGCCATCATGTCGTACTCGACGCTGAACATGTCCGGGCTGTCCAGACGCAGGTCGACCTGGACGCTGAGCAGCCCATTGCCACCACGCGTCTCCAGCTGCTCGCCGGCGTCGGTCTTGATCTTGGTCGAGTCGGCGACCTTGATCGTCAGCTCTGGTGCATACTTCTTGTCTTCGGCCATGATTCCCTCCCTCAGGATCTCGAAGCGGCGACCGCAGCCGCGGCTACTTCAAGATCGGTGGGATCAGCAGACGCGAGCCCGGCACGAGCTCGAGCGGATCGTCGACGCCATTGGCCGCCGCGATGCGACGCCACTCGCCGGCGTTGTCGTACTCCTTGAAGGCGATCGCCTGGAGCGTGTCGCCGCGCTGCACCAGGTGCACGTGGGCGGTGTCCGGGCTCGACTTCACCGACTTGGCCGGCGCGTCGTCGGGCACCTCGGTCAGCGTCAGCTTGCACTTGGCGCGCACCGGCACACCGTTCGGCAGGAACATGATGTAGTTCACGTCCAACGCCGTGACGTGCCAGACGCCGGTGTTGATCTTGCCGTTCTCGCTGCCAAACCCCTGCCCCCACACGAAGTGGACGCGCGGCGGCCGATGCAGGGCCTCGGCGACAACGATCAGCTTCTCCAGCTGCGACACGTGCTTGGCGTAGACGCTGATGCGCTCGTCGAACGTGTCGAACAAGACCTCGCCAAATTCCAGCTTCAGCGAGTCGCCGCCGTTGAACTGCAGCGCTGGCGCGTCCTGGCCCGCCTGGCGCTGCTCCTTCGGCTTGAGTGTCTTGGTGACACGGACCGCCTCCGGATTGAAGGCGAAGGCGACCTCAGCTGGGACGCCGGACTTGTCTGCCTTGTGAGCGACAAGCTTGGCCTTCTCGAAGTTGCTAGACATGGATCCCCCTTCTCTCGCGCTCGCGCTTGATGCGCACGAGCACCGAACGCGCGATCTTCATCGCTAACGCCTCGAGCTCCTGCTGGCCGGGCGTCCCGGCTTCCTTCCTTTCTTCCGAAGTCGCGCCCATGCCAGAGCCGGCGCCGCCGCCACCGCTTACGTCATGGCCAGCCACGGGCAACGCCAGGGTGCCGTTGGCGCCGCTGGTCGCGATCGACTCCGACATCGGCTTGGCCGCCGCCTGCGCCACAACCGCACGGGCGGCAGGCGCCACCAGCGGCAGCATGTCGGCGCCAGGTGCAGCCGTGACCGACAACACCCGAGCCATCGACGAAGCCTTTGAGATCTTGGCGCTCGCCGTCGCGCTGGCGTCCGGGCCACGCGCCCCGGCCACCGACTGAGCCACGGTAGCGGTCGACACGAAGCGCAGATCGCTCGTCTGCGCCGGCGGCGCGCCAAAGGCCTGCTCAAGCGACGTCGGACCTTGAGTCCGCAGCAGTTCGCTCGGCGCCTGGCCCGCTGGCATCAGCCGCGCTGCGCGCCCGGAGCCAGAGGCGCCGCCGCGCCGGGCGTGGATGGCGTCACCGAGGCGCTCAGCCCGGCGTATGGCCCCCGTCGAGGCGTAGCCGCCACCGTAGAGCGAGTCGATCGGATCCTGCGCGCCCAACCCGAGCAGCGCGCCACCGCCGAGCGCGGCGCTGCCGTACCCCACGCTCGACGCGCCGAGACGGCTGCTGCGGCTGACGCTGCGTAGCAGTCCATCGCGCCCACCGCGCCGCAGCGCGTGGTGCGTACGCGCCAAGCCCACCGGGGCAAAGCGATGGCTGCGGGCCGCCGTGCCAGCGCGCGGTCCTGCCGCCGCGACCGGGCCGACACCCTCGCCGCCCTTGGCGCCCGCGGTCGAAGTCTTGGCGCCAGCGCGACCTGTGGCTTCGGCGGACGCCGGCTCGACGCGCCCCAGATCGAGCAGCGTCGTCTCCGACTCGCCAGCGCCACGCATCGCCCGCAACGCCGCGAGGGCGCCGAAGCCCTCGAAGACCATGCGCTGCTCGCCAGACGCCGCCGCCCGCTCGCCGACGGCGCCGATCGCCGTGCCCTCGCCCCCGAGCGTAGCGCCGCGGCCCAGGCCACCCTCGCGACCGATCGCCGGCGCAGAGCGCCCGTCGGCGCCGGTCTGTAGCGCGATCCGCTCCGCCGCTGCGATCGTCGACGCCGATGGCGCGATCCGCGTCGTCTCGGCTGCGCCGAGCCAGCGGGCGAGGAAGCGTCCCGCGACGTCGTCACCGCCCATCACGTCGCCCTCACCAAAGAGCGACAACGCAGCCTTGAGCGCCGGTGGAGCAGAAGGAGTCAGCAGCGCCGCCGCGAGCGCACCGGCGTTTGGCCCCGCGCCGCCCCGCTGCAGAGCACGCAGCAGCTGGCGGTGGGCGTCCGAAGCCTGGCGCGCCGGCTGGGGCAGGGCCCGTGGCGCAGCAATGGCCTGCGGCGCCGCGGCAGCCGTGGACTTGCCAGCACGGCCACGACGGCCAGCCTTGGCGCTCGTCGGCAGCGCGGTCGCCGCCTCCACCGAGTCGGCGCCGAGATCGAGCATGGCGCCCGGGCCGCTGTCCGCGAGCTGCAGGGCCCGCGGCGCGCTGGCGAAGGCGCGCTGCAACGACCGCGCGCCCAGCCACGGCGAGAGGGCGTCTACCCGGCCACCGCCGAGCGCCTCCAGCACAGCAGCCTGGTCCGCACCCGGCAGCGCCAGCGCGAAGTCGAGCGGTCGCATCCCGGCCATTGAGGCCGCCGCAAGCCACGCCGGCGCAGCCGTGCGCGCTCCAGCGTGGCCGAGCTGCGCCGGTCCAGCGCCAGCGGCGGCGGTCAGGGCGGAGGCGGTCAAGGCGGAGGCGGTCAAGGCGGAGGCGGTCAAGGCGGAGGCGGTCAAGGCGGAGGCGGTCAAGGCGGAGGCGGTCGGAGAGGACGCGGCGAGATCTGCCGCGACCCCGCCAGCCGGCCGGAGTGCCGTTGCGCTCCCAGCGCCTGAGGCCGGCCGCGCAGCCAGAGGGCCACGGATGAGCCGCCCACTCGCCGCGCCCAGCGAGGAGAGCGCCGCAGCGACGGAGGGCAGCTTGGGCGCCGCCACCGCGACCTGAGCTTTGCTCGCGCCGCGGACACGCGCCAAGGTCTGAATGGCGGCGACGGTCGGCTCCGCCAGCGCTTCCGCGCCGAGATCGAGCCAGTCACCGGGGCCCGCCGCCTCTAGCAGCGGTCCACGGAGAGGCGTCGCTCCCGCCGCGCCGAAGGCCTGCCACGGCGCGCCACCTGGGCTGCCGACCGTCGTCGGGTCGGACGCCCCAGAGGCGTCGATGAGGCCTGCACGGCGCAGCAGCGCGCTCCCCGTGGCGAGAGCAGGCGACGACGCGCTGGTCACGTTGTTCGCGCTGATCGCAGAGGAGACAGCTGGCAACGTCTGCCGCGCGAGGGCGGCGTGCGGAAGGTCCGGCGCCGGCGCCAACGGCTCAAGGCCGAGGGCGACGCGCTCGCCAAGGCGGGCGGCCCAGCCGTAGGCGGAGAGGCCAGCGCCTCCGGCGATCTGAGGCGCCAAGGCGCCTGAGCGCGCCGCCGCCGCTGCGGTCGCTATGGCAAGCGCGCTGGCGCCCGGCGCCGAGGGACGTCGGAGATCCGCCGCGCTGCCCGTGGTCGGACGTCCCGCCAGAGGCGAGGCCGACGGCGCGGTCCTGCTCTGCGTGAGGGGCGCGATCCAGGCCGGCGTCGCGGCGGCTCGGCCCTGCACAGCGCGAATCGCCGGCGGCTCAGCGGTCTCGGCGCCGAGGTCGAGCCAAGCGCCCGCGCCGGCCTCGAGGCCACGGTATCCCTGGACGGTGGTAGCGGGTGCGCCGCGCAGCAGCGCCTCGCTGGCGCCCATCCATGCGCGCGTCGCCCCAGTGTCGCTGGCCATCGGCCGCAGCGCGGTGAGCGCCGGGCCCTCTGCGAGCGGCTGAAGGGCGCGCAGGGCGCTCGGCAGCGCCTCGTCACCCGCTGACGAGCCAGCCCAAGCGGTCAACCCAGCGGCGGCGCGCTGCAGCAACCCGGCGGCGCCGCGCACCGCTCCGGTCAACGCCGGCAGCGGCCCGCCTAGCGTCCCGGAAGCCCACGACCGCGCCTCAGGGCGCGACGATGCCTGCGCGCTCGGCGAGGTGCTCGGCGTCAGCGTCCCACGGTCGGGACCAGCGCCAAGGGGCCGAGCCAGTGCGTTCAAGGCGACTTCTGCGGTCCGGCGAGCCTGGCTCTGCGGTGCTGCCGCCGACGCGGCGCGCTCGACGGCGCTCGGAGCGCGAGGCGCCAGAGTCGCTGGGCCTGCCTCGGTCGGTCGGCGAAGCCGCGCGGCGACGCGGGCGGTGGCCTCGCCTGCGGCCGGCGACAGCGCAGCCTCAAGGCCGGGGACCAGGAGCGCACGCTCGGCACTCTGCTCTGCCAACCGCAGCGCGCGGCTGCCAAACTGGAAGCTGCCAGCTTGCGCGACGCTGGCGTCCATCAAGCTCACGGGGTTCCCTGCGCTGAAAGTCGCAGGCATCCCACGCACGGCGGCGCTGCCACGCAGCACGGCCAAGGTGGCGCGCAGCCCATCGCCGCCGACTCTCTCGGTCCTGGCGAGCGCCGAGGCAGCGTTGGGGCTCATTGACCCCAGGTCGAGACCCACCTTGGACTTCGCGGCCCCGGTGACGCCCACGTTGGCACCGACGCTGACATCGGAGTCGATGCCGGTCAGGGCGGCGTCGCCCCCTGTCGTCAGTGCCCCCGCCGCTGTCGTACGTGCAACCTCTGCCGCCTCGACGCGCATGGCCTGGAGCGCCCGACGCAGGGCCGCCAACTTGCGGGTCTGCATAGGCGCTGCGGCCCGGGCGGGGGTGCTGGTCGCTGCAGGAGCGGCTTCTGTCCGCGGCGCGGCGGTCGTCGCTTTGGCTGGGGCGCGCTTGGCGGTCGGCTTGCGGCCAGGACGACCACGAGCGGCGCTGGCTGCGAGCGCTGCCTCCAGGGCGGCCTCTTCTTGCTCCAGCACGATCTGGACGAGGTCAGCGACCTCACCGACGGCGAGGCTACGGATCTCGGGGCCGCCGGCGCGGGAGAGGCGGGGAGACGAGGCCAGCAAGGTCGCGATCTGAAAAGCGTCGCTGCTGAAACTCGCCGGCAATGCGGCGCGCCCGGCCAAGCTGCCGAGCAGGGCGCTGGAGCCCTGGCCGAAGGAGCTGGAGGTGTCGGCGTGGGCGAGCATGGCGTCAGTGGCCCAGCGCGTCATCAGGCCGTGGTGCAGGGTCAGGACGCCCGGATCGCCTCCGGCAGCGCCGACGCCCGCCGCGCCCTGGGTAGGGTCGGATGGCTTGTTCTCCGGGTTATTCGCGGTCGGATCCACCACGGGGCACCTCGCGCTGGTCTCTACACTGGCCTGCTGTCACGCGGTTGGAGGCGCGCTGGCGTCTCCTGTCCTCAGCGGCGCCCTCGACTGGGGTGACCATACCCCAGGCGCGGACCACCGCCCTGCTTCAGCCGGCCTTGTAAACGAAGTAGTCATACGCCATGCGGATCTGCTCAAAGCCGACCGCGCTGGACATCGAGTTCAGGGCGAGCCCCGAGTACTCGGTGATGAAGGCGTTGAAGATCTGGTACTCAGCGATGGGCTGGTAGCCGCGATTCAGGACAGTGATCGACAGGTTCACCCGTCCGCCCTTGGGTCCCCGCATCGAGCCGGCCAGCGAGTCCTTGATCATGTCAAAGAACTCACCGTTGCTGGCGAACCAGCCGCGCTTGAGCGTCAACGGCTCGAACTTGCCGGGGCCACGCATGTTGTGGCTCCACTCGTTGTTACCACCCGAGCGGACCGGGATGGCTTCTGCCTTCCAGGACAATCCACCAATCTCAGCAAATTCGGCGTATTGCGCGCCACCGATGCTGACCGTGAAGGCGTAGGCGACGTCGGGGTCGCCTTGCCGGACCGAGTTCGCGCCCTTGGACTTGCCGCCGCCCTTGGACTTGCCGCCGCCGAACGAGAGCGAGACCGAGGCGCTAATCGACGCCGGACTGATCTTGGCGCTTGCGCTGGCGGTGAAGGAGCCGCTGAAGGCCGCTGGTCCCGTGGGTAGCGCCTGATCGGCGGAGATCAGCACGGGCGCCGCCGCGGGTAGGACGACGAGCTCGCCGCGGGTGGCGGAGGGCTCGGCGTCCACCCAGCGTCCGTCTGAGGCAGAGGCCAATGCGATCGAGGACTTCTGGGCGCTTTCGCTCGCCGCCTTGGTCCCACGCTTGCCGGTTGCTGATGCCATCTGCTGCCTCCCGTTCCGTTCGCTGCCGTTCTGCGGTCGTCTGTTGGCGCTTGGCGCTTGGCGCTCAAGGACTCTGTGGGCCGCCTTGCGTGCTGACCGTGCGGTTCCACGCTTCGTCTGGCGCCCTGATGCTCGCTCGGGCCTGGATTCGCTAGCGATTCCTTGTCCGGGTGGCGCCGTTTCGCCGGTCTTGTCCCGCAGACTCCGCTGCGGAGCCGCCCCCTGAGCCTATGCACGTCTCGTGCCAGTCACACGCCCTTGCCGATGGAATTCACCCGGCCACGCGCCGGCCTGAGCGGGGCGGCGCAAAGGCCATGGGTCAGGTGCCATCGCCGCGGGCCAGAGCATCGACCTCTTGCGTGACGCGCAGGCCGATGTATTCGGCGGGTCGGAAGGGCGCCAACCACACGTCGATGTTGACCTGTCCTCGGTTCTGCGCCCCTGGCGGGTTGGTCTCGCTGTCGCAGCGAACGAGGAAGGCCTCCTCTTGGGTGGCGCCCTTGAGGTAGCCTTGGCGCCAGAGCTGCTCGAGGAAGAAGGTGGCGTCGCGGGCGATCGTGCGCCAGAGCGACTCGTCGTTGTTCTCGAACACCACCCACTGCAGCCCGACGTAGAGGGCGCGCGTGATGGCGACCAGCGTGCGGCGGACGTTGACGAAGGCCAGGGCGCCATCGGCCGACGCGGTGCGCGCGCCCCAGACTCGGATGCCGCGCTGAGCGAAGATCTGGCTGCAGTTGATGCCCTCAGCGTTGAGCATCGCGATGTCTTGCTGCTGCAGAAACAGCTCAAGGTCGACGACGCCCTCCAGCGCCTCGTTGGCCGGCGCGCGAAATACGCCCTGCATCGCGTCGCAGCGGGCGTAGATGCCGGCGACGTGGCCGCTCGGCGGGACCGGCTGGCGAACGCGGCTGTTGGCCGGCACGACGTAGGGGTAATAGAACGCCGCGAAGGAGGTGTCGAAGAGTCGCCGCCACTGCATCGCGCCACGCGGGTTCTCGCCCGGCGGCAGGTCGAGGATGGCGAAGCGGTCCTTCTTCTCCTCACACTGGGCGACCATCGCGGCCTGCACGATCTCCATGTCTTTTGACGACTTGAAGCCCTCGGAACGCTGTAGGCACCACGGAAGGTCGGGCGCGACCAGGAGGTCGACCTCTTCGAGGTCGGCGATGCCTGCGAGGCCATAACGGTGACCCGGGCCGAGGTCCGCGCCGATGAAGTCCTCGGCGGTGACGGTGTAGAGGCCGTCAGTGCCGCCGTCGAGCGCCACGCGCTGCACGGGTACCGGGAAGTTGTCTGGGGTCGGCGTCATGGCGTCGAGGTTGGCGACCTCGATGAGGCGCGAGCGGCGATTGATGACCCGCTCGGCGAACTGCGGCGACTGCCGTGCCAGGTTCAAGCCGCGAAACACCTCGCGATCGCTGTGGGTCTCAATCGTCAGGTCGAACCCGACAGGCTCGACCAGCGTCGGCGCGGCGGAGCGGAACTCGTTCTCAAGGGGTTCGCGCTCGTTCCAGAACAGGGTGCGGCCGTCGACGCGCTGCAGGATCCGGTAGGTCGCGCGGTCGTCGTCGTGAATGCGGACAAGCGTGCCCCGTGCGAAGCCGTAGGTGCTCTTGACTAGGACGCTGGCGTCGCCGACGTGGGCGTCGACGGTCAGGAAGGTCTCGATCTTAGAGGGCGGTAGCTCGACTGAGACGCGGATCGCGTTTCCCCACATGCCCTCGGAGATCGCTTGGACCTGCAAGGTGTTTGAGCCCGACTTGTCGCGCAGGCGCGCGGTGGCGCGGGTCGCGATCTCCTTACGACCTCGTTCAAAGAGGTGCGCGATGCGGACGACGTAACATTCTTGGCCGCCGTTGAGGAAGAAGCCATCGATGGCGGAGTCGAGGTAGGACCCGACGTCGAGGTTGCCGAAGCGGGCGCGGAACTCGCCGTGGCTCGTGATGCGGAGCGGCTCTGCGGTCGGCCCTCGCTCGGCGAGACCGAAGAAGCAAGGGATGCCTGAGGGGAGCAGGCCGATAGGCGCTGCCCGCGGCGCCTCGCGCTCAATGAAGACGCCAGGCGGTCGGCTCAACACCATGCGCTCGCTCCTTGACCCGCTCGCTCGACGACTCGCCGGGGCTCACTGCACGGATGCGGGTCTGCGCGGATCGGCAGTGTCCCTTTGCGTGGCCCCGACGCCTGCTCGCCTACTTGCGCGACTTGTTGATCTCGCTGTTGATCTCCGAGATCTCGCGCACCCATGTCTGCCGCTCGCGGTGCTCCATCTCGAGGATCTCGTCGAGCGGCCAATGGAAGTGGTAGGCGATATAGGCTACCTCCTGGTACAGGCGATCCAGGGGGTAGCTTACGATTCCCCCTGGCCACCTCCGGTATCGACCTCAAAGTTGTGCCCGCACTCTGGGCACTTCACCTTGAGCATCGAGGTGCCTTCCTCGTTGATTCGGCGGTAGAAGTCCTGCAGGTACGCGAGGTCAACCGAGAACATCGACTCGATAATCGACGGATTGATGCTCTGCATCGATCCGAGCTTGGTGATGACGCGCGAGAGCAGGATGATGACAAGGTAGGCGCGGTTGTTCTGAACGCGGTAGTCCTGCAGCGGCAGGATCTCGTCCTTGGCGGTCGCGAGCCGCATGACGCCCTTCTGGTGGACGACGCCGTCCTTGTCGACGACTCCGCGCGGCAGCGTGAACTCGAACTCGGTCTTGAAGGCCATGGCCTAACTCCCCTGTGATGGGCCTGCTGCGGGCCGACATCGGGCGACGTTGCGTCGTGTCGGTCGCCGGAAGCGACCGGGGCGCTGGACCTGCTGCGCTGGGCAGCCGGGCCAGCGCCCCGGCATCGGAACCGGTGCGCCGGAGGGCGGACGCGTGTGGTGGCCGAACGGCCTGGGCAGGCGCGCTGGCCGGCACGACCGCCCCCCGACCGCGTCGCCGAGGTCGGGGGGCGGTTGCGCAGAAGACTACTCGGAGACGTCGCCGCCGGCGGGCATCTGGCCGATGCGGAAGATCACAAACTCAGCCGGCTTCACGGGGCACATGCCGATCTCGCAGATCATCTGGCCGGCGTCGATGACCTCGGGCGGGTTGGTCTCGTCGTCGCACTTGACGAAGAAGGCCTCCTCGGGGGTCTTGCCGAAGAGCGCGCCCTGGCGCCAGAGGCGGAGCAGGAAGGCGCCGATGTCGCGGGTGACGCGCTTCCACAGGCGCTGATCGTTCGGCTCGAAGACCACCCACTGGGTGCCGAGCTCGATCGACTGCTCGACCATGTTGAAGAGGCGGCGGACGTTGACGTAGCGCCAGCTGGCGTCGGAGGAGACCGTGCGGGCGCCCCAAACGCGGATGCCGCGGTTCGGGAACTCGCGGATGCAGTTGATGCCCTTCGGGTTGAGCAGGTCCTGCTCGCCGCGGGTGATGTTGTACTTCAGGCCGATCGCGCCGCGCACGATCTCGTTGGCGGGGGCCTTGTGGACGCCGCGCTCGGCGTCACTGCGGGCGTAGACGCCGGCCATGTAGCCGCTCGGCGGCTGGAAGATGTTGCCCTTGAAGGGGTCGTAGACCTCGACCCAGGGGAAGTAGTAGGCGCCGTACTTGCTGTCGCGCGGCTTCGGCAGCTTGTCGACGCCGCCCTTCTCGATGACCTCGGGGCTGTCGAGGATGGCGAACCGGTAGCGCATGTTCTCGCAGTGGGTGAGCACGGCGTCCTGGATCACGGGGTCGGTCTGGCCGGGGACGCAGACGACGTTGACCTCGTCGATGTCCTCGAGCGCCTTGAGGCCGGTGCGGGTGCCCGGGCCGTTGTCGCTGCCGATGTAGAGCGCGGCCTTGCTGGCCGGCTTGCGGCCCTCGGGCGCGTTCTTGGTGGCGTCCTCGAAGGTGCCGGTGTTGAGCACGAAGCAGCGCGAGCCGCCATTGTTGAAGAAGCCGTACACCGCGTGAGCGAGGTACTCGCTGTTTTGGAAGTCGCCGAAGTGCTTGGTGTACTGCGACCAGTTGGTGCAAAGGATCGGCTCGTGGACCGGGCCCACCGCGCACTCGCCGAGGAAGGCGACCGTGCTGGTGCCGACCATCTCGAGCGGCTTGGTGCCGCGATCCACTTCTTCCACGTAGACACCAGGTGACAAGTAGGACGTAGCCATGCTGTCTCTCCCCTCACTGCACGTGCGCCCCGACGATACTCCCCGCTCAGGCGGGGCGACGAGGCGGTGGTTGAAACCAAGACCGCGGCGACGGCGTGAAGCCTCAGCGCTTCACGGCGATGTCACGGCCGATAACCCTTCTGACCTCCGAAGAGCGGCGATCGGACTCGACTCGGAACCGGATGAAATAGAAGAGCGTGGGCCGCAGCTCTTCGTTCATCGAGCGCCAGAACGACATGGTGTCGTTGGCGTCGGCCTGCAAGTTTGGATAGACGTTGACCTTGTCGTCCGGGTAGAACGAGTCGCCCTTGAGCTGGCTGCCCTCGAGCAGCGTGTTCTCGAGCAAGGTCTTGACCACCAGACCGAGCAGCAGGTTTTCCTCGTTGGGCGAGTTGCCCCAGACGGAGATCGCGAAGTTGGCGGTCAGGTAGACCGGCCCATCGCGGTAGAACTCGATGACATTGCCCTCGCGATCGTGCGTCGACACCAAGGCGTCGCTGCGCTCGCGGTAGTTCTGGGCGAAGCCGACGTGATACAGGAAGACGTTGACCGTCGGCAGGTTCTTGACGTTGTCTTTCTTGGGCTTTTCTGTGCCAACGCTGACGGTCGTGAAGCCGGAGGACTTGCATGCCTCCTTGAGCAGCTCTTTCAGCGTGTCGCTCAGATCGCGGATGACCTCGAACTGGCTCATCGCGCTCCACCCGCTCGCGGACCTGCTGCGTCGAGGCCGCGGCCATGCTGCCGTCCTCACGCGGGTCGCACTGCACCCGCCCGACCCGCTGCGCGTCGCTTAGGCGACGACGCCGGCTCGTCAGTGACCCCGGCGCGAGCCAGGGTCTGACCTCTCGCGCGACGTGCGGACCTTTTGGCCATCACGGCGCGGCGACTGACGGCTCGCAGTAAGGCACACCAGGAGGATGGCTGTCAATCGCGGCCCGGCGTGGGTCCTCGCCGCCGCAGCGGCAACCCGGCGTTGATCTTGCGCTCCCTCGGGGTCGCCGGCGGCGCAGAGCCTTGGCTCGCTGAGCCCAGCGCACAGCCGCGCCGAGGGCCTGGAAGCTCTGGATGCAGCGCCATTCTGCGGCCGGCGCTCAGGCGAACGGAGGTGGGATCACCAGATGCGCTTGGGCGGCCCAAACGCCTTAGAGACCTGGGCCGGAAGCTACTGGCAGGCGGTACAGGTCGACCCGGAGCAACTGTTGCTCAGGCCGCCTTTGGCCGAGCAGCAGTCGCCCAACTGCTTGCAGAGCGAGTCGCACCAGCAGGCGAGGGGACTCTGGCTGCCGCACTTGCCGTCGCAGGGGTGCGCGACCGGGCAGTGGTCGCCACCGCTGCAGTCGTCGTCCTTGAGGTTGCAGTTCACCTCAGCGGCGCCGGGGTGGACCGCGCCGTCGCTGTCGATGCAGTCGCCCGCGAGCTTGGCCGTATACTTGCCGCTCGGCGTGCAGAGCTGCTGGCTGTTGTTGGCGACGCCATAGCCATCGGCGTCGTTGTCGAAGTAGTAGGTCGCCTTGCCGGCGGCGCCATCGTCGATCTGGCCGTTGCAGTCGTCATCCTTGTTGTTGCAGGTCTCTTGGGCCCCTGGGAAAATTGTCGCGACGAGATCGTTGCAGTCGCCGCCTTTCTGCGCCTTGTGCTGGGCCGTGGGCCCACAGAGCGCCTGCCCCGAGCCAGGGAGGCCGAAGGTGTCGTTGTCTTGGTCCTGGTAGAAGGTGCTCTTGCCGACGCCTTCGTCGGTCTGGCTGTTGCAGTCGTCGTCGACGTCGTTGCACTTCTCCTTGGCGGCGGGCGAGACCTGCGGCATGGAGTCGTTGCAGTCCCCAGCGACCAGCGCGCTGAAGGGCGCCAGCGGCTTGCATAGGCATTGGCTGACGCCTTGCACGCCATAGCCGTCCTTGTCGGCGTCCAGGTAGTGCGGCGCGCACTGGATGGCGCCGGGCTCGTCGGTCAGGCCGTTGCAGTCGTCGTCCTTGCTGTTGCAGGACTCTTTGGCGCCGAGCGAGATGCCTGAGTCCTTGTCGTCGCAGTCGCCGCCTTTGAGCGCTAGGTGTGGCGCCGTCGGGGCGCAGAGGCACTTGGTGGGCGAGAAGGAGTCGCCCTGCCCGTCGCTGTCGAGATCGACGAAGTAGGCGTTGCAGCCGGTCGAGAGCGCGGGATCGGTGGCGCCGTCGCAGTCATCGTCCTTGCCGTTGCACGACTCGAGGGCCGCGGGGGAGATCGAGGTCTTGGTGTCGTCGCAGTCACCCGCCTTGGTCGCGGTGTAGGGCGACTTCGGCTTGCAGAGGCAGCTGTTGTCGCCGGTCTTGCCGAAGCCGTCTTCGTCGCTGTCGGCCCACAGCGTTGTGCAGTTGAGCGCGTCGGCCTCATCGACGCTGTTGTCGCAGTCGTCGTCCTTGCCGTTGCAGGACTCGGTCGCCTTGGGCGAGATGTTGGCGTCGCCATCATCACAGTCACCGACCAGCGACACCGGGTGCTTGTCGGTCGGGGAGCATTGGCAGCTGGCGTTGCCGAACTTGCCGTAGCCGTCCTTGTCGGCGTCGCCGTAGTGGTCGACGCAGCCAAAGGCGCCGGGCTCGTCGGTGGCGCCGTCGCAGTCGTCGTCTTTGAAGTTGCAGCCCTCGGTAGCGCCGGGGTGAATGGCGTCGTCCTTGTCGTGGCAGTCGCCGCCCTTGGTGGCGCCAAAGCCCTTGCTGGCGGCGCAGAGGCAGGCCGTGACAGAGCTGTCGCCGTAGGTGTCGTTGTCGAGGTCCTGGAAGTGGGCCTTGCAGCCGCCGGCGTCGGCCTCATCCGTCGCGTCGTCGCAGTCGTCGTCCTTTCCGTTGCAGAGCTCGGGGCTCTTGGGGCTGACCTCCTTGTCGAGGTCATTGCAGTCGCCGCCGACCAGCACCGTGAATCCGCCACCTGGGCTGCAGAGACAGGCGGCCGCGGCGGCGTTGCCGATGGCGTCGCCGTCAACGTCTTGGTAGTGGGGCTGGCAGCCGAGGGCGCCGACCTCGTCCTTGACGCCGTCGCAGTCGTCGTCTTTGCCGTTACAGGCTTCGGTGGCAGCGGGGTGGACCGCGAGGTCTAGCGGCGCACAGTCGGCGCTGTCGGGGGTGCCGTCGCCGTCATCGTCGGCGTCGATGCAGTCGGCCGAGAGGTCGAGATCGGTGTCGGGGTAGCCCTCATCGCTGGCGCCGTCGCAGTCGTCGTCGGCGCCATTGCAGACCTCCTCGGCAGGCGTCTTGGCGGTGCAGACAGCTTTGACGCCGTCGCAGGTGGTCACGCCCTTGCAGGCGCCGAAGGCGTTGGCGACGTCGCAGGCGGTGCCGGAGAGCGCCTCGTCTGTGCTGCCGTCGCAGTCGTCGTCTTGACCGTTGCAGGCCTCGGCGGCCGGAGTCTTGGCGCTGCAGCCCAGCACTGTGCCATCGCAGGTCGTCTTGCCCTCGCACTTGCCGAGCTCGTTGGCGCTGGCGCAGTCGTCGCCGGCTACGCCCTCGTCGGTCTGGCCGTCGCAGTCATCGTCCTTGCCGTTGCAGCCCTCGGCGACGGCGACCTTGGCGTCGCAGGCCGAGAGGCCGCTCTGGCCGCAGACGCGCTTGCCGAAGCAGGCGCCGACGGCGTTTTGGGTCAGGCAGGACGTCGAGTCGCCGTCGAGGATGGCGTCGGCCGAACAGCCACAGACGCCGTCGATGCGCACGCACTGCTTGGCGCTGCCCTTCTCGCCCTGGCTCTGCTGGCAGGCGTACCCGGCGGAGCAGTCGAGATCTTGTTGGCAGAGGCCGCCACAGAAGGCGCCGTCGAAGCCACTTGAGATGCAGAGGGCGCCGTCGGCCAGGGCGCCGCAGAAGGCGTCGCTGCTGCAGGGCCGGCAGAGCGCCTTGAGCTTGGGCATGCAGACGAACACGGTGTCTTGCGCTGGGGCGGCTTCACAGGCCATGCCGGCCGGGCAGCAGTCCAGGCAGGTGCGGGTGCAGATCTTGCCGGTGGGTCCGTCGACGCAGACCAGGGAGTCGCAGTCGGCGTTGCTGCCGCATGGCGCCCCCGCCTCTCCCTTGCTCGGCTGGGCGGAGAACTCGCAGCCAGAGCCGGCGCGCACGGCGTCGTTGTCGGCGGGCTCGCTGTCTTCCGGGTCGGCGTCGTCGCTCCCCTGACCGCCAGCGTCATCGCCGTCGTCGCCGCCGCCGCCGCCCGTGTGGACGTCTTGCGCTTGGCCGAAGGGATCGATTTGGTCAAAGGTTGAGGCGCTGTCGCTGCCGCCAACTAGCAGGCCGCCACCGCCGGAGGGCGGCGCGCCGCAACCCGCGGCTCCGGCAAAGCCCGCGATGACCGCCAGGGCGACGACGAGGCGGCGGCCTGCATCGCCGCGATCGCCCTGCCTCAAGGCGCCGACGACCGCTGGCCATGCTGGCGTGCGCCCACCTAGGCTGCCTCGATGCTGGCGCTCCACGTTGTCCGGGCACGTCATGGTGGAGCTCCCACGGCTGTACGGCAAGGCCGCCTCATGATGATGATGCCAACTTCCCTGTCACTTTTCAAAATTTGCCGCACGTCGGGCCGCTCGGCGACCAGTCTAGCGCGGGCTGAGCGGCGAGCGTAGCGCCGGCTGTGCTTCGCGTGGCGCAGCGGCGGGAGGCCAGCGAGGCGGTCCAACCCGCTGTCATAGGCGCCAAGCTGGACGGGGCTTTAGGGTGCGACAGCCCAAACGATGGCACCTTTCGGCTTTGGGGGGCATGGAGCCACCAATCAACAGCAGCCTGGCGACGCGATCGGTCATCATGGGTCGCGTCGCTAGTAGCGGAACAGCGATGTGACCTTGGCGTCGGTGCCCAAACGCGCCCTGCCACCGAGGAAGGCGAGCTCGATGACGAACGCGAAGCCGACGACCTCGCCGCCGGCGCGCTCGATGAGGCGCTGCGTCGCGGCCGCCGTGCCGCCAGTGGCGAGGACATCGTCGACGATGACCACGCGCTCCCCCTTGGCGACGGCGTCAATGTGGATCTCGATGGCGTCGGTGCCGTACTCGAGCGCGTACTCCTCGCGGACGGTCTTGTAGGGCAGCTTGCCCGGCTTGCGGACAAGCACTAGCCCTTGGCCGAGGTCGCGCGCCAGCGGTGCGGCGAACAAGAAGCCTCGCGACTCGATGCCAGCGACCTTCTGGGGCTGCCAGGCTGCGACTGCCTCGGCGAGCCCGTCGGTGATGGCGCGCAGGGCGGGGCCGTCGCCGAGCATGGGCGCGATGTCCTTGAATGCGATGCCGGGCTTGGGGAAGTCCGGGACCGTGCGGATGAGGGACTCGGCTCGTTGCAGGCTCATCGGCGGTTCTCCTCGGGTCTTGCTGGTTTGGGGCGGGCGCGGAGGGACGGATCGACCTCGCCTTCCGGGGCCTCGAGCGCCAGCGCGTCGGCCAGCTTCTTGAGGGCGTGGCGGTTGGTCAGGTCGTCGTCGAGGGGCGTGACGCTGACGTAGCCTTCAAGGATCGCGTTGCAGTCGCTGCCGGGGATGTCGGGCATGGTGACGCTGTCGCCGCCGATCCAGTAATAGAGGCGGCCGCGCGGGTCTTTGCGCTCATGAACCTCGTTGCTGTAGTGGCGCGCGCCGACCCTGGAGACGCGCAGGCCCTGCCATGGCCCGCTATCGACGGCCGGCAGGTTGACGTTGAGCGTGCGGCCATGCTGCAGCGCCAGCGGGATGATGCGCTCGAGCAGCGCCGGTAGCCGCGGGCGCAGGCCCTCAAGCGCGGCCTCATCGCCGGTGCAATGCGAGAGCGCCACCGCTGGGACGCCCCAGTGCGCGCCCTCGAGCGCGGCGGCGACGGTGCCGGAGTACAGCACGTCGTGGCCGAGGTTGGGGCCCGGGTTGACGCCCGAGAGCACGAGGTCGGGCTTGACCTTCAGCTGGTTGATGGCGAGGTGGACGCAGTCGGTCGGTGTGCCGTCGCAGGCAAACCAGCCCGGGCGCACCGGACGCAGGCGCAGGGGCCGATACAGCGTAATCGCGTGCGAGGAACCGCTGCGTTCGGTGTCGGGCGCCACGACGAGCACCTCGCCGAAGGGCGCCGCCAGCTCGGCGAGCAGCTGCAGACCCTGGGCGTGAATTCCATCGTCGTTGGTCAAGAGCAATCGCATGACAGCGCAGGAAAGCGCAGGTCGGCCGCGCTTGCAAGGTGGCCGGTAGCGCTGAACGCCGCACCGGCAAATCTGCGTCGGTCGATCGGATTTTTTGCGCCGCCCTGCCACCCGGCTAGGGTCGCCAGGGGCCCTCCGACTCGCGTGATAGCCCCTTGGGGACCGACAATGGACGTCGCAGAGATGCGCCAGGATCTGCTGTTCTGCCGGGGCTGCGGCAAGCATTTCCGCGGCATGCGGCGCAAGTGCCCCAACGACGGCGGCCCATTGGAGTTGGTGCGGCCGTTCGAAGGCAAGGCTGGCGATCGCGTCGACGACCGGTACGTGCTCGAGACGCGGCTCGGCATCGGCGGCATGGGCACAGTCTGGCGCGCCGTCGACTCCGTCAGCGGCAAACGGGTGGCGCTCAAGCTGCTCAACGCCCGCTACGCCACCCACGCCGCAAGCGCCAAGCGCTTTCTGCGCGAGGCACGGTTGATGCGCGGCGTGGTCCACCCCGGCGTGGCGGCGCTGCACCGCTTTGGGCCGACCAGCGACGGCGCCCTGCTGATCGAGATGGAGTACGTCGCCGGCGAGACCCTGCGCGAGCGCGTCGTCCGCCAGAAGTCCGGCCTGCCGATGGAGTTGGGTCTGCGCGTCCTCGACAGCCTGCTGGCTGCCCTGGCCGCTTGCCACGACGCCGCGGTCGTCCACTGCGACGTCAAACCTGAGAACGTGATGTTGGTCGAGGGCGGCGCGCCGGGGCAGATCAAGCTGCTCGACTTTGGCATCGCCCAACCGCCGGGTCCGATGGAGCACGGCGAGGACTTCGTGGTGCTCGGCACGCCAGCCTTCATGAGCCCCGAGCAGGTGCGCGGCAATGCGCTCGATGGCCGTGCCGACCTCTACCTGGTCGGCTGCCTCACCTTTGAGCTGCTGACGGGCGATCCGCCCTTCACGGCCGAGTCGCCGATCGAGCTGTGCCAGCACCAAGCGCTCTCAGCGCCGCCGACGCTGCAAAAGCGCCTTCCCAATGTCGCTTTGCCGCCGGGCCTCGAGGCGTGGGTCGCTTGCCTGTTGGAGAAGGACGCACACCGGCGCTTGCCGTCAGCGCGTGCGGCCCGAGAGCAGCTTCGTCAGATTCGGCAGGCGATGCGCGACGCGTCGATGGGCCTGGTGCCGGGTACTGGGCGCCCGACATCGCCCGGACGGCTCGTCCACCGAGACCCGGTCGCCGAGGTCGCAAGGTCGCCACGGCGCCCAGAGCTGGCCCCGCCCGTTGCCGAGCGCGGCGAGCCACCGCGCAGCATCCGCGCGATCTTCGAGGTGCGGCAGGCGGACGGCGGCGGCACGCAGTACGGGCCGCGCGCCATCGGCGAGATCGCAGGCCACCTCATCGCCGGCAGCTTGGACGAGCTGATTCGCCTCGGCGCTGTGGTGCGCAACGCCGGCGGCGCGACGTTCGACCTGCTCGTCCCCTGTGGGCACGACGAGCGCGGCATGATCCACCACCTGCTGGACACCCTCGGCCGCATGCAGCTCGAGTTGGCCCGCGTCCCCGAGCCTGAGCTGTCGCTGCGAGCCGTGGTGCTCGGCGACTCTGACGGCGCGCCTGGCGAGGTTGAAGGGCGCCCACTGTCCGAGGTGACGGCCCTGCTTGAGGTCGGCAACGGCAGCGTGCGAATCGACGACCGCATCGCCCGCTGGGCTGGCCGGCGGCCCATCGTGAGGCTGGCGAGTCCGAGCGCAGATGACGCGGTGAGCCCTCCGACGCTCTACGCGACGACCCTGATGCCCTACTGAGGCAGCGCAGGCTGTGAACGACGCTGAAGGATCTGGCCGCCTCTGGCTGGGGCTCATCCGAGACGCGACGTGACCTGATACGAGGTGGCGTGGCGTGAGGTGGCGTGAGGTGGCGTGAGGTGGCGTGACGTGACGTGACGTGGCGTGGCTTCGCGTCGCGTGGCGTGGCTTCGCGTCGCGTCGCGTCGCGTGGCGTGGCGTGGCCGGCGTCGTCTGCAAGGCCATAAACGCCGAAGGCGCCGAACCCCGGAGGATTCGGCGCCTTCTTGGCGGAGTGGACGGGACTTGAACCCGCGACCTCCGGCTTGACAGGCCGGCGTTC
>SXNM01000467.1 GCA_005777155.1 Pseudomonadota bacterium | reverse complement strand
CGCCGTCAGGCGGGTCCGCAGCCGCCGCCGGCGCCTCGCGTCCCTCACGGCGCGACGGGGCAGCTGCAGGCGGCGGCCGGCAAAGCGATGACATAGACGTCGTCGATCCAGGCCCCGCGGTCAGCGTCGACGACGCCCTTGGCGGTGAAGCGCAGCTCCAGCAGCTGCGGCGATCCAGACGTGACGTCAAAGGGCAGCTGCACAGCTTGGGCCTGAGCGCTCGGGCAGATCGGCGCCCCGAGCGGCGACGCCTGCCGCATGGCCTGCAAGGTGCCGCCGCTGCAGCCGCCGTCGGCGTCGACGTGGGCCTGCATGCGGAGCGCGTATGCGCCTGGCGCTAGGTGCAGCGGCGGCAGGCGGGCGCTGGCGACGCCGACGCCGAGCCCGACGTGCAAGGCCTGCTTGCCGCCTTCGGCCAGCGGCGTCGTCGGCAGGTGCTGGACAAAGGTGCCGAGCGGCCCGGCCGGCAAGCTCCAGCCAGCGGGCTGCGCCTTGCCCTCAAACCGCGCCTCGTGCAGCCAGGGGCTGGCGCAGCGCGACTGGCTGATGCAGGCGCCGTCGAGGCAGGCGCGCACTGAGCATGGTCCTTCGTCGAGGCAAGGCCAGGCGACGCGCACGCAGTGGTGCTTGGCGACGTCGCAGTGGTCCTTGGTGCAGGCGAAGCCATCGTCGCACTCGGCGTCTTGGCTGCAGCAGCTGGCGCTGACCACCGGCTGACCCTTGCAGGCGCCAGCGGAGTCGCAGGTGTCCGAGCTGGTGCACTCGCTGCCGTCGTCGCAGAGCTGGCCGCCGAGGCCGCTGTACTGGCAGCCAGTTTTGGCGGCGCAGGCGTCGGCGGTGCAGGCCTGACCGTCGTTGCAATTGAGCGCGACGCCGGCCGAGCAGGCGCTGCCGGCGCAGACCTCAGCGCCGTTGCAGAGATCGCCATCGACGCAGGGCGCAAAGGGGCGCGGCTGGGGCTGGCAGCCGGCCTTGGGCAGGCAGAGATCCTCCGTGCAGGCGTTGCCGTCGTCGCAGGCCAAGGGCACGCCGCCGCGGCACAGTCCCTGAACGCAGCTGTCGCCGAGCGTGCAGGCCGAGCCGTCATTGCAAGCGACGCCGACCAAGAGCTGGTGCATGCAGGTGCCAGCAGGCTTCTCGCAGCTATCGAGCGTGCAGGCGTTCTGGTCCTGGCAGGCGTTGACGCTTGCGCAGCAGCCGGCGATCGCGACGCCGATGCAGACCCCGGCCTTGCAGCTGGCGTCGGACGCGCAGCCGGTCGCGGTGACACAGCCGCCGGCCACAGACGACTGCTGGCAGCGCCCGGTCTTCTTGTCGCAGACGCTGCCCGTACAGACGTTGCCGTCCTCGCAGTCGATGACGATGGAGGCCTTGCAGCTGCCGCCGACGCAGGTCTCGGCGCCGGTGCAGGCGCTGTCGTCTCCGCAGGCGTGGTCCTGCAAGGGCGCAGGGTCGAAGCTGCAGGCGCCGCCGACGCAGGCGTCCACGGTGCAGGCGGCGCCGTCGTTGCAGACCAGCAGCTTGCCCACGCATGCGCCGCCGTCGCAGGTGTCGGCCTTGGTGCAAGCGTTGCCGTCGTCGCAGCTGCCGGTCCCAGGCGGGTAAACGCAGCCCACGACCGGATCGCAGTGCTCGGTAGTGCAGACCACGTCATCGTTACACAGCAGCGGCGCGCCCTTGCAGCTCCCGCCCTGGCAGGCGTCCTGGCGCGTGCAGAGGCTGCCATCGTCGCAGGCGCCGTTGGTCACGCTGAACTTGCAGCCCGTCGGCGCCAGGCAAGCGTCGTCGGTGCAGGGGTTGGCGTCGTCACAGGTCGGCTTGGATCCTGCCTCGCATACTCCGAATTTGCAGAGCGCCACGCCATTGCAGGCGTTGCCGTCGTCGCAGCTGGCGCCGTCGCCGAGGGGCTTGTTGCCACAGCCGCTGCCCGACACGCAGACGTCCACGGAGCACAAGTTGCCGTCATCGCAGGAGGTCAGCGCGACGCCCACGCAGAGCGTCCCCGCGCACTGGCTGAGGTTCGTGCAGAGGTTGCCGTCATCGCAGGCCACGAGGGCCCCGGGCGTCGGTGGCAGGTAGCTGCACTTGCCATCGGAGCAGACGTCGGTGGTGCAGCCGTTGCCGTCGACACAGTCGATGGCCTCAGTGCAGCAAGTGGGCAGCGGTACGCCGATGCAGGCCTTGCCGATGCAGGCGTCGTCTTCGGTGCACTCGCTGCCGTCGTCGCAGGCGCCGGTGGCTTGGCTGTGGCTGCAGGCGCCGGTGGCGGCGTCGCAGGCGTCGGCAGTGCAGTCGTTGCCGTCGGCGCAGTCTTTGGCCACCGTGGCGACGCAGGCGCCTTTCTCGCAGGCCCCAGCTTGTTGGCAAGGCTGCTTGGGGTCACAGGCCGAGCCAGGCGAGACCGGCAGCGCCAGGCAGCCAGACTTGGGATCGCAGGGGTTGGCGGTGCACGAGCTGTTGTCTTCGCAGTCGGTGCTAGTACCGCCCTTGCACAGCCCGCCGAGGCACGACTCGTGAATGGTGCACGGGTTGCCGTCGTCACAGCTGCCAACGCGCGGCAGCCAGCGGCAGCCGGCCAGCGGATCACAGACGTCGTTTGTGCAGTCATGGCCGTCGAAGCAGACATCGTTCGCCGCCCAGTGGCCGCAACCGAGCGTCGCGTCGCAGACATCGATGGTGCACGCGATCTCGTCGTCGCAGACCGGGAGCTCGTCCGTGCCGCCATCGCAGTCGTTGTCGAGCCCGTCGCAGCTTCCCTCGATCGGCTCGTAGTCTGGCAATAGCGCGAGGTTACAGAGCCAGTTGCCGTTATAACAGCGCGAGGTCGCGGCGCCCAGGCAGACGCCGGTGGCGCCGCAGCCGGGCCCAGCCTTGCCCTCCAGGTCTTCGTCGGTCTCGCCGTCGCAGTCGTTGTCGAGGGCGTCGCAGCGGGTCTCGCCGTTGGGCTCAAAGCCGGCGCTGGCCGGCAGCAGGCAGCGGACGGCGCCAGCCTCGCAGACCGCGGCCGTCGCGTGGTCGCGGCAGACGCCGAGGACGCAGACTGCCATGGCCAGCTCTGGCCCGCTCGCCGGTGTCAAGTTGGCGGGGTCGTCGGCGTCGCGAAGGCAGTCAGCGTCACTGTCGATGTGGTCGGATTCGATGAGATCGGGCCGCCCGTCGCCGTCGCGATCCCGCGGCTGTCCGGCCACCGCGCCGTACTCGGCGGCGTCGTCGAGGCCATCGCCGTCGCTGTCGGGGCCAAAAGCGGCGCTGCCGCACAACGCCTCGGCGTAGTTGGTGAGGCCATCACCGTCGGCGTCGCCGTCTGGCGCGGCGCAGAGGCGCTTACTCGCCGGTTGCAGGTCGGTGGCGTGCTCCAGGCAAAACGCGCTCTGGCACTGAGCGTTGGTTGTGCAAGCGGCGCCCAAGGGCAGCAGCGTGTCGTCGCAGCCCAGCAGCCACAGGCACGCCGCGGCGAGTAGAACAGCGCCGCAGCACCCGACGCCGCGCCGCAGGCCGACCC
The DNA here is from genome assembly GCA_005777155.1 of Pseudomonadota bacterium. Taxonomy (GTDB): domain Bacteria; phylum Myxococcota_A; class UBA9042; order UBA9042; family UBA9042; genus SXNM01. The sequence goes on along the minus strand of SXNM01000467.1, from coordinate 576 downwards.
CGATGCGGCGGCGTCTGACCGGCGCTCGTGCGTCGTCGAGGCGCAGCGCTGGCATGGGCCTATCCGTCCCGTAGCGCGTAGTAGACGCCGAGGACCTTGCGCACGTAGGAGTCCGTGGCGGCGAACGGGGTGGCCTCGCGTCGCAATACCCGGGTGCCGCCGGCGTGGTAGGCCGAGAGGACCTTGACCAGGTCGCCGTCGAAGCGATTCGCCAGCAGACGCAAGAAGCGCGTCCCGGCGGCGATGTTCTGGGCGGGGTCGCGGAGCTCTTCGGCGCCCATCGCCCGCCCGGTCTCCGGCAGCAGCTGCATGAGGCCCACAGCGCCGGCGACAGACTGCGCCTGCGGATTCCAGCCGCTCTCGACTTGGATCACCGCCCGGACCAGATCGGCAGGGATCTGATAGCGCGACGCCGCCGCTTCAATGGCCTCCTGGTGCGCGCCGCGGTCGGGGGCGCGGGCGCCTGAAGGCGGCTGCGTCGGGGCGCTGCTAGCGGCGCCGCCAGCGACCAGCGGCGCGGGCGTCGTGCCAAGGCGTCCAGCCGGATCGCGGCGTGGCGGCGGTGACCAGGGCCCT
>SXNM01000466.1 GCA_005777155.1 Pseudomonadota bacterium | reverse complement strand
GCACCCCAACGGCGAGCGCCAAGCGCCGAGACGCGACGGCCACGGCGACGGCGACGAGGTTGGGCCAGCGGCGCTGGGCGCCGCCAGCGCAGGCGAGCTGCGTCGAGCGCCGGGTCAACCGCGGCGGCGTGGCGGGTGGCATGGACCTCCGGGGCGCGCGGCCATACCCACGCGGCGCGAGAGCCTACCACATCGCGGCTGGAAGTCACGGCTCGACGGGCCGGCGCATCTCTGTCGAGGCGCTGGCGCGGCGGGCGCGACCCGGTCCCCCTTGCAACCGCCCCCCACCTACCAGACAATCCGGGGCTGGCGGTGCAAGACCGCGCCGACGGGGGCAGAGATGGCTGAGCAGATCGCGCTTCGCACCTTTTCGATCATCGACTCGCTGCAGCCGCAGACGGCGTCGTTCATCGCGACGGTCGCCCGTGGCTTCCTGCCAGTCGAGGAGCAAGCGGCCCTGCTCGTCGAGGTCGCTCCAGGCATGTCGATCAACCGCGTGACCGACACCATCCTCAAGTCGACCAGCGTCATCCCGGGGATGCAGATCGTCGAGCGCGACTTTGGCATGCTGGAGGTCCACCACGACGATCGCGGCCAGATCCGCGCCGCCGCCGACGCCCTGCTGGCCTTCTATGAAATCAAAGAGAGCGCTCGCCTCAAGCCACGCATCACCTCGGCCGAGCGCTTGACCGGCGTCACCGGCTACCACACGCAGCTGATCAACCGCATGCGCCACGGCGACATGATCCGCCAGGGCGAGACGCTGTACACGCTCGAGGTGCACCCCGCCGGCTACGCCCTCGTCGCCGCCAACGAGGCCGAGAAGCACGCCGACATCCGCATCCTGGAGATCGTCACCTTCGGCGCTTTCGGCCGGCTCTGGATCAGCGGCGACGAAGAGAACATCGCCCAGGCCGACGCCCGCATCCGTCAGGTGCTTGGCGCCATCGACGGCCAAGCCAATCCCGGCTGAGTCCGTCTGGCGGCTTGGCGCCGCTCGCCACCGCGCTGCGCCCGCCAGCCGACCCGCCGCGCTGCCGCGCTGCCGCGCTGCCGCTCTGCCGCTCTGCCGCTCTGCCGCTCTGCCGCTCTGCCGCTCTGCCGCTCTGCCGCTCTGCCGTCCAGCCGACCAGCCCGCTCCGCCCCCGGCCATGACCCGCCGCCACATCCGCGCAAAGGGGCGCCACTCGCGGCATTCAGCCAGGAGCGGACGCCTAGCGCGTGGAAGCGCCATCGGCTGCTCCGAACAGCAGCGGGAGTGACGTCCTGCGCCAGGGCGACTAGCGCTCGTTGCCGCCGGCGGGCGTACCCGGCGCTCGTGGTGGCCGTTGGCGCGCCGCGACCTCGATCTGCAGCGCCAGCCGCACCTGCGCGCTGCCGGCGGCGACGTCGACGGCGAACAGCATGGCGACGCCTTGGAAGCAGGTCCGTGGCGGCTGACCGACCGGCTGCGCCAACGTCTCGATCGGGCAGGTCTCAAGGGTGACGGCGCGGTCGAAGCGCAGCCGAACGCGGGCGCGCACGTGCTCGAGGTCGCAGGCGCGCAGGCCCTCCAAACGTTGGCTTCTGCGAACATCGGCGGCGCCGCCCTGCCAGCGCAACAAGCCGGCCAAAGGCGAGCCGGTGCCGAGGCTGGCGTTGACCTCGACCGCGAAGCGCAGCGGCGTCGCCGGGGCGGGCTCGAAGTCGATGGTCCAGCGCGCCTCGAGCAAGTCGGCGTCGGCGGCCATGGCGATCGTCTTGACGAGCGTCACGGCGACATCGCCACCGCCTGGACCGACGCCAGCGACGCGGCCGTCGCTGCAGAGCGTCAGCACCGCCCGTTCGTCAGCGCCCCGGCCCTGAGTCTGGACGTCCAGCGTCCGATAGCGGGCATGCAGCAGATCGCCCCGCTCCTCGCTGTCGTCCATCCAGCCGGCGCCGTGCGGGACTTTTGGCGCCGCGCGCGCCGGCAAGAAGCGGTCGTGGAGCCAGGCCCGCTCATGGCCATCGACGGCGGCGTCAGGCGGTTGGCCGTGCTCGCGGCGGCGGGTCAGCGTGTCGTGCAAGGCTGCGCCTGCGCTCACCAATTCCAGGCCAGCCAGCACGCCGCCGTGGCTAGGTCGCAGCAGCGCGCGGAGGTTCCGGTTGCGCAGCAGGATCGCCGTCTCGAGCTCGGCGAAGTGGTCGCGCAGTGCGACTTCCAGGAAGGGGCCCGGCTCGCAGACCATGGCGTCGACCGCGACCTCGGCCTCGGCCAGCGCGGCGTGGGCGGCGGCGCGCAGGTCGGCGTCGTGCAGACCGGCGGCGTGGCCCCAGCCGTAGACCGCGCCGCGCTGCCCGCGATAGAGCGCCCGCCGAGGCTGCACCAGCTGGCTCATGGCGCGAAAGCCGCCGTTGCGCATGACCCGCTCGGCGGCGGCGAAGCGGCGGGAGACCTCGACCATGCGCTTGTGGAGCCGATCGGCCTCGCCGTACCGCGCGAGGTAGGCCTGCCAGAGGCCGGCGCGCAGCCAGTCTTCAGCGCCGTCTTGCGAGTCACCCGCCGCCACCAGCAGGCCGCGCCGCGCGAAGAAGCCGTCGAGGCGCCACGGCGCGATGGTCTGCACCAGCAGGTCGGCGTCGATGCCGCTGGCGAGGTAGACCCGACCGCTGCTCGGGCAGCGATCCAGGGTGTCGCGCGGCAGCGCCAGGGCCAAGGTCGCCGGGCCGGCGCCGCGCTTGTCGTCGGCCACAGCGCCTGCGACGTCGGCGCCGGCGGCCAGGGCGTCGCCGCGGGCCGAAGGGTTCAGCGCTTCCATCGCGGCGAGCAGGCGACGCAACCCTCGCGCTTCGCCGTCCGCCGCCAGCGCATGGGCCGGTCCCGCCCAGGTCCACGCCGCCATCGTCGCGCCATTGCGAAGTCGCTGCGGTCGCGGATCGCTCGGCGCCGCACGCTGGGCACGCTGCAGCAGCTCGGCGCAGGCGGCCTCGGCGTCGCCTTGTCCAAAGAGCCGACCGAAGGCGCGGTCGATCGGCAGCACGGCTATCGCCCGACCGGCGTGCTCGGTGACGTACCAGCCCCGAGGCACACCGTCGACGGCGGCGGTGCGCAGCATGGCCTCGGGCAGCGCAGTCCAACGTGCGCCGCCGTCGGCCAAAATCTCGCAAAGGTGCGGCTCCCACACCCCCTCATCGAGCCAGGCGCCCGTTGGCCGGACGCCGGTGCGCCGCTCGAAGCAGCCGGCCGCCATCTCGAGCTGACCAACGGCGTCGCGCGAGGGCAGCAGCGCCAGAATCGGGGCGTAGAAGCCGCCGCCCACCAGCTCGACGATGCCCTCGCCGACCAGGCGCGACAGCCGATCGATCAGCGACTCGCGCTCTGCCTCCAGGTACTCCCAGAGCGTGCCTTCGATGCGGAGAGCGAGCGGGGCGCGTGTCTGCTCGAGGGCCTCAAGCAAGGGCTCCACGACGTCATCGGCGAGGGCGGCGAGGTCGCGGCGCGACGCCGAGCCAGCGCCGCTGAGCTGAGCGATGAGGTGGAGGCGAGCCTCGGCCATGCCACCTCTAGCCGGGAGAGCGGCGCCGCGTGGCGACCTTCCATTGCACCGGCGCCAAGCGGAGCCAATGGCTGGGCGGGGACGCCGAGATCTCGGCCAACGGCTACGGCGTCTGGGCCGCAGTCGGCGCGCGGCGCTTGCCACGCAGGTAGTAGACCAGCACCTGCTCGGCGGAGACCGTATAGACCTCGCCGCGCTGGCTGCGCACCGCCAGCGGCTTGCCGGCCTCGATCTGGAACAACGTGCCAAAAAGCACGGTCTGCTCAGCGTTGCGCAGCAAGATCTGATCGAAGCCGTCGAGGCCCTTCGGCTCGGCGCCGCCTTGGAAGTCAATGCGGGTGATCTCGCGGAACTGCGCGAAGCGGTACTCGCCGAACCGCTGCAGGATATAGCCGTCTTGGTTCTTGCCGACGACCTTGGCGACCATCACCGCGCCGTCTTGCAGCGTGATGCGATCGCCCTTGTCGTCGCACTTCTCGCAGACCGACTCGATCGGCGTGAAGGGCCGAAAAGCGAAAAGCGCCGGCGCGACGCCGAGCACCAGCGTCAGGGCCCGCAGGGCGCGGCGCTTCGAGGGAGACGGGCGGCGAGCGGTCGCGAACATGGCTCCTCCTGCCGGCGTCACCGGCGGCCCGAGCCTACCAGCCCTTGCGCGGCGATGCCACCGGTCCGCCCACCCGACCGAGGCCTCGGGCAGCTCGCCTCGGCCGAGGGCTTGGCATCGCCCAGGGCGCCGTCACGCGCGGCGTCGCGGCCCAAGTTCACTCGTCGCCATGCAGGTTTCGAGGCCTCCCCCTTGCATCGACAGGCGCGGAAGAGGAAGGTGCGCGACCGCCGGGCGAGCGACGGGGCGTCGCCGGCCACGACGCGACGGGAGGCCAGAGTTGGGACCCATCGGCCAATTTATCGAAGAGACACTGCAGGCAACGTTCGCAGACGCTGAGCTGACAGTGCGCGACACCACAGGCACCGACGACCACTTCGAGGTCGAGATCGCCTCGAGTCGCTTTGCCGGCCTCAGCCGCATCGAACAACATCGGCTCGTGTATGACAGCCTCGGGCCTCGCGTAGGCCGTGAGATCCACGCCTTAGCGCTGCGTACACGGGCGACGGTCGCGTCCTAACCAACCCGCAAGGCGGTGGCCCCGACGCCGCCGCCCGCCCATCGACCGCGCCGCCCGCCGCGGCGTCTTGGAGAGCGCCATGAGTGAGTCCGCTACCCTCCCCCGCACCGGCCACGCTGAGGTCGACGATGCGATCGCGCGCATCGACGGGATCGTCAACTCCAACCCTGTGGTCTTGTTCATGAAGGGAACCCCAAGCTTCCCCATGTGCGGCTTCTCTGCCCGTGTGTCGCAAGTGCTCCAAGAGGTCGGCGTGCCCTTTCAGGCCGTCAACGTGCTGGCCGACGGTGCGGTGCGCGAGGGCGTGAAGGTCTACGGCAACTGGCCCACGATCCCGCAGCTCTACGTCGACGGCAAGCTGGTCGGCGGCTGCGACATCATGCTCGACATGCACCGGTCCGGTGAGCTCGCGCCGCTGCTTCAGGGAGCCGGCGCCCAGTCCTAGCCCAGGTCGTATATGCACAACGGGACGCGGTGTTGACCGCGATCGCTGGCCGGACGCGCATCCCCGAGGGCGCCCGAGCGCCCAGCGGAGGCTCGAATGTCCATTCAGTCGCAGACCCTAATACCCCACGCCCGCACGACCCGCGCATGGCGACTCGGTTGGCCGCTCGCTGCCGCCCTGTTGTGGACCCCGGTCGCCCTGCCCGCGCTGACCCGGGTCGCCATCGTTGAGGGCGTCCTCACGGCGTCTGGCGGCGCTCCAGCGGTGGACGGCCTGCAGAAGGTCACCTTCGCCCTCTACCCCGCGCAGGTCGGCGGCGTGGCGGCCTGGAGCGAGGGGCCGATCGACATTCAGGTCACCGGCGGACGCTTCCACCATCGCCTGGGCAGCGCCGGCAAGGACCTCGATCCTGCCGTACTCGCCACGCTGCAGACGCCCTTCATCGGCGTGCAGGTGGGCAGCGATCCCGAGCTGCCGCGGCGGCCCTTGGATTCGGCGCCATTCGCCATCTTGGCGGCGGCCGCGCAGAGCGTGGCCTGCAGCGGCTGCATCGGCGGCGACGCGCTGAGCAACGGCGCGATCGCGGCGGCGAAGGTCGGCTTCAACTACGCCGGCAGCAGCACCAAGGGCGGCGCGGCGCTGGATCTCGTCTGCACCGGCTGCGTCTCGGTCGCGGAGCTGGCCTTCGACGGCGACCTCGACCTCGCCGGCAACTCAGTCAAGGCCAAAAACGCGACGCTGACCGGCGACCTCGTGGCCAAGAATGTGACGGCGGCGGCCTTCGTCGGAGACGGCAGCAAGCTGACCGGCATCGGCATACCGGCCGGATCCTGCCCGAACGGCCAGGTCGTCATCGGAATCGCCAGCGACGGCAAACTGCAATGCAAGGCTGCGGGCGCGGCTTTGCCGCCCGATGGCCTCAACGAGGTCAGCAACGAGCTGTTGCACAATCAGTTTCAGGACACCGTGACGGCCAAGAACAAGGGCGTCGCGGTCCCAGACAACACAGGCGGCGACGGCGTCAGCGAGCTCGTCTTCCCGGACATCGGCGTGGCGCAAACGATCTCGCTCAAGCTCGAGGTCACCAACACCGATCTTTCCATGGTCTCGATCTCTCTGCTGCCGCCCGACGACAAGAAGGTCGGCTACGTCCTGTGCGATCCGTGCGGACCCAAGGACGCCAAGTCGTTGGTCTTTGAGACGCCCAAGGTGGCGATGAAGCAGGGCGATATCAACGCCTGGGTCGGCCAAAACCCGAAGGGCATTTGGACGCTCAAGGTCAAAGACGTCGCGTTCTGCCTGCCGCAAGTGCCGGGCAACGAGGCGCTCTGCAACACCAAAGCCAAGACCGATGGCGTCATCGTCGACTGGTCGATCAGCGTCGGCACCCTGTCGAACCAGAAGGTCCGGCTCGACGGCCGGCTGATCGTCCGCGACGGCGTGACGCTGCTCAAGGGTGAGACCGCGAAGCTGGTCTGCGACGACAACCACCGCGGCACGATCTACTGGGACGGCACGGCGATCCAGGTCTGCACCGGCGCGGGCCTCTTCCCGATCAGCGTCGGGATCCCCAGCAGCGAGGCCAACTCGGCGTCAAGCTGCAAGGAAATCGCGCAGAAGGTCGCCGGCGCCAAGAGCGGCGTCTTCTGGATCGATCCGGACGGCTTCGGCGGCAAGGCGGCCTTCCAGGTGACCTGCAACATGGAGGTCGCCGGCGGCGGCTGGACCAAGGTCAGCGAGTACGCCGAGACCGCCTATGCCAACCTCGACTCCCGCCACGAGCTGTCGTGGCAAGAGGTCTTGATCGTGGAGGTCGACGACGGCGCGCAGCCGGTGGTCATCAAGTCGACGGTCACGCAGCAGACCTGCTACAATTCCCCAAAGAAGGGCTTCCAGACCACGGCGCAGGGCGGCCCGCACTGCGACACCGGCATCCAAGTGCGCATCGGCGGCACCGGCGGCTCCTGCGGCAACGAGGAGAACGGCTGCTTCGGCGTCTACAAGGGCGCCACCGTCTTCGGCGCCGGCATCGGCTGCAACTGGGACTGCAGCGGCGGCGCCGTGACCATCTGGGGCAAGGGCTACAACTGCAACGCCTGCCGCTGCCGCAACACCCCCGAGACGACCATCGCCGGCTGCGGCAACGGCGCCAACGGCGGCGGCGGCTGGGGCACCTTGCGCCACTGGATCTACGTGCGCTGAAGCGCCAAGGCGGCCCAGGTGGCCCAAGCGACGCCAAGGGCCGATTCTAGCGGCCCGGTGCAGGGTGGACGGCCCCGCAGCCGCCGCAGGTCCGCGCCGCGACGTCGCCGTAGAAGCCCTCGAAGATCGGCGCCAATTGCGTCGTCGTATCGAGCATCTGCACCCACTGCTCGTGCAAGACCGCGCCGCAGCCCTGGCAATACCAGCGGACGCCGTCGAACTCGCCGGGGTCACGGGCATACTCACAGACCACGCCGAGGGTCCCCTCAAAGCGCTGCGGCGAGTGCGGCACCATCGGCGGCAGTCGAAACAGCTCGCCCTCGCGGATCCAGATGTCAGCGAAGGCGCCGTCGTCGACGACGCGCAGGAGCATGTCGCCCTCGATCTGATAGAACAGCTCCTCGCGCGGGTCGATGTGCCAATCCGTGCGCTGATTCGGCCCCCCGACAACGAAGAGCATGAAGCCGCCCTCGTTGTAGAGGTTGCGGTTGGCGACCGGCGGCACCAGCAGGTGGCGGTTGTCGGCGATCCAGTGCGTCAGCGAAAAGGGGGCGGCGATCATGGCGCCTCCTCGCGGCGCGGGCTGTGGCGCCGTCGAGCTCGCCACGATGACCGAGATCGAGCGGCGCTTCAAGGCGCTGGAGCGGCGGTGGGGTCGATGACGTGTCGCCAAGCGCACGGGCGCGGGTCGGCGTCGGGCGACCGCTCCTGGCCTCAGAAGCCCATGCCGGCGCTGACGGAGAGGCCGCTGAAGTCGAGGCGATCGTCCGGCGTGAAGCCGCGCGTCCAGCCCCAACCGAGGCCGACGAGCGCCGGCCCAAAGTCAGCGCGCACGCCTAGGGCGGCCGTGGCCCAGCTCGTGCTCGGGGCCCGCGGCAGCTCGGCGCCGGCGTGCTGCGGGTCGTTGGGGCTGCTGAGCCCGACGGTGTGCTGCAGGCGCGCCATGGCGTAAGGACGCACCCAGCCGCGCAAGGCGTAGGCGAGGCCGACGTCGAGGTAGCCGCCCGCCGCCCACTCGATCGCGCCCTCTGGCCAACCTTGGCCGTGTCCGCCGACGCCGAGGCCACCGCCAGCCGCCGCGCTGAGCTGGAGGGCCAGCGACAAGGCCTCGCGGTGCCGCCAGCCGACGCTTGCCATCGTAAAGCCCTCGGTGCCCTCGCCGGGCACATTGTGACCGAAGAAGCCGATCTCGAGGTCGTCGGTGACGCCGCGCATGGGCAGACGGAGGTCACCCTGCCAAGCGCCGCCCTGGACACGCAGGCCGTGCACGGTCGCCTCGGTCCGGCCGCCAGGCGCCGCCACGGCCAAGCTGTCACCGCGGATCGGCGGCGCGAAGGCGGCGCAGCCGCTTGCGAGGGCGAGGAGGGCGCACAGGCTGCCGAGCGCGGTTCGGCGCCGAGCGCTCCGGATGGGCTGCGGGAAGGGTCGCTGCGTCGTCATTTCGGCTCCTGCGGCCGAGGCGGGCGTGCCCGGCGCGCCGGTAGCAGGGTGCAACGGTCGTGCCAGCGCCTGCCACTGTGGCTTTCCTCTTGCTCGCTGCCGAGTTGGCGCACGATCACCGGGGCGCTGCGCCGGGCGGGAGACGGACAGTGGTGCACGCCCACGCCGGCGCTGGCGTAGCGGTAGGCCACCGGGCTCGCGTCGTCGCGTTGGGCGGAGCGGTCGACGACGCCGGAGTCTGCGCCTCAGCGTGGACCGTCTGGCGGTCGGGTCGGTGAGGCGGCGACGGCGCTGTCCTGTGCGGTGGCTGCCGGGCTCGGAGACCTGCGCGGCTCGCTGGCGCGCTGCAAGCTGGCCTCCACCGCCGCGGCCAAGACCTTGACGTGGGGCTGGCGAATGACGGCGAGGTGGTCGCCTGGGATGGTGACGTCCTCGACGCCGCCGCGGCAGAGAGCGCCCCAGCCGTAGCGATAGTCAACGTCGCCAGACAGCCAGCTCGGCCGCTCATCGACCCAGCTGGAGCGCAGCAGGGTGGCACGCGCCGCGATGGTGCCTTGCGGGGTGTAGGTCAGGGTGTGGCGCAGGTGCAGCTTGAGCAGCTCGAACATCGGCCGCATCGCCGGCAGGTCGAGGGCCACGGCGTGCGCCTGATCGGGCAGCAAGGTCGCCATCGCCAGGCGCTCGAGCAGGGCGTCGAGGCCCAGGTCGGCCCCGCCTTCGAGCCAGCGCCGCAGCGACGCCGGTCCGAGCGACGGCGCACCGAGAGCGCGCAGGCGATCTCGGCCGCGGTCGCGCACGTAGTCGAGCAGGTGCTTGCCGAGGCTGCGGCCGGCGCGGCCGAAGATGAGCCGAGCCATCATCGGCACCGTCGGGCGGTGGCCGTCGAGCGGTGCGCCTTCGTCGACGAGCACCAGGGCGGCGACCTCCTCGCCGGCGGCCTCGAGCTGCAGCGCCATCTCGAAGGCGACGTAGCAGCCGAAGGAGTAGGCGCCGAGAAGATACGGGCCGCGCGGCTGGACGGTGCGGATCGCGGCGATGTAGCGCCTGGCCATCGACGGCACGTCAGGGTCGGGCGGCTCCTGTCCATCGAGGCCGGCAGCGGCGAGGCCGTAAAAGGGCCGCGAGGCCGGGAGCGAGCGCGACAGCTCGACGTAGGGGAAGACCACGCCGGCCGCCGGGTGGACGAAGAAGAGCGGCTCGTCAGCGCCGCCAGCCTGCAGCGGCACAAGGCAAGACGGCGCGACATCGCGGCGCGAGGCGGGCAGCGCCGTGGCGCCCGGCGGCGCCGGGAAGAGCCGCGCCAGCTGCGCCGCGGTAAATCCGGTGAACACCGCGCTCGCCGGCAGCTCCACGCCATGACGGCGCCGCGCCGCCTCGACGAGGCGCATGGTGACCAAGGAGTCGCCGCCGAGGGCGAAGAAGTCATCATCGGCGCCGACGCCCTCGATGCCGAGCAGGTCTTCAACCAACGCGATGACCGCCGCCTCCGCAGCGGTCGCCGCAGCGCGGTGCGGCGTCGCCTGGGCCGGGCGGGGCGACCGCGGCCGACCAGGGCGCCCGGCCCCGGCGACGACG
>SXNM01000465.1 GCA_005777155.1 Pseudomonadota bacterium | reverse complement strand
CTCTGGGCCGCTCAGCGCCACTCTGGGCCGCTCTGGGCCGCTCAGTGCCGCCCAGCGCCACCCAGCGCCACCCTGCGGACGGGGATGTCTGTTCCGCGGCGCGGCGAGAGAGCGGCCTACGACCCGCGGCTTGTGGCGCTGCCGAGCGCCGCGCTGCGCTGGTTTCCGTTGCCAACCGCGCTCAAAGTGTGCATCCTCGCGGGTTCTCCGCGCCTGCCCCTGATCGCGACGCGCTCGCTCGAGGACCCATGCCCCAGCTTCACTCCCTAGCCGCCGGCACGTCGGCGGGTGCACCCGCCTTTGCGCTCGGCGCGGCCGTGTTGGCGTTCGCCGCGCTGCTGACTGCGCCTGCCGTCGCCTTCGCTCACGGTGGCCACGCTCACGGCGGACACGCCCACGGGGCCGGCGGCGACCATGGCGACGCCGCCGGCTTCGCCAGCGACGTCAGCGCGACCGCGTCAGGTGACTGCGCGGGGCATCACGGCAAGGCGAAGCCGTGCTGCGACAGGGGCTGCAGCAAGGAGCGGCGTCACGGCGAGGGCTGCGGCGGCTGCGGCGCGGCCAGCTTGGTCGGCAAGCCGCCGGCCAAGGGCCAACTGGCCTTGGCGGTCGCCATCACCGGGGCGCGTTTGGCCGCCGAGCGCAGCGGCGCCTTCCGCGTCGACGCCGCAGGGGCAGAGGCGCCAGACGGCGTGGAGCTGGGCAGCCGCCTGGGACTTGGCCTGAACCTGGAGGCCCAGCCGCCCGAGGGCGGGATGCGGGTCGAGGGCAACGTCGGGGTCGAGCTCTGGCAGGGCGTCTTCTCGGGTCGGCCGACCCTGGCCGGCGACCGCCGTCCGGGCGACCTGTGGAACGCGGCGCAGCTGACCGAGGCCTGGGCCGGCGTCTCCCTTGGCGCCCGCGACGCCGAGAAGGTCGGCCTGCGCGCGGGCCTGCAGCTCTCGCAGTGGGGCCTCGGCCTGCTGGCGAACGACGGCCGCAGCTACGCCAGCGACGGGCCGGGCTCATGGTTCAGCCTGCCATACGTCGGCGATCGCGTGCTGCGTACCGCCGTGTGGGCGCGACCTTGGGCGGGCACGACGTCGAACCTACGCGGCCTCGTGCTGTCGCTCGCCGTGGACCGCGTCGCCAGCGACGACATCACGCTGCCCATCGTCAAGCCGGGCTTCCTGGCGCTGCACCGCGACGAGGTGGCCTGGCAAGGCATCTTCGCCGCGCGCATGCACCTCTCGGAGCGCGACTGGCTCGGCCTCTACTACGTCTACCGCGACCAGCGCACCGCCGGCCCGGTGGGCGTGGGCGGCAAGTCGCTGACGGTGCACAGCGCCGACCTCGCCTGCGACATCGGGCTCGTCGACAGCGCCGACCTGACGCTGCGCTTCGCCGCCGAGGCGGTGGGCATCGTGGGCACCACGACGCTGGCGCCGACCCCGGACTTCCCGACCCACGACGTGCTGCAGGGCGCCGCGGTGGGCCGTTTCGACCTGCGCATGGGCAGCCTGCTGGCGCTGCTCGACCTCGGCTGGTTCAGCGGCGACAGCAGCGCCGACGACTCGACGATCGGCAACTTCAAGGCCGACCCCAACTTCCAGCAGGGCATCGTGCTGTTCCGCCGCATCGTCGCCTGGCAGACCGCGCGCATGCGCCGCACCGCCAGCGACCCGGGCGTCGTCGGCTACCCGAACGAGGACCTAGAGCGCCTGTCGAGCGCCGGCTCGGTGACCTCGGCCATCACGGTCTTTCCCCGCGTCGGCGCGCGCCTTGGCCGGGCGGAGATCTATGGCGGCCTGTTGCTCGCCCTGACGCCGACGCCGATCGCCGACCCCTACCACAGCCGGGTACACGGCGGCGGCGCCGCCCGCAACGTCTACGGCGAGGCGCACGCCGGCCCGCTGCTCGGCGCCGAGGTCGACGCCGGCGTCCGCATGCGCTTCGACGTCGTGCCGGATGGCGCCCAGCTGGTCGCCGGCGTCGAGTATGGCGTCGCGCTGCCCGGCGGCGCCCTCAAGGGCCTCGACGGCAATGTCCACGGCGGCCGCGTCGTGCTCACCCTCACCGGCGCCCGCCCGGAGGCCTCCCGATGAACGCTCGCCCATTCAAGACCCGGGCACGGTCCGCCCTGGCGGCGCTCCTGCTCTGTCCAACGCTGGCTGTCGGTTGCGCTTCGGCGCCGGAGCCGCTGATCGAGGCCCAAGAGGCCGCGACCCACGTCAAGCTCGACTTCGAGCATCGCCCACTGCCGGACGTGCCGCTGCCCAATGACCTCGCCACCCGCTACGACGCCAGCAGCCCGACAGGCCGCCGCATCAACGCCAGCGTCGTGGCGCCGACGCACTTCGAGCGCCTGGTTCGCCGCCGCATCGACACCCTCGACGGCTGGGGCGTCTACGCGCCCGTCACGGTGCCGTTCAGCGGCCCGCTCGACCCAAAGAGCGTCATCGACGCCCACCACGGCGACCAGACCGACTTTCGCAACGACGTCCTCTACGTCATCGACATCACCGCTGGCAGCCCGACCTATGGCCAGCCGGCGCCGTTGGATCTCGGCGAAGGCGCGTTCCCCGTCGTTCTCGAGAAGATCGACAACTACTGGAAGAGCGACTCCCGCGGCGACACCATCTCGATGGTCTTCGAGGAGCATGACGAGGACGTCAACGGCAACGGCAAGCTCGACGCCGGGGAAGACACCGATCTCGACGGCGTCCTCGACAAGCCCAACTACCTGCCGGGGCAGAAGGGCGACGCCCGCACCAATGATCTCGTGACCCGCGCCAACGCCACGATGACGTTCTACGAGCGCGAGACCCACACGCTCATCGCGCGCCCGCTGGTGCCGCTGCGCGAGCGGACGACGTACGCCGTGGTGGTCACCCGCCGCCTCAAGGACGCCAGCGGCGCCGCGGTCGGCTCGCCGTTCCCGGCCGCTCACCACCTCGGCCAGACCGAGGCGCTGCGGCCACTCCTCGATGTCCTCAAGACCGCGGGCGATCGCTTCGGCGGGCTGAAGACCACCGACGTCGCCTTCACCTGGAGCTTCACCACCGGCACCGTCACCGCTGACCTCGTGGCGGCGCGCGAGGGCCTCTATGGCCGCGGCGCACAGAAGCACCTCCACGACGAGTTCCCGCCCGACGTCGAGCTGAATCGGCTGTGGGACGACAAGCCTGGCAAGGCCTTCGAGAGCCTGTACACCGTCTCGGGCGAGACGTTCGCCGAGATCTCGGGCCTCATCATCGCCGGCGGGCTGGTCTCGATGAACGGCAAAGAGCAGCGCAAGCGCTTCGACGAGAGCCTGAAGTTCGTCGACCGTCACGTCTTTGGCACCTACAAGACGCCGCGCCTGTTCCCCCGCAAGTCGGGCGAGAGCAGCTGGCTCGACTACAACGACCAGGTCTGGCCTCCCGACATCGCCACCAAGCGCGCCGAGGCCTACCCCGAGGAGGTCACGTTCTGGATGAGCCTGCCGCGGCGCGAGACCCTGGTCGGCGGCAAGCCGCGCGGCGTCGTCATCCTCGGCCACGGCTACACCGGCAGCAAGACGGAGATGTTCGGCTTCCACAGCTACTTCAGCCAGATGGGCCTCGCCGTCCTCGCCATCGACAGCACGAGCCACGGCTTTGACCTCGATCCCAAGGACAAGGAGCAGCTGCTCGGCGTGTTCGGCCTTTTTGGCCTGCAAAACATGGCCAAGGCCCTGATGCGTAACCGCAACTGGGATCAAGACCTCGACGGCATCGGCGACTCGGGCGCCGATTTCTGGACGGCCTACACCTTCCACACGCGCGACGTCGTGCGGCAGACGGCGCTCGACTACTCCCAGCTGGTGCGGGTCCTGCGCGGCTTCGACGGCACGCGCACCTGGCCCTACGACATCAACGGCAACGGCAAGGCCGACGACCTGGCCGGTGACTTCGACGGCGACGGCAAGGTCGATATCGGCGGCCCGGACGAGAACATCGTCATGACAGGCGGCTCGCTCGGCGGCATCATGGCGGCGGTGGTCGGCGGCCTCGAGCCCGAGATCAACGCCACGGCGCCGATCGCCGGCGGCGGTGGCCTCATCGACGTCGGCATCCGCAGCATCCAAGGCGGCGTCAAAGAGGCCGTGACGTTGCGAGTCATGGGGCCGCTCTACGTCGGCTCCAAGGGTGAGGCCGGCCAGGTCCGCATCGACACCATCGTGCCGACGCTGAACAGCACGGCCACCATCCCGGTCGCGGTCGTACCGGCGGCGCAGGTGCAGAAGCTCAAAGCCGGCGGCGCGGTGGCCATCCACAACGTCGACAACGGTGAGGTCGACTGTGCCCTGCTGGTCGAGGACCAGGGCTGCGCCGGCGCCTGCAAGACCGACGAGGCCTGCAGGCGCAGCTGCTTGACCTTCCGCCTGCATGTCGCCTCGACCCTGCGGCCGGCGGGCACGGGGCCGCTGGCGCCGCAGCCCGAGCGCCACGTGCTGCGCTTCTACGACAGCAACCCCTTCGAGATCGGCGTGCGCGCCGTCGACTCGCAGCGCGCCTGCGTCCTGCGGTCTGACGCGCCAGCGCCGGTTGCGGTGGTGGACAGGTTCGCCTTCAACGTCAACTTCCACTTCCAGTCTGCACCCTTGCGCTTCCGTGCCGGCGAGCTCCTGTCGCCGCTCGCCGAGGGCCTCGGCCTGCGTCGCAGCACGCCGGGCATGCGGCGGTTCCTCGGCTTCGCGCAGATGGTGCTCGACGCCGCAGATCCGGCGGTCTGGGCCGTCCACATGCGCTCGGGCGAGCTGAAGATGGGCGACGGCAAGGTCGTCGACACCCACGCGCTGGTGCTCAACACCAACGGCGACATGAACGTGCCGGTCAACACAGGCGCCGCCATCGGACGCTCCGCCGGCCTCATCGACTTCAAGACGCCGATCGCCGACTGGGGTGGCCGCACGCTGCACGAGGTGCTCATCGACACCAAGGTCTACGAGGCGGTCGACAAGATCCCGCACTTCAAGGATCCCGCCGGCAACGGGGTGCTTTTTGACGTCGAGGACTTGTCGGAGTCCGCCACGCCGACCACCGCCCTGCCGCCGCGTGGCACACCGATCGCCTTCGCCTCGCCGTTGCACCGCGGCAAGGACGGCTTCCACGTGCCACGGCTATCGCCACCGCTTTGGAAGCACGCCATTTTCGACGACGGCAGCGGCGGCGTCAGCGGCACCTTCTTCCCCTACGTCGAGCCAGGCGGCAAGCACGGCTTCTGGAACCCGGGCGAACACTTCGACTCCTTGGTCAAGCAGTGCGAGCAGCAGGCCAAGGACGACACCCAGAAGGCCACGTGCGCCAAGCAGAAGTGGTTTGACCATGGCCACCTCATCATCGGCAGCATCGGCAGCTTCTTGGCGTCGGGTGGCAAGGAATTCCGCATCGACCAGTGCTACAGCGACTGGTCGTGCTCGGACCTGCCGAAGGCGCCGCCGGCCCGCAAGTAGCGGCGGCGAGCCCTGCGACGGAGCCGGCGCGCTGGCCTCGCCGTGGCGTGGGGGCGCGGCGGTCAGCGCGCGAGCGTCAGGGTGCCAAGCAGGGCCGGCTTGTCGGGATCGTCGACGTCGGCGACGACCCAGAAGCGCAACGAGGTCGGCGTCGCTTCAGCGAGCTCAAGGCCCTCGAGCTTGATGGCGCAGGCGGCGCCATCGTCGCCGCGCAAGTCGAAGGTCTGCACCGACCCGTCGGCGATGAGGCCGAGCCGACAGCCCCGCACCGCGCCGTCGTGGTAGGCGTCGGGGGAGGCCTCGGCGGCGGCGAGGAAGGCGACCTGGCCGCCAGGCAGCGCCGCGACGTCGGTGAAGGTGAGGCGCACGCCGCCGAGGCTGCCGAGCTGGTAGCGCGTCACGGCGCCGAGCGCGGGAGGCGGCCCGGCGCCGTCGAGGTAGGCGGCGAAGGCGGCGACGTCGAGGTCCACGCTGGCGTCGCTGGCCGCTTGGCCCGTCGCTTCGTCTGTGCCGTTGCCGCGATTGAACAGCCGCAGCGCGCCGCCGACGACGACAGCTCCCTCCAGGTTCAGCTCGGCGCCAGCGAAGGCTGTACAGCCGGCGAGCGCCTCATAGAGCGCGCTGGCGTCAAAAATCCGCACCGAAGGCCCAGTCGGCGCCCGGGCGTCGACGACGACGACGCGGGTGCGGGCCTTGCGGCTGCCGGAGCCAAAGGCGCAGAGGCGGCCATCGGGCAGCAGCGTCGCGGCCTCAAGGTCCATCTTGAGCTTCTTGTTGCCGTCGCGCTCCGAGAAGAGGCGCCTACCGTCAGCCGCTGCGGGCAGCGTCAGCGCCGTCACCGCGCCGTCGGCGCCCCGGATGGCCAGAAAGTTGGCGTCGTCTTGGGCGATCCAGTGACCGCCGGCGAAGGCGCGGACCGCTGAGGCGGCGCGGACGTGGGCAGGCCGATCGCTCGCGGGGTCGGCGCCGGCGGCGTAGGTCAAGGGGTGCAGGTCGCTGAGCCGGGCGCTGCGGGCCGCCACGTGTCTGGCCTGGAGGGTGGGAGAGGCCTCGGCATCGTCGGCGCAGGCGCCACCCTTCGCGGCGGCAGCGCGCGCACCGGTCGCCGCGCTCGAGCTGTCACGTCGCGCCATCGCGGGCTTCTCCTGCCGGCAGGCGGTGAGCGCCATCGCCAAAGACACCGCGGCCAGGGCGCCGGGCAGCGAAGGCCATCGACGCGCTACCAGCCGCACGCCTTCCATCCCCCCATGCCGTCCTCCTTGGCCTTGGCCTGGATCAGGAGCGCCAGCGGCTCGTACGGGTTGCCCTTCGCGAAGGGGTAGAGCACGCGGCCAAGGCCGAGCCGCAGCAGGCGCAGATTGAGCTCGACCGGCTGCGGCTGCGTCGGCTCCTTGATGAAGACATAACGCAAGAGGCGCCCGTAGACGTCCTTGTCGTCGCTCTTGCTCTCCTTGACGAGGCAGACCTTTCCGGACTTCTGGATGGCGCTGACCGTGAACTTCTTGGCGTCGATGGCGTAGCAGTCCTTGCTCGTCATCTCCGGCGTGTCCACCAGCAAGAAGCGGACGGTGATGTCCTCGCCGGCGCTGTCCTTCTGGTCGAGGACGATGGTGTCGCCGTCGGGGATGAACTTGACGCCGATCCAGTCGGTCTCCTTGGTGCACTTGCCCGTCGGCGCGGCGAACCAGTCGAGCGCTTCTTTGGCGTGACAGGTGGCGATGAAGTCGGGGCAGCAGTGGCCGTGCTTGGCGCAGTCCCATGTGCACTGACAGGGCTTGCTGACGTCGGCGGGGGCGTCGCAGCGTCCGGCGCAGGTGTTGCCAGCCGCGTCACAGAGGTTGCCGTAGTCCTTGCAGCAATTGCCGAACTTCGGGCAGTCGTTGTTGCATTGGCAGGGCAGGCCGGGGTTGTAGGGGCCGTTGCAGCGGTCCTGGCAGGTGCCCTCGGGTTTGGCGTCGGCGGCTGCGGTGGCGTCGGCGGCGTCGGTCGCCCCGGCGGTGCTGTCTGAGGCGTTGACGTCGCCGGCCGTGGTGTCGGGCGGGTTGCCCTGGGCGTCCGACACGCCGGCTTCGCCCTGCGCGGTGTCGGCGCCGCCGGTGTCGTAGGTGGCCAGCGGCGGCTGGGTGGTCGGAAGGGTGGCGCAGGCGGTGACGACGCTCAGCGACCAGAGCGCGATCACCCCGCGGCGGCGACGCGGCGGCCCCGCGAGGTCGGTGGCGGCGGCGCGCGCGGTGGTACTGGCGACGGTGCCTCGCTGGGCGACGGCGCTTGGCTCGGCAGCGGCGCCTGGATGGACGACGAGGCGGCTCAAGGGCGGGCGGATCAAGGCGGCCTCCTCGTCTAGGTCGGCGGCAGCGTAGCGGCTCTGGCCTGGCCTGTCGAACCGGCGTCGCGCCAGCTCGACGGCGCAGCTCAGCGGCGGCGGGCCGATGGACGGCGGTGGCCGGGGTCTGCGGCCTCTGCGGCGCCGGCGCCCCGATCCACCGCTGGCGACCAAGTGCGCGTGATGAAGGCGACCTCGCGCGCCACCGCGGCGGCGTCATGCTGGCGCGGCAGCGCCCACAGCGGCATGCCGAGCGCCGCAGCGACGATGGCGCCGATGAGCAGCCGGACGCTCCAGATCGGCCCAGCCATCAAGAGCTTGCGAGAGAGCGGCAGCGGCAGCTTCGGCCAGCTTGCGCTGGTGACGACGGCGGCAAAGAGCAGGAGGAGCGCCAGCGCCCACGGCGCCATGCTGGCGTTGCCCTCCAGGCCGAGCCACTGGCCGGCGTTGCGCGGCACCAGCCCCTGCCGCCAGAGCGGGACCATCAGCTGCGGCAGCGGTCGGACGATGGCCTCAGGGATGTGCGGGTAGTACGCCGACGGCCAAGCCGACGCCATCAAGCCGACCGCCAGCGCGCCGACCGCGAACCCCTCGGTGGCGCGCGGGAACCGCCGGTAGCCCTGCTCCAGCGCGACCAGCGCGGCGAGGCCGCATAACGGGACGAAGGGCGCGAGGTAGCGCGGCCCGATGGTCCAACCGCCGCGCCAGTTCATCAGCATCGAGGTCGTGAGCCAACCGAGCGCCGCGATGACGGCGGCCGTGCGTGCCGCGCTTCGCGTCGAGGCGTGTTGGAACAGCGCGTCGTGACGTGGCGGGCGCGCCAGCCAGACCATACCGACCAGCGCCGGCAGCAGCAGCGGCGAGAGGGGAAAAAGCCCAAAGCCAGGGTCGAAGAGCAGGCCCCCAGCCGCCTCGGGATAGAAGCCGTCGGCGCCGTAGACGCCATGGGCGTGGATAGCAGCGAACGCCTTGTTCTCGAGGAAGAGATGCCCCGGGCGCAGCGGGTGGCCGAAGGCGCTCCACTGAAAGTGCATGACGCCGAGCGTCGGCAGCGCGGCGCCACAGAGGAAGCCGAGCCGATC
The DNA here is from genome assembly GCA_005777155.1 of Pseudomonadota bacterium. Lineage (GTDB taxonomy): Bacteria > Myxococcota_A > UBA9042 > UBA9042 > UBA9042 > SXNM01. The sequence continues at coordinate 2,376 of SXNM01000465.1, read as the reverse complement.
GGGCAGCGTCCGCAACACCCACGCCGCAAGCAGGGTCAACGGCACCGAGGCGACGATGGCGGGGTACTCAGCCGCCGTCGCGCCTGCGGCCAAGAGCCCAGCGAGGCCGGCACGTCGCCAGCCGAGGCCGGGTGCGGCGACCGCTGGCTCCTGCGACCCAGCCTCCGGACGAGGCCGCGCTGGCGTCTGGGCGAGCAACATCAGGGCGCCGACGCTGCAGGCCGCCGCCAGGGTGTGGCTGGTCAAGATGAGGCTGTAGCCATAGAGCAGCGAGCCGAGCGCCAGGGTCAGCCAGAGCGCATCGCGCAGCAGCGGACTCGAAGTCCAACGACCGAGCCAGCGGTGGAGCGCGTATAGGCAGAGCAGCCAAGGCAAGATCGAGGCGAGAACGCGGGTCGCCCACAAGGCTTCCAGCCGCTGGGGCGCCCTCCCAGTCGCTTCGCAGAAGGCGAGGTAAGCCGCGTAGGCCGGCGCGCCGAGCCAGGAGGTCAGGGGCGCCTTGACGGAGTAGTGGCGGCCAGCGAGCTCGGCGGCGTCATTGACCCAGCCCCAGCGCCGCCAGGGGCCGTCGATCTGGTAGCTGCCGTCCTCGACCATGGCGACGCTCATGTAGAAGCGCACGTTCTCGTTCGGGTTGTTGATCTGCTCGTAGCTCGGGAAGGGCCACAGCATGCAGAAGGCGACGCCGGCGAGCAGCGCCGCCGTCCGCCGGCGCGACGGCAAGGTGGGCCTGACCTGAGCGCCGGACATCGCCGGGGCCGCTGCGTCGCTGGGCGTCCTAACTTCCGTCACGGCCATCGACTCCGACGCCTCCAGCCAGCCTCGCGCCGCCGGGGTTGGGAAGCTACGGAGGCGGCGGAGGATTGGCAATGGTCGGCCGCGCCCAGCGCCCGCCGAGCAAGGGCGGTGGCGACCGGCGGCGATACGCGACCCTGCGTCGGTGGCGCTTGACCGCCGCCCCGACAATGGGCACACCCCGACCATGCACATCGACTCCCACGACGCCTCTCCCCGCCGCAGACGCTGGACGCCCGCGCAGCGCCCTGCCCCCCTGCTGCTGATCGCGCTGCTTGGGGCCGCCTGCAGCGACGACTTGGCGCCGCGGACCGGCCGGACGAGCCTGGTGGTCTACGACAAGTGGAAGGTCGTCGCACGCGCTGACGATCCCTGGGCCGCCGGGCTGACCGCCGACGTCACCTGCACGGCTGCCGCCATCGACACCAGCCGCCAAGCCTTGGAGATCGACACCGATTACTGCCCGTGGGTCACGGTGCGCCAGCCCCTGCAGACCGAGATCAGGCTGGGCGAGACCGTGCGCTTCATCTTTTTGCACAGCTACCTCTTCAGCGATCCGCCGGCCAGAGCGGTCGCCGAGCTGCGCATCGGCGGCGAGCGCTACTGGCACATGGACGTCGCGATGCCGCGGCACGAGGCGGTGCACAAGCCGACCTGGAAGGCTGCCCGCGAGGTCGCGGCGGGGACTCCAGTCGAATTCCACGTCCACAACCACGGCGACAACAGCTACGGCTTTATCGACCTGGTCACAGGAGACTGACGGTGCGCGACGTCAAGACCGCTGCGCGCCGCTCCAGCTCGGTGTCTCGGGCGCCCTGCCGCCACGCGCTGACACTGCTCGCCGCGCTCACCGCCGCCACAGCGCCTACCCGATGGGCGCTGGCCGAAGAGGTGCACAGCCCGCTGCCGACCCGCGCCCCCGCCGCGCCGAGCCAGCTCGCTGCTGACGCCAAGGTCACCGCGGCGGAGCTCTCGCCGGCGGCGCGGGCGGTGGGCACAGCGCTGGCGTGCGCTTGCTTCGAGGGCGCCGAACTGCGCATCGACCCCAGCCTCTCGCTGGCCGACGCCCGCTGCGCCTGCGCCTACGCCGATCGCGTCCGCGCCGACCTCGCCGAGGTGGTCGGCCTGGCGAATTCGACAGAGCTCGCCGACAAGGCAGCGATGGCCTTGCGCGTCGAGTCCGAGCTGTTGCCGCGCAGCCCAGACTACGAGCGATTCTTGCGCTTTGACGCCGCGGCGTACCGCTACGTCCTCGAGAACGTCCGCTGCGTCTGCGAAGGCTGCAAGGCCACGGTCTACTTCTCCAACTGCCAGCTCACGTGCGCCCCAGCGATCGTCTACAAGCGGCGGGCGCGGGTCTTCCTCGCCATGGGCATCTCGGTCGATGGGCTCATCGACTTCTACCTGGCGGAGCACAACGCCACGCACCCGCCGCGCGAGCAGGTGACGCGCGACTTCTTGTTGCCGCGCAAGCAGAAGCAGCGCGGCTGGGGTGTGCCGGCGGCGCTCATCGGCGGCGCCATCGTCGGGCTGGCGACGCTGCTCGGGCGGGTGGCGCGGCGCCGGCAGCGGGCGGATCGG
>SXNM01000464.1 GCA_005777155.1 Pseudomonadota bacterium | reverse complement strand
GCCCCGCGGCGCCCGCCGCGCCAGAGGCGCCGGGGTTGCCGACGCCGCCCTCGCGGGTGAGCAAGGGCACGACGCAGCCGGTGCAGTCGTGGTTGTCGCTCTTGCAAGACGTCAGCTTGCCGTCCCAGGCCTCGGTGTAGGCGTCGTGGCCGGCCGCGCCGCCGCCGCCGCCGGCGACCGGACCCTGCGTGGGCAGGCCCTTGGCGCCGATGGCGGCGGGCGCCTGGGTCTGCTTGGGCTGACCGCCGGCGGACGAGCACTGCGGCGGCGCGATGTTCTCGTGGTAGTCCGGGCAGATCGACGCGCCGCCATCGCCGCCATCGACATCGATCGCCTGCGCTGCGCCATCGCCACCGCCGAGCGCGCAGGTCCGCTTGCCGCCGGCGCCACCGGCGGCGAAGTCGAGGAACGTGCAGCCGGTGTGACCGACGTCGGCGCCCTTCTGCCCGGACGTACCAGCGCTGCCAGGCAGGCCGTTGCCGCCATCGACGCCGAGCGCCCCGGCGGCGCCGCTGCCGGCGACCAAGGTGCAGCCGACGACGTGCAGGGCGGCGTCGCAGCCGACGGCGCGCAGCGCGAACGAGGAGGCGCCGGCGGTGAGGGCATCGGGCGCGATGACCGTCAGGCCGTCGACGCGGGTCGCTGGCGCCTGGACGCCGCCGACGATGCCCTCGCAGCGCAGCACGCCGCCAGCGACCACGTTGGCCGCGGGCGAGAGCGTCGTCGGATACAACCCGTTGTCGCGCTTGCCGAAGTTGGGGGCGTACCCGCCGTAGATCGAGACGCCGGCGACGAGCTGCACCGCCTCGGGGTAGGTGCCGCCGGCCACCAGCAGCTGCAGCTTGCCGGTCGCCTTGGCCCGCTGCAGGCCGACGCCAAGGGTGGCGACCGGCTGGACCTTGCTGCCCGGCCAGGCGTCGTTGCCGAAGCCCGCGACGAAGATGGAGACCTCGGGCTCGCCGTCGACGCCGTCGCAGTCGATGTCGCCGCCGCCTGGCGGATCGGAGGCGGCGTCGGGTTTGCACTCGCAGCCGTCGCCGGGCTCGAGGTTGGCGTCGACGTAGCCGTCGGTGCAGGTGGTGCCGCAGCTGGCCTTTTGCTTGCCGTCGGCGCCGGGCGCGACCTGACAGGCGGCGAGGGTGTGCGGCGCGGCGGCGAGTGGGCAAGCCTGGTAGCAGGCGCCGCAGTGGCCGAGGCTGGCGTAGAGGCCGAGCTTGGCGTCGAAGGCGCCGACATCGGTGACGCCGTCGCAGTCGTCGTCCTTGCCGTTGCAGACGTCGAGCGCTGGCGCGTTGCCGACGCAGGTGATGCCACCCTTGCCGGTGCAGACCGTCTTGCCCTGGCAGACACCGAACGGGTTGGCGATCGGGCAGTTGAGGCCACCGCCGGCGCCCTCGTCGAGCTGGCCGTCGCAGTCGTCGTCTTCGCCGTTGCAGACCTCGGCGGCCGGCGTCAGGGCGCTGCAGCCGACCCAGCCCTGGCCCGGCGCGCAGGTCTCGACGCCGAGGCAGCTGCCCGCGCTGGTCGACCGGCTGCAGCCGCGCTGGGCGCCAGCCTGCAACGCCGTGCAGGTGCACGTCGCCTCGTCGGGCACGCAGCGAGACTGGCCGAGGACCAACTGGCAGCTGGCGCCCTTGCCGCAGACATTGGCGACGCCGCCGGGCCCGACGGCGCAGGGCAGCAGGCAGACCTTGGCCGGCAGGCCGGGCTTGCCGGTGGCGACGCAGGCGCCGTTGACGCCGCAGTCGATGTCCAGCTGGCAGGCGTCGCAGGCGCCGACGACCTTGGGCACGCAGGCGTTGCCCTGCACCAGGTAGCCCGGATCGCAGGCCCCGACGGCGCAGAAGGGCGGCAGCGCGTCGACGTCGCAGACCGCCGTGCCGTGCAGCACCTTGCCCTGGCAGTCGTTGCCGCAGACGCCGCAGTGCCCCGGCTGAGCGTAGACGCCGCCGAGCATGAAGCCCTCGTCGGTCTGGCCGTCGCAGTCGTCGTCGAGGTGGTTGCAGAACTCCTCGGCCGGCGCCTTGGCGTCGCAGCCGATGCCGGCGGCGCCGAGGCAGCTCGGCGTGCCGCTGCAGGTGCCAGCGCCGTTGCTCAGCGTGCAGGTGGCGGGCAGGCCCTCCTCGTCGGTCTGGCCGTCGCAGTCGTCGTCGAGGCCGTTGCAGCTCTCGGCCTTGGCGGCCGGGGCGTCGCAGGCGGTCCAGCCGGCGGCCTCGCAGCGCTGGTCGCCTACGCAGCCGGGCCCAGTGCCGAGGCAGGGTCGCTCGCTGCCGACGACGCCGGCGTGGCAGCTGCAGTCGAGGCTGAGCGGCTGGCACACCGAGACCAGCGCCACGCCATCGGGCCCGACGCGCGGGGTGCAGACGTGGCCCTGCGGACAGGAGTCGATCGCCATCGCCGCGCCGCCGATGACGTTGCTGCTGTCGAGGCCGAGGTCGCCGAGGCGTAGGCAGGGGATGCGGCAGGCGTCGTTGGCGGCGTCGGTCGCCGAAACCGCGGCGCACTCGCCTCCGAGGCAGCTCGCCGCGCCGCCGGGCTGACAGACGCCGCACTGCAGGGCCGGATCTACGGCGCAGCGGGCAGCGCCGCCAGCGCCGGCAGGGTAGACGACGTAGCCGGCCGGGCAGCTCGGGGCGACATCAGCGCCGTCCTCGGCGTCGACGACCGAGAGGCCGTCGCTGCCGTCGCCGCCGCCGCCGTCGACCGCGAAGGGCAGCGGCTGCAGGCTGTCTTCGCCCGAGCAGCCGGCGCCCAGCACGTTGAGCAGCGCGCCAGCGAGGGACAGGGACCGCCAGCCGTTGTGGAAGAGAAGGGGTCGCTGGATCGGTACGTTGCGCAAGACGCCTCGAAGCCGCTTGCCCCGCGCGACTGGCCGCAGCGTAGTCGATCTCGCGCTAGCTGCCCAGGCCGCGTCGAGGCCGAGCGGCGCCAGTGGCTCTGCATCGCTGCACAGGCGACACCGTGCCGGCGAGCTCCCTCGGCAGATCTGCGCCGTCACGGCGGAAAGAGGCTCGCCAGCCAATCCTCGGGGGCCTGCTGCATCGTCACCTCAACGCAAGCCATGCCGCCAGGGCCCAGGCTGAGCGCCTGGCCTTCGACCTGCCCCGCCACCGCGCCGTCTCCAGCCAAGGTGAGGGAGAGGCCCTGGACCTGGACCGCGAGGGCGCCGCCCTGCCAGCCCAGGGTGCCCATCGCGAGGCTCCGCCAGTCGCGCCGGATCCCAGGGGGCGGCAGCGCAATCGGCGGCGGCGGCGGCGGATCGCCAGCGGTGGCGGTTGCGACGAGCGAGAGGCCAACCCAGAACGTTCCGCGATCGCCGTGCAGGCTGTCGAGGGCGTCGAGTTGGAGGCGGTCGAGGTCGAGGCGGAGCCCAGCGCCCGCACAGCGCACCCGCACGACGCTGCGGCCGGCTGCCAGGACGTCGAGCGGCGCCAGCCAGCCGAGCGCCTCGACAGCGACGCGGGGCCGGCGCAGCAGCGGCCGCAGCTGCTTGACGATGATCCGCGACGGCGACAGCGCGCCATCGAGGCGCTGCGGCCATCCCGCCGCCATCCGGCGCAGCTCGACATCGAGCAGGACGCCCTCGGCGCGCTCCAGCTCGCCAAACAGGAGCGCCTCCGAGGCCATCCAAGACGCCGACACCGCCTCGGCGGCCCGCAGCAGCGCCCGGCACGAGGCGTCGTCGACGACCGCGACCCCAGGCGCCACGCGCGTGCTGGCCTGCAGCCGGACGATCGCGGCCTTGCCGTCGGCGCCGCGCGAGACGTCGACGATCTCCGGCTGCACCGGGTCGCCTAGCGTCGGGTTGGTGACGGACTCGGCGCCGAGCTGGGCGTTGAGCCGCAGATCGACCACCAGCTTGCGCGGGCCGTCGATCGGGCCCTGCCAACGGGCGCGGATCAGCGCCACGGCGTTCCACTGCTCGGCGGCGTCGTCAAAGCGCGGGTGCACGAGCGCCGCCATGCGCCCCTGCAGATGCGGCGCGCCGGCGTGGGCCCGCTCGTCGAAGGCCGCCAGCCGCCAGTAGGAGCCCTGCACCATGCCAGCGGCCTCGGCGACCGTCCGACCGGGTTCGTCGCCGCCACCGCCCGTTGCGTCCGGACGCCACGCGGTGAAGGACTCGTAGAGCCCAGCGCCGTGAAAGCTCGCCGTATCCTCGACGGTCGAACTGCTGCGCATACGCAGCGCCTGCGTCGGGTGGAGCGGCGCGAAGCGCGCGGCGATGGCAGCGTCGAGGGCCTGCTCAGTCGAAGGTTGCGGCGCTGCGGCGGCGAAGAGGGCGACGACTCCGCCGCTGTCGATGATCTTCTTCAGCGGGTCGGTGGCGCCGAGCCCATCGCGAAACGCCTTGGCCCACGCCAACATCGCCTTGTCGCCGGCGTAGGCCTTGGCGTACTCCGCGAGGCCCTCAAGCGCCAACCTGCGCACCCGCGGATCGGCCATGCGCTCGTCCTCGGCCACCGCCGACAGCTGCGCCAGCAGCCCGGCGGCGCGCTCGGCGTAGTCGCGCACCGTCACGCACAGGGCCAAGGGCGGCGCCACCACGGCGGGCTCGGTTGGCAAGGTCGGCAGCCCGGCGAGGCCAGCGATGAGCGTCTCCATGCCGACGCACTTGCCGCCCAGCCTGCCGAGGTCGGCGTGGGCGAGGTGCCGCGGCCGACCATCGAGCGGCACCGCCACGACCATGCCTTGCAGCGGCGCCACTGGCACCTGGACCTCCGAGACCGCTCCGGTGCGCGCCAGCCACTCCTGCCACTCGGCGTCATCGAGCGGGATCCAGTCCACCGCGTCGGTGCGAACGCGCACGGCCACGGGTTGTGCCGCGACGACGCGCTGGCCGAGCGCCACGTCATCAAAGAGCGCCGGCGCCCAGGCGTTGGGCGTGCCGCGCGCCGTCGCCAGCAGGTTGAGGTGCGCCTGCGGCGTCTGCGGCTGGGCGGTGAGGATGGCGGCCACGGGCGGCAGCTCATCCGGCGTCTCGGCGAGCAGCGCGACGTGGCGCGGCCCAAGCTGGGCCTGTTGCACGGCGCCGGCGCTACCGGCGGCGACCTTGTGGGGGATGCCGGCCGCGACGCCCAGCGAGTAGCCAGCGACGGCGCCCGGGGCCGCGGCCTCCTCGTCGAGCACGACGTGGGGGGCGAAGGCGTGACCGTCGGCGCGCAGCTTCAGCGCCAACGGTCGCTGCCAGTGGGCATCGGTCGCCAGCCAGCGGAGCTGTCCGCCAGCCTCTGGGGGCAGACCGTCGACCAGCCGCTCGCGGACGCGGATCACTTCGTCGAGGGTCAGGATGTTGTCGTCATACACCGTGAACAGCCACAGCGGCCCGCTGAGCGGCCGCGCTGGGTCGGGCGGCAGGTAGAGCAGCGTGCCGCCGCCGAGGGTGGGCGCAGCGATACGGAACGGCACCGCCGCGCCGAAGCACTGGCCGATGACGCGACGGTAGAACTCGCAGTCGATGATGCGGGTCTGCGCGTTGCCCTGGAAGCCGAAGTCAGCGGGGCTGCGGGCGCGGAAGGCGTCGTAGATGGCCCGAAGGTCCGGCAGCGGCCCAAGCGTCGCGAGGTCGCCGAGGCGGGGCAGCGGGCAGCCGGCGACGTCGACGCCGCGCAGGCGACGGAAGATCATCCACTCGTCGTGCAGGCGGTAGAAGCGGGCGTCGAGGAAGTGTCGGCGGCAGGGCGCGCGGTCGAAGCCCTCGAGGACGAACTTGACCGACGCTTGCCGCAGCGACTTGCCGTCGCCGCCGTAGATGCGCGCCGCCGAGGCCAAAAACTCCGGCATCGACTGGTAGCGCTCGAAGGTGTAGCCGTCAAAGCCCGCCGGACTCGGTTTGGCGCAGCGGTCGCAGCCGGTGGCGGGCGGCTGCGGGCCCTCTCCGGCGCAGCCGAGCAGCGCAAGGGCGAGCGCCGCCAGCGCCACGACCCGGCAGGGGCCGCACCAAGCCGAGGCGACGCGGACCCGTCCGACCCTCGACCAGCGGCCAAGCTCGCGCGTCAGCGCCGGCACTACCGCGGCCCGTCGGCCTCTCCCTGGGGGCGCGCGGCGCGACGGCAGGGGCGGGTCCGCTGCGCCGCCAGCGAAGCGCGCAGCGCCTGGGTCTCCTGGCGCAGGGCCGCCGACGCTGCCTGCAGGGCCTCGATGGTCTGCTGCTGGGTCTGCAGGGTGGCGACCGCCATCGAGAGGTAGCCGTAGAGGTCGACCATGTCGCGGTTGGCGTCGACCGCGGGGCTCTGCGGGTCGTCATCGATGAGGAAGCCGAGGTGGCGCCGGCCCGCCGGCCCCTGCGCCTTGTAGCGGTAGGTGGCGAGGCGGGTGGCGAGCAGGCGCTCGGCCAGGGCGGCGCGGCCGGCGGCGTCGACGAATTCGATGCCGGTCTTGAAGGCGGCGCGCGACATCGGGCAGCCACCGGGCTGCTGCTTCGGGTCCTTGTCGGTGCAGCGCAGCAGCGAGTTGCAGTCGTTCTTCGGGTCGCACTGCTCGTCGGCCTTCGGGCAGGAGAGGGCTTCCTGCTGATCGCCCTTGCAGGCCGGGACGTTGGGCTTCTCCTTCCAGGAGGAGCACACCGGATTGCCGCAGGTCAGAAACCACTGCAGGTTGCCGGCAGCGCCGCACTCACCCTTGCTGACGACGTTGACGCCGGCGCTCGCTGCAGCGCAGGCGTTGCCGTGAGTCTTGCCGTCGCAGCCGCAGACTGGGGCAATCATCATGTTGCAGACGGCGGGCTTGGTGGCGCACTTGCCCATGCCGTCGCAGACGCCGAGGTCGCGCTCGCAGTAGAGCCCCTCAGCGCAGGGCATGACGCTGCTCTTGACCTCGTCGCAGGGGTCGCCGACTTGGCCAAACACGACGATGCTGTCGGCGCCGGCGTCGGAGCTGCCGCCACCGCTGTCGGGCGTCGAGGTCTCGGCGCCGCTGTCGCCCACCGCGTCGCTACCGCAGGCGTCAGGCGGCAAGAGGCAGGCGTCGGTGTACAGACAGCCGAATTTGCCGCCCTGGCAGCTGCAGATGGTCGAAGGGCTGCACTTGCCGCAGCAGCACTCTTGGCCGTAGTTGCAGACGGTGCCGGCCTCGCAGGTGGCGCTGGTGCCGATCGGCGCGCTCGCCGGGCACTTGCCGCCGCCGCTGTCGCTCACGGTGTCGCCGGCGGTGTCTGCGACCTGGGCGGTGTCGCCGGTGTCGCCGGTGTCGCCGGTCGTCTCGCCGATGTTGCCGTTCTCGTCGACGACTTCGCCGCCGCCGGCGCTACCGCCGCTGGTGTCCGTGCTGCAAGCGCAGCCAAGCGCGACCCCCGCCGCGGCGAGGCTCAACGCGCGAAGTCCTGGCCAATGCTTCGCCATCGCACTCTCCGGCGCCCCTCGCTGCCAGCCTAGGCCCGCCGCGGGGGCCTGTAAAGATCCCCGCCGCGGCCCTTGGGCGTGGCCGGGGATCGGCGCCGCAGCGGGCAGGCGTCGCCAGGGATGCGCAGGGCCCGAGCGCAGCGGCGCCGCGGCTGAGGGTCGCCGGGGATCAGCGCCGCGGCGCCGTCGCTT
>SXNM01000463.1 GCA_005777155.1 Pseudomonadota bacterium | reverse complement strand
GCGCAGGTCGCGCGGGCCGGCGTCGACCCGCAGGCAGGGGCCGTCCTGCGCGTCGGGGCGGAAGAGCCTCGCCCTGAGCGCCCCAGGTTTGAGGCCCCGCCGTCGAATTCGTTGCCGCTGAATGAAGCCAGGGGCGCCGGCGCCGTCGCGCCGCCGGGGACGACTGTGTGGGACAGCGACGTGCGGCCGGGCTCGACGCTGGCCTCGGCCTTGCCGCCGCTGTCGTGGTACGAGTCTGCGTCGGCTGAGGCGGCGACGCCTGTGGCGCTGCGGGCCCTCGGCAACGGACTGGTCGTCGCGGTGGCGGCGCACATCACGATCGGCCTGACGGTCTGGTTGGCGCCGACCGGCGTCTCGGCAGAGGTAGAGGCGGCCATCGCTGCCAACGTCGAGCCGATCGGCGACTGCACCTCCGTGGTGAGTCCGGCGTGCCTGGGTGAGAAGAGCGGACCTACCGAGCCCGTCGCGGCGAGCCGGGAGGCCAAGGCGCCGGGCCCACGTCGGTGTCCAGAGCCGATGCGGCGGCTGTTGCGCCGTGAGGTGGAGCCCCCGCCACCGGCGCTGGTCGACCTGCTGGAGGCGGAGCTTGTGGAGCGGCTCGGCGATCCGACTGGCATGGCGGTGCCGCTGGCGCCGGCGGCCGGACCCAAGACTGCCGCTGAGACAGCCCAACAGCGAATCAGCGCGGTCGACAAGCTAGTGCGAGCCGACAGCAAGCTAGACGCCATCCTGAAAGGCGGCGACGAGGGAGATGCCCGGCGAAGCGAGCTTGGCAAGATCTTGGGCACCAAGACGGGACAGGTCGGCGGCGACGGCCTGATCAACCGAAAGGGCTCGGCGTATGTGCGCGAGGTTCGGATCGCCATGCAGCGGTCGTTTGTGCTGCCGGGCAACGTGCCGCCGTGGCTGCGCGCCGAGCTGCGGGCCAAGGTGCGGATCACGCGCATGACGGCCAGTGGCCAGGTCCTCGAGTACGCCATCGACAAGAAGAGCGGCAACGAGGCCTTCGACGACACCGTGCAGGCGTTGATGGCCGGCTATCAGTCGGGCCTGCGCGCGCTGCCGGCGCCGCCTCCGCATGTGTTGGAGGAGATCTTGGCGCGCGGCCTCGTCGTCGAGCTGCGCGGCGGCTGAGCCAAGCAAGCGCGTCGGAGTCGGCTGGGCGCGTCGGAGCCGGCTGGGCGCGTCGGAGTCGGCTGGGGGGCGGCGCCGCCCGCGAGCATCCGCCGCAAGTCAGCGAGCGCTCTCGTCGTCTTGGCCCGCCGGGCCGGGCTCGACTCGCCGCCAACGCGCGCGCCGACGCTCCAGCAACGCCATCGTGACCTCGCGGCGACGAGGATCTTGAAAGGACAGGGCGTCGATCCGACGGCCTTTGCCCTGATTGCAGCGCAGGCAGGCGATTGCGAGGTTGCTGACATCATCGTCGCCGCCGTGGTGGCGCGGCAAGATGTGCTCCAAGGTCGCACCCTCCAACAAGACGCCGCGGCGGCTGGCCATGACACCGGCGTTGCACATCAGGCAGCGGCCGAGCCAGACATCCTCGCCGCGCCAAAGCGCCGGTCCAAAGGTGCGATCGCTGGCGATGACTGCCAGGATACGCTTCTCTCGCGACAGCGCGCGCTTCTGCGCGGTCGGGAGGCCGTGACCACCGGCGTGACTGGGCTTGTTGCGACCTCGCCCGCGTGTCATTTCCGCCTTTTCCCCCTGGCGCTTGTGCATCCATGCGCCCGTCACGCCACCTTGAGACCTTGCGCTGCGCTTGGCAGACGCTATCGTCTCCATGGGTGCGCCGCCACCACGGCCACCACCGGGCCCGCCCTTCTGGCACAACCAGGCCCCGGGCAGGAACGTCCTGCACCCCGACCCAGGCGGCGCGGCATCGCCAAAGTCGGCGCGGAGGGAACCGCAAACCGTCACATGCCGAACCAAAGGGGGTGATCGCGTGAGCAGTCCATGTTCGACCGGTGAGGTGATGTCTCACTAGACCGCCTGCTCGTCCAAAGACCGGCCGTGGAGGGCGCCCAAGCTCCGGGCGCCCCGGCCCGCAGACGAAGCGGGCGGCGTGGTCATCCCGGGCATCACCGGCTCCGCCACGGGGCGCCGAGGTCAGGCGCCAATCACCCTCCCGGGTGGTAACCGTGGCGGAGCCTCTTTTTGGTGGCCGCTGCGTTCGCCCGATCGCCCGCCGCAATGCCCACCACGAAGGCCAGCGCGAGCCATTGCGAGTCGGCGCGACCTGCCGCACGCTGGGGCCTTGGCGCACTGCCCAGCCCAGCCAGGCCGCCGCACTCGCCTCAGGAGCGGACCCATGCACTCGGAGATCGAAGGCCGACCGAGCTTTGCCCATGTGCACCTGCAGCTTGAGGCCGGCGAGACGGTGAGGGCCGAGGCTGGCGCCATGGTGTCGCGCTCCCCGAGCGTGGTACCGCGGGCTGACTTCAACGGCGGCTTGTTGCGCGCGCTGATGCTGCGCTTCTTTGGCGGCGAGTCGTTGTTCGTCAACCACTTTACCGCCGAGGCTGCGGGCGAGCTGCGCCTGACGCAGCCGACGCCGGGTGACATCTTGGAGCTCGACCTGGGGGGCCGCACGCTCTGTCTGACCGCTGGCTCGCTGATCGCGGCGACCCCAGGGGTCGAGATCGGCGTCCACTGGGCCGGCCTCGCCAGCTGGATTGGCGGCGAGGGGTTGTTTCGGCTGACCATTTCGGGCCGTGGCAGGGTGTGGATCGGCAGCTTTGGCGCGCTGGTGGCGGTCGACGTCGAGCGGCCGCTGACGATCGACACCGGGCACTTGGTCGCCTACGAGCCCACGATCGGCCTGCGGACCCGGCTCTCGGGCGGGCTGTTCACCTCGATGTTCGGTGGCGAGGGGCTGGTGATGGAGGCGACCGGCCCGGGCAAGGTGTGGTTGCAGACGCGCAACTTGGACGCCTTCGCGGGCTGGATCGCGCCCTACATGCCGGGCTGAGGGCAGTCGCCGGCGACGACAGACGCCAGCCAAAGACGCCAGCCACGGACGCCAACCGCAGACGCCAACCACAGACGCCAACCACAGACGCCAACGACGACAGGAGACGGCGATGCAGATTGATCTCGTCAACAGACCCTCGGCGACCGCGGCCATCGTGCGGCTGAGCCGCGGCGAGCGTATCGTGGCCGAGCCAGACGCGATGATCGCCATGTCGACCCGGATCGCCCTCCACACCGACACCCGTGGCGGCGGCATGTTGGGTGGCATCAAGCGGATGTTCTCTGGCGAGAGCTTCTTTCTCAACACCTTCGAGGCGCTCGACGACGGCCAAGAGCTGGTGCTGGCGCCGCCGCTGCCGGGCGATGTCGAGCGGTTGACGCTGCAGGGTGGTCGGTTGCTGATCCAGCAGAGCGCCTGGCTCGCCAGCGGAGATGGGGTCTCAGTGTCGACGACCAACCAGGGGCTCACGGTCGGTTTGTTCGGCGGGCAAGGCCTGTTTTGGGTGCAGTGCGAAGGCCACGGCGACGTGCTGGTGGCGACGTTCGGGGCGATCGCGGCGGTGGACGTCGACGGCGAGCTGATCGTCGATACTAACCACATCGTCGCCCACGAAGACACGCTCAGCCTCGCCATCACCAAGGCGAATCCGAGCCTGCTGGGTTCGTTCGTCGGCGGCGAAGGCCTCGCGCTGCGGGTGGCCGGGCGCGGCCGCTTATGGCTCCAGTCGCACAACCCGCATGACTTCGGGGAAGCCCTGGCGGCCGTCTTGCCGCCTCGGCAAGGCTGAACCGGTTCGCTGGCCGACTAGGAGACACCCATGGCCGTGCAGTTCGAGATCGCCCACCGCCCCGACTTCAGCGCGCTGCACCTGACGCTGCAGCCGGGCCAACGCCTCGTCGCCGAGCCGGCGGCGATGGCCTGGAAGGACGCCCATGTGCAGCTGGCGTCCAAGGCGCGAGGCGGCGCCCTGCGTTCGCTCGGGCGGATGTTCAGCGGTGAGTCGTTGCTGCTCAACACCTTCTGGACCGACGCCGGCCCCGGCAGGCTGACGCTGGCGCCGGGCGCGACAGGCGATCTCTTGCATGTGCCGCTCGACGGCAGCGTCGGCTTGGTGATGCAAGCGGGCGCGTTCGTCGCGGCAGAGGAGTCCGTGGAGCTACGGGCGCGGTGGGAAGGACTGCGCGGCCTCTTCGGCGGCGAGGGCTTGGTCTTGCAGCACGCCAGCGGGCGCGGTGACGTGTTCCTGCACACGTACGGCGGCCTGCTGCCCGTCGACTTGCAAGACGAGTGGCTGGTCGACACCGGCTGCCTCGTGGCCTTCGAGGATACGCTCAGCTACAGCGTCGAAGCGGCGCCTCACCGCAAAGGCGTCAAAGGCTTCCTCAAAGGCATGGTGTTCGGCGGCGAAGCGCTGGTCTGCCGCTTCCGCGGCCGGGGCCGCCTGTGGGTGCAAACCCGGAGCTCTTGGCCTCTGGCGCGCTTCCTGAATCCATTTCGACGCGTCCGCTCCAGCAACTCCAGCAGCGACGACTAGAGGCCGCCGGAATGGGTGCGCCGGGGAGCGCCAAGCGATGACGACGGCGGGTGAGCGGTGGGACGCCGAGGTGGCCGTGGTGGGCGTCGGCGCCATGGGCAGCGCCGCCTGCCTCGCGCTCGCTCGTCGCGGGGTGTCTGTGCTTGGCCTTGAGCGGCATGAAATCGGACATGACCGCGGCAGCTCCCACGGCCAGAGCCGCCTGATTCGCAAAGCCTACTTCGAACACCCCGACTACGTTCCGCTGCTGCGCCGCGCCTATGCGGGGTGGGACGCGCTGATGGCGGCCACAGGGCAGCCACTGTTTCACCGCGTCGGCCTCTGCAGCGTCGGCGCCAGGGAGAGCGAGTTGGTCGCGGGCACGCTGCGGGCGGCCGCTGAGCATGGGCTGGCGCTGGAGGTTGTCGAAGGCGGCGACCGCTCGGCGCGGGCGCCGGGCTTGGTCGTAGGGCGAGACGAACTGCTGCTCTACGAAGCCGACGCTGGCTGGCTGGCGGTCGAGGCCTGCGTCCATGCGCAGGTGGCCCTGGCGCGTCAGCTGGGGGCGGACATCAGAGCCGGCTGCGAGGTCAACGCTTGGGCGCCAGACCGCGACGGGTTCGCGCTGGAGACCACCGCTGGCCGGGTGCGGGCTCGGCGACTGGTGTTGACGGAGGGCGCCTGGGCCGCTGGCACATTGGCGCGGGTCGGGCGGCGGTTGGCCGTGCACCGAAATGTTCTGCACTGGTTCGACGTCAAGACGGCGCCGACCTCGGTCGCCGACTGGGCAACGGCGCCCTGCTTCGCGTTCGACCTGGTGGATGGCTTCTTTTATGGTTTTCCTGATATCGACGCCCGTGGCGTCAAGGTGGCGGAGCATCGACCTGGCCAGCTCGTCGACGACCCAGCCAACGTGGCGCGCGAAAGGCGGCCCGAGGACGCGCAGGCGGTGGAGCGCTTTGTCGGCGAGCGGCTGCGCGGGCTCGGTGCGGCGCCGACGCGACATGCGGTCTGCCTGTACGAGATGTCGGAAGACGCTCACTTCATCCTCGGCCGCGACGAGGCGCTGGGCGGCGTCGTCGTCGGCGCCGGCTTCTCCGGCCACGGTTTCAAGTTCGCGCCGGCGATCGGCGAGGCGCTCGCCGATCTCGCGCTCGACGGCGAGTCTCCGCTGCCGATCCGTCGATTCTCGCTCGACGCCGCGCGGCAGGGCTGAGCCCTCGCGCCCTCACCAGCCGTCACCGTCGACGGCCGCGACGGCTCGCCGCACCAGCGCGAGGTGTCCCACGGCGACCTCGCCATCCTGCACAGCGTCGTCGGCCCAGACGCGCCACTGCAGGCGCAGCGCTGGCGCCTGTGCGGCGTTGCCGCGGTGGACGCCGAGCCAGAGCTCCCAGGCGAAGACCTCCTGCTCCGGAAAGACGGGCAGCCCATGATGGCGAAAGTACCGATAGTCTGCAGGGCGATGCGTGACCTGGGTGTTGGGCGCCGCCAGCATTCGCGCCCGCGCCTGCTGTGGAGCAAAGGCGCGCGGCACCACTAGCTCGAGCCCGACATGGCGCGCGAGGCGCTTGCCGTGGTTGCTGAGGAGCACGCGCAAGGCGCACAGGGCCAGCGGGCCGCGCGGGTCGTCGACGATCTCGGGCGCGCCATAGGGCGCGATGCGCGACACGACGACGCGGGGGCGGCGGACCCGCAGCGCGATGTCCTGGACATGGACATGGCTCATGGGTCGCGATTTGCCGGCGATGCGCAGGTAGTAGCGGTGATCGCGCGACATGTGCGGGGCGTCATCGCTCGTCGGCAGGTCGACGACATAGACCGCGCGGCCTGGCAGCGGGCGGGCGAAGCCCCCTCGATGGCCTACCTCGAAGACGTTGAATCGACGCAGCGGCGGGTCTACGAGCCCTGGGATGAGGTCCTCGAGCCAGGAGCGGGTGCCGCCGCTCTTGAGGTCGACGGGGATGCCGTTGTCGGGCTGCCCGAGATCGTCGACGCCGAGGAAGAGTTGGCCACCGCCGCCATTGGCGAACGCGGAGATCTGCCGGCTCAGGTCGTGCTGCAGGTCAGCGCTGATGGCGCCGGCGCTCCAGAGGAACTCCGAGGCCTTGTATTCGCGGAAGTCGAATTCGTCGGCGCCGAGGTGCTCGAGGGCTTCTCGGTCCCAGCGCTTACCGGCGGTGGCGTCGGGGCCATCCATGACCCCATGGTAGAGCCGCCGTCGCCCTGGAGCAACGGCGCGGCGGCAGACCGCCTCACGCGCAGCGTCCGCCCCTAGCGGTCGTCGAGCGCTGCGGATAGGCGCACCATCGAGGCGGTCGTCGCCCGGCGGTTGCAGGCCGGAGCTGGGGTCGACAAGATCGAAGCAGGGCGGCTCGGAGGTCAGGCGCGATGGCAACTTTGACTGGGAGGCTGGCGGTCGTTGGAGCGGCGCTGCTCATGGCGTGCAGCGACCCGGCGGCCACAGCCACAGCGCCGGACCACGACGCCGCGTCCGCCGCGCCGACATGCCAAGACCTGCCGCTCGGCGCCGCTGGAGACCGTCCAACCAAGCCCGGCTGGCCGCAGGTGGTGGGCGCCATCCACTGCCTCGACTACGACGGCGTCGTGCCCGAGACCTCCGACCGCTACGTGGTGACCATCGAGACCTATCGCCGGCACCTGCAGGCGGCCAAGGCGCGCGGGTTTGCGGCGCTGACCATGGCGCAGGCGCTCGCCATCGCCGATGGCAAGGCGCCGTGGGCGCTGCTGCCCGACAAGCCGCTGCTGCTCTTCTCAGACGTCACAGCGCAAGCGTTTGCCGACCACGCGGCGCCGATCCTGCGTGAGCTCGGCTACCGTGCCACCATCGGACTGGAGACGGCGATCCTCGCAAAGCCGTGGGCGATGAGCATCCCGACGCTCAAGGGCTTGGAGGCCGAGGGCTTCGAGATCGCTTCACACAGCCACAGCCACGCCGACCTGACCACGCTGTCGCCAGCGCAGCTAGAGGCCGAGGTCGATGGGGCGCGCGCCATCCTGCAAGGTCATGGCTTTGCAGCAGAAAACTACATCTATCCGCTCGGCGCCTGGAACGCCGCCGTGGTGGCACGCGTCCAGGCCGCCGGGCACAAGGCCGCCAGGGCGACTGGCGCACCGGACATCCGCGGCGGTGGCTTCGCCAGCTTTGACCCGTCGCGCCGCTTCGCCCTCGGCTGCGCGCTGCCGGTCGCGACGTCCAAGGACGCAGACGTGTTGGCGTACCTCGATGACCGGCGCATCGAGGTCGAGGACGCCTTTGTCGCGCTCGCCGATGGCGGCAAGAACGGACCGATCGAGCCCAACGACTTCGAGGCCGACGTCTTTCGATCGCTGCCGCTGCACGACGCTGGTGACAGCGTGCGGGTGCGCTTCTTGGTCCGTCGCGGCGGCAGCTACCACCTGCGGCTGCGGGTCAAGCGCGGCACCGCGGCTGCACCTACCCTGGCCGACGCTGGCTACCGCTACCACCTGGACGGCGTGGCGCTGACGCACCGACCGCGCTGCGCGACCGTGCCGGAGCCGAACCTCGACACCGTGGTCTGGGGCGAACACGACCTGGGCGCCACCGATCTCGACCCCGGTTGGCACGACCTGGTGGTGACGGCGCTGACCGATTGGTCAGTCGTCATCGACTGGCTCGACGTCTCGCCCTGAGCCCGCGGCCTGCCCTCGCGATCGGGCTTCCCTACTTCTTGACCCAGACCTCTAGCTCAACGATCTGCCAGCTGCTGTAGCTGCCGGCCATCAGGTTCTGGCAGGCGGTGCAGCTGTTGCAGCCGGGCGGATTCGGGCAGCAGTGGCTGTAGCCGGGGTTGACGTAGCCCGCGGTCATGTTGGGGTCAACGTAAAGGTCGTGGTTGCCGCCCCAGGTCGGGCCGTATGACGCGCCGTTGTAGATCGAATTGCCAGCGTTCTGGCAGAAGGGGAACTTGGCGTTGTTGGTGACGCTGAAGAGGAAGCTCTGGGTCGCGCTGGCATAGCCGTTGTTGCTGTTCCAAGACAGCGGGTTGTAGCCGCCGAAGACCTGGTTGGTGTTGGTCTTGATGACCGAAATAGAGGGGCCCTTGCCGTTGCAGAGGTTGTGGAAGGCCGTGCCCTGGGCGCCGTGGTCGCTGCGTCGATAGCAGAGGGTCCATTGGGCGTTGGCGTCGCCATACCAGCCGTTGATCTTGGCGATACCGGCGGCGTCCAAGGTCTTCGTGCCGGCGAAGCTGGGTGGCTCGCTGCACTGACTGACGACGAACCCGCTGCAGTCGGGCTTGCAGCTGAGCACACCGGTGGAGCCGGGCGAGTAGGCGCTGGCGCAGTCCTTGTCGGCGAGGTCCTTCAAGTCACAGGCCTCGATGCCGCTGCGGACCCCGTCGCCGCACATCGGGGCGGTCTGTAGCTCGCGCCACTCTTTGCCGAGCCGGATGTAGGCCTTGGCCAGGTCGGTGCGGTAGACGATCTGCCCGGGCGTCTCGACCCCCTGCTGGGTCGTCCAGTCGGGAACCAGCAGCGTCCATAGGCCAGGGATGCCCTTGATCAGCGCCGCTTGGCCGAGCAGCGCCTGGCCCATGGCGGCCGCAGCGGCGTGGGCGCTGCCGCCGGCGCCGAGGCTCAGCGTGCCCTGGACACCGACGAGCTTGTTCGACTGCACCGAGAAGCGCAGTGACCAAGTGACGAGCTTGCCGTCGGTGCTGTCAGCGACGTTGCAGTGGACCTTGTCGAGCTGCGGGATGCAAAAGCCGGTGTCCTTGACCCGCAAGGTCCAGAGGCCCTTCGGGTTCTTGCCGGTCCACTGGGCGAGGTCCCCGACCTTCAGCGAATTCGGCTTAGGAAATGTAGCCTTGTACGACTTCTCTTGGCTCTTGCCGCAGGGATCGCAGAGCGTGTAGCCGACCTTCTTGTCGTCGGGCGGCAGCAAGGTGATGCCGACGGCGGAGAGGTCGGAGTTGGCGACCTCGACCGTGACCTCTATGCCGCCCTCAGCGGTGCCGACGTCGCCGACGGTGATGGTGGAGACGGCTTCGGCGCCGGTGTTGTCTGGGATGGCGACGCCGACGTCTTTGGCGGGCGGCAGAAACGTCTCCTGGAACTGCGTCGTCAACATCTGGTTGCTGATCTCGTCGAGGCCGTCCTTCGGCAGCGACGCGGCGGTGCTAGCGCAGGTGAGCTTGCCGTCGGCGGCGACGCTGACCACAACTTGACCGTTCGGACAGGTGCCAGAGGGCAGCGCGATGCCGCTCAACTTGCTGCCGTCGCCGAGGAACTGGGCGGCGGTGATCGTCTGCGCCGTCAGCTCCTTGGCCGTGGCCTTGTCGGCGGCGAGCGTGGTGGTAGAGATGGCGCCGGCCTTGAGCGCGTTGCCCTTGAGGTCAAGGTCGCCGTCGATCTGCAAGGCGCTCAGCGAGACGCAGCCGGTGCACTGCAGGCCAGCGGCGACGTCGGCGCTGGCGGCGTGGAGCGAGAACAGCGAGGCATGGAGCGGACGTCGGGGCAGCTCCGGGTCGCTGGCGACGCGGACCCCGAGGAAGAGCGCGGGCGCCTGGGCCAGCGCCACCACGTTGAGGGCCTGGGTGGCGCCGAGGGCGATGGTGAAGGTGCCGCCGACGACGGTGGCCTTGCTCTTCTCGGTCCACAACGCCACGCCGTCCTTCGCCTCGGCGTAGACGGCGATCGTCAGATCATAGGCGCCATCGGCGGCCGGGCCGCCGCCGGCGCTGCGCAGGGCGCCCTCGAACTGCAGCGTCTTCGGCGCCGCGAAGGCCGCGGGAGGCGTCGCCAAGAGACCGCCGACCAGGGCGAGGAGCGCCGCGAAGACAGCGACCTGCGAGGCTGTCCGGCGCCGCCGCGAGAGGGGACCGGGCGAGGGGTGTCGCGCAGGGGCGAGCCAAAGCGTCGGGCGTCTTGTCACGATGGGCCTCCGTGCTCCGAGCATAGCGACTTCTTGGCGTGTTGGTCAAAGGGCACGCGCGGCGGGAGCGCCTCAGCCTGCCTACGCGCAGCTGTCGACGGCGCGGACGGCGAGCCAGCGAAGGCCTTCGTGGAGCCGCGCCGCCGTCCTTGGGCGGTCCCTTGGCGGGCGCCAGCACGGGCACGGTCGCGCCCATGGTCCGCGGCGGCAAGGGAGCCGAGACGCCGGCGACGCACCTGGCGAGTCGCGCCTCTGCAGACCTCAGCGATCCAAGAGCGCGTCGCGACAGTCGTCGGGCGCGGTCACAGGGTTGCAGCGAGCGGCGACGCCCTGCGGCAGCTGGACGCTGTAGCCCGCGGGCTCGGCGACCGGAGCGGGAAAATCGGTGCTGCAGGCGTGGGCGCCGCTGGCCAAGGCGAGGTCGCGACGGCTGACGTCGCCCGCCCAGGGCTCGGTCGTCGAGTCGGCGCGGGTACGCACCAGTTGGCCGGCGGCGAGGGCTGCCGCCATGCGTGTCGCGTCGGTCGGGTCGTCGACTTTGCTGGTGACGGCCCAACGGTCGCCTGGCTCGCCTTCGGCGAAGAGCACCTGGCCGGCCAGGGTGGGGTGGGCTGCGACATAGCCGTCGCGTGGCGCGTCGGAGTCGAGCAGGTTGAACATCGCCTTGCCGCGGACGCTCGACAGCGCCGGCCAACCGTGACGCGCCACGCCGGCCACGAGGTCGACCTCGCCCTGTCGGACGTCGTCCGGTGACACGCGGCGAGCTGCGGGCCAGACCGCGTCGACGGCGGCGGCGATTTGCTGCACGAGGCCGAGTTTCTCGACCGCCTCGTGGCCGTCCTTGGGCTCGATCCAGACCCACAGCGGCACGTGACCGGGGTGCTTGTCGGAAAAGCTGCGCAGGGCCTGCAGGCAGGCGGTCAGGGTCGAACAGGTGGTCTCGGGGTCGAGCACCGGAACGTGCAGAACGCGGAAATGCTTGGCGTCGGCGTCCCAGTAGACGTCGAGTTCGAACTGCCGCACGCCGAGCTCCCCGGCCTGTACATCGAGGGGCTGGTGGCTGTACCGCCAGTCCTTCGGGCCGCCGGTCTTGGGCTGGAGGTGGTAGGAGTTGTGGGTGCCGACGACCTGGACGTGGTTCAGGCGGAGGTCGGGCGCTGGCTCAGGCGTGCCGGCCTCGCACGCCAGCGCAGTAGCGGTCAGCGCGGCCAGCCAGCGCGGGACGTGGGACGCCCGGGCCCGTACGCCCAGGGCCGGTGGCGAAGGCGAATGTTTTGGCAACTTCACATGGACTCCATGGGCTTGCGAGCCAAGAGCAGTTGGTCCCAGTAGCCGTGTGGCGGTTCAATGCCCTCCAGCGGGCGGGGGCGCAGCTCGACGATGAGGCCAGCGCCCTGCAGGCAGGCGACCCACTCTGCGACCGAGAAAAGGCCGCAGCGGTGGTGATCGTGGACCACTTCGACTTTGGCGCCGCGGCGTAGCGCGAAGCTGTAGTCGGTGCGGAACTCGCTGTCGCTGGGGTCTGGATCGAACGCCCACTCCATTGTGCGCAGGGCGCGGTCGCCGTCGTCGGCGGCATGCAGGTCGCAGGTCTCGACGAACGACTCGCGGACGCAGTCGGGCGAGAGCACGGCAGCGCCGCCCGGCCGCAGGTGCACCGCCTCGGTGCGGGCGGTGGCGTCCAGGTCAGCACTGGCGCAGAGGTAGCTCAGGGCGTCGTGGATAAGGACGGCGTCAAACAGGCGGTCGAGGCGGAGCGTGCGCATGTCGCCAAGGAGGTGGGCGCAGTCGGGCAGGCGAGCCGCCGAGAGCGCCAGCATGTCCGGCGAGGCGTCGACGAGCGTGCAGGCGAAGCTGTCGCGCAAAAAGTGGGCGTTGTTGCCCGCGCCTGCGCCGAGCTCCAGCAGCGTCGCGCAGTCGCCGACCACGGCCGAGCGCAGGGCGGCGGCGAAGACAGTCGCCTCCTCATGGTGGTCTTCGGTGGGGTCGAGGAGCAGGTACCAGCCCGTGAGGTCGGTGTAGAGTCGCTCATTCATGGCTGCCAGCGTGGCGCCGCAGCGCACGCCTCGCAAGACCTAGCGGTTGCGGACGGGCCTCGAGGAAAGGCATGCTCTGGGTTGCAGACGCGACGGCGCGGCGTAGGAGGTCACAATGCGAAACGAGACGGCAGGTTGGCGGTGGCATCTCTTACCGCCGATCGCCCTGATGGCCGCGCTGGTGCTGGCGTTCGCCTGCAGCCAAGGGCTGGACGAGATCGTAGAGGCGATGGACGCGACCGGCGGCGACGCTCCGGATGGCAGCGGCGTCGACGCCATCGCCCGGGCGGACGACGTCGACGCTGGTGACCGCGGCGCAGCGGCAGAGATCGCCGGAGCAGACGCAACGGCAGAGATCGCCGACGACGGCGCCGGCGCCGAGACCGCTGACGACGCCGGCGCCGAGACCGCTGACGACGCCGGCGCCGAGACCGCTGACGCCGCCGGCGCCGAGACCGCCGAAGATGCAGGCGCAGACGCGACGAGCGACGCCGCGACGGTGGCCGAGCCAGAGACAGACGCCGGCGGGACCGGGGACGCCGGCGGGGCCGGGGACGCCGCCGACGCTGTAGCGGACGCCGACGCCGTGGCCGTGGCGGACGTCGCCGAGGCTGACGTCGCCGAGGCTGACGACATCGCCGCCGACGTCGCTCCCGAGACCGCCGGAGACTCGAGCGCGAGCGACGCAGGGTCGAGCGACGTCACCGCGGGCGACGGCGCCACGAGCGACGCCGGCAGCTGCAGCGGCAAGCCCACCACCTGCGTCGGCGCACCGTGGCCGGAGTGGAAGCTCGCTCAGAAGAACACAGCCGCCGCCAACAGCGGCCAGGAATTCGGCCTCAGCGCCCTCAAGGGCAAGCCGATCCTCGTGATCTTCTTAGCGGCGTGGTGAAGCTTCTGCGTTTCCCAGGCTGGGGAACTCGACGAGTTGATGGCAGCGGTGGTGAAGGCGGGCAAGTCGGCCCACATCGTGGTGGTGAACGCGAAGAGCGCGACGGCAGACATCACGAACCTGACGGACGTGACCAAGGTGCCGGTGTTTCAAGACGTCGCGGCGGTGGACGCCTGGGGCCTGCACGGGGCTGGCAAGGACGACATCATCATCTACGACAGCGCCGGAAAGCTGGTGTGGTTCCTCCCGACATCAGGCCCGGTCGACACGGTGTTGACGCAGCAGGCGGGCTTTGACGCGGTGCTGGCGGCGCTGCTCGGGGCCCCGTAGCGATGTCTACCGCCGACGGCGGCGCTGGGGCGACTGCGGCGGCGGCTGGGGCGGCGTTTGTGCCCGGAGCGATGGCCCCACTGCCGCCAGGGCGCCAGCTGCTGCGCGCGTTCTTCGACCTCCACGCGCGGCGCTACCTGCCGGTGTACGGCATCGGCCTCGTCTTTCTGATCGCCACCAATTGGCTGACGGTGGCGATCCCCGGTCTGGTCAAAAACGTCTTCGACGCCATGCAGACGCGGGGCGGGGTCGGCGTCGACCGCCTTGCGCTGTGGATCGTCGTCTGCTCGGTTGCGGTCATCGTGGTCCGCACCCTGTCGCGGGTCCTCTTCTTCAACCCGGGCCGGACCATCGAGTTTCGTATCCGCAACCAGCTGCTGGAGCGACTGCTCGCCAAGGGCGGTACCTGGTTCCGCGCCGTCGCCCATGGAGACTTGGTCAGCCGCGCCACCAACGACTCGACCTTCGTCCGCGCCCTGGTCGGCTTCTCGGTGCTGCAGCTGCTGAACCTCGTCCTGGCGGCGGCGATGGCGCTCTTCCACATGCTGGCAACCGACGCGCTCCTCACGCTGCTCTGCTTGCTGCCGATGTCTGCGTCTCTGTTGGTGTTGCGGCAGGGCACCGGCCGAATGTTCCAGGCGATGCGCGATGGTCAGGTCGAGCTTGGCGCGCTCTCGGACCACATCCTGGAGAGCTACAAGGGCAAGGCCGCCATCGCCCTCGGCCACGCTGAGCCGGCGTTCCTCGCGCTCTTCGACCGCCACAATCGCCGTTACACGGAGATCAACGTCGACGTCGCCGCCTTGCGCTGCTTCGTACTGCCGTTGGCCGGCCAGACGGGCAGCGTCGCCATCTTCATATTGCTCTTCGTCGGCGGCGCGCGCGTGGCGGAAGGGACGCTGACCATCGGGGACCTGGCTGCGTTCGCCTCCTACGTGGGCGTGCTGGTCGCGTCGCTGGTGATGGCGGGGTGGCTAATCGCCAGCCTGCAGCGCGGCATGGTGGCGCTGGAGCGGGTCTGGGAGGTGCTGGACCTGCCGGCCGATCGCGTGCCGGGCGAGGCGCTGCCAGCGCACGACCGCGGCCTCCACGTGCAGGCCAGGGGCCTGACCCACCGCTTCGCCGACGCAGCCCCAGACGAGCCTGCGACGCTGCAAGACGTGAGCTTCGAGGTCGCCCCCGGCGGCGTGCTCGGCGTGTTCGGCGCGGTCGGCTCGGGCAAGACGACGTTGGTGGCGCTGCTCTCGGGGGAGCTGGAGCCGCCGAGGGGCACCTTGACCCTCGACGGCGTCGACGCGGCGGCGGTCGATCCTGGCAGCCGCGCCAGCGCCGTCGCGGTGGTACCCCAGGTCGCGTTCCTGTTCTCACGTCCGCTGCGCGACAACGTCGCCTTCGTCGACCGGCCCGAGGCGATCGACGACGCGCGGGTGGCGGCGGCGCTGCAGGCGGCCCAGCTGGCGGAAGAGGTCGCGCGGATGCCGGCCGGCGTCGCGACCTTGGTCGGCGAGCGCGGCCAGATGCTCTCAGGTGGTCAGCGGCAGCGGGCGCAGCTGGCGCGGGCGCTGTACCGGCCAAGTCGGCTCCTGCTGCTCGACGACGTCCTCGCCTCGGTGGACCATGACACCGAAGAGAGGCTGTTGGCGGCGATCTCCGCCCACCGAAAGGCGCAGCGCGACGCATCAGGGCGGCCCGCCACGACCTTGGTCATCGTCAGCAGCCGTCTGTCGGCCCTGCGGGACGCCGACGAGATCTTGGTGCTCGAGGGCGGTCGCGTCGTCGAGCGCGGCGACCACGCCTCGCTGCTGGCGCAGGGTGGCCGCTATGCCGCGGCTGACGCGGCCCAGCGCGACGGCGAGTCGGAGGCCGGGTCGGCGACGGCGCCAGCGCAGGACGCCATCGGTCCGGTCGGCGCGGCGGGTCGTCCGGTTCACGGAGCCGAGGCCGGAGGCTCGGCGTGAGCGCGGCCGACGGTCCAACCTTGGCAGACGCCGTGGCCAGTGAGCGGGCCGGCGCCCTGGCGTCGCGCCTCGCGCGGCCTTGGCGGTGGTTGATCGCGTCCTCGCTGCTGGCCGGGGTCGCGGCGCGCTGGTATGGCGAGCGCACGGTCGGGCGCGGTGAGGATCTCGACCTGATGATCGAGGGCGCCGTCATCGGTGTCGTCTCCATTGGCGTCGTCTGGGCCCCGATGCTCGCGATGCGCGTCGCTCGCCGCGCTTGGCCGCGACTGCCGCCGCTGCTTCGGGCCGAGGCGGCGCGCAACATCGCCGCCCATGGCCTGCTGCTGGGACCGACGCTGACGCTGCTGGTGGCCTCGACCAGCGAGGTGCTGCCGGCGTTTCGGCTGCTTGGCACCTCGCTCGTCGCCTCCGTTTTGGTGTCGCTCGGCGGCGCCACGAGCCTGTGGCTCCGACGGGGCGCCTGAGCGCGCCAGGGCGCCGCGGCGCGGGCGCTGACGCCGGGCGACGCAGCGGCTACGCTGGGCCGATGGTCGAGCCTGTTGCCGAGCGAGACGCAGCCTCCGAAGTCGCCGATGGCGCGAGCCCGCGCCGGCAGTGGATCGCTGGCCGGGGCCACCGCTTGGCCGTGGCGTTCGTCTATCTGCGGGCGCAGACGGGCGGCGACTTCTTCGCCGACACGCCGTTCTGCCTCGCCGCCGCCGAGCTGCGGCGCAGCGGTCGGACCGCCGACGTTTACGAGGTCTACCTGCCGCGCGGCGACGAGGCGGCCGCGGCGGCGCAGATCGACGAGCTGTGCGACCGTCTGCGCAGCGGCGCCTACGACCTCTGCGTGTTTGAGCACCTCTGGCTGCCCTCGCTGGTCGACGCCGTGGCGGCGCAGGGGGCCCTGCTCTTGCTGACGGAGCCCGACGCCGAGCTTGGCCGACGCGTCGACCTGCGCCTGCTGCACTTCAACAACCACCGCCAGCCGCTGCACGAACTCGTCGCGCTGCTCGAAGTGGGAGGCGACCTCGGACAGATCCCGAACCTCATCATTGAGTTGCCAGAGATGCAGGGCCCCATCACCGCCGCCCGCGAGGAGGCTCACCCGCAGGTCGCCGACGCCTTTCGCCCCTTCGAACCGGTCCTGGATGTCATCGAGATCGGCGAGGAGCGGGCCGAGGACGGCGGTAGGGTGCCGCTGCGCAAGACCCTCGACACCAACAAGGGCTGCCCCTTCTCGGCGCCAGTGGCTGCCAACCCGGCCTTGGCCGCGGTGCCGATGCCAGCGACCGGCGTGACGATGGCCGGTTGCGCTTTTTGCTTCATGGGCGGCGACTACAAGGCGCTGCATTGGCGCGACACGGTGCCGCTGCACCTGAGCCAGATCGCGTGGTACCAGGAGCACTTGCCCCGCGCTCGTGGCCGCCAGCTCGAGGAGGTCGTGCTGCGCGACCAGCATGCCCTGCGCTACTTGCCACAGCTGATCGAAGGCGCCATCGCGCGGGGTCTACGGCCCGTCGGGCTCCTCGTCCCCGGCCGCGGCGACGCCATCTTGCGCTTCGGCGCCGAGCTGCGGGCCGCGGCGCGCCTCTCCGAGGGTACGGGCTTCTGGTTCACGATCTACCTGATCGGGTTTGAGAGCTTCTCGCAGCCGCAGCTCGACCTCTACAACAAGGGCGTCACGACGGCCGAGTACGCGGAGGCGCTGGCCCAGCTTCACGCCCTGCAGCGGGCGCACCCGGTGACTTTCCGGCTCCACGCATATGGTGCGAGCAGCTTCATCCTTTGGAACCCGTGGACCACGCTCGAAGACCTGGAGGCGACAGCCGCGTTCGCCCGGCGCCACGCCGCGCACGCCCTCGCCCACGGCATCGGTGACACGCGACTGCGCCTGTACCGGCACCTGCCGCTGTATTGGAAAGCCAAGCACGACGGCCTATTGCACGACGCCGACGACGATCCGGTTGAGGGCGCTCAGGCGCCGGCTGCCGAGGACGCCGGAGCCCGCTTCACCGGGTACGCCGCGGCGAGGCCCTGGCGGTTCCGCGACGGCCGCCTGGCCCACTGCGAGCTGCTGGCCAGCGCGCTGCTGCGGCGTGGTCGCCCCGCCGACGCCCTCGGCCAGCTGGAGGCTGCGGTGGCCTGGACACGCTGGCGCTGGCCCTCGGCGCTGCCACCGCGCGGCCGCGAGGAATTGGCGGCGTCAGGCGGGGCCGATGTCGCGGAGATCTCTGCGATCATCTCCGCGCTCGACACCCTTTCGGCGACCGCTCGACCTGGGCTGACGGCCGCCGGCGAGGCCTCGACGCGTTCGCTGCGCGGGCCCAGCGTGGTGGCGGCGCAGCGGCGGACGGTCCTCCTCGGTGCCGGCTGCAACAACCACTGCAAGCGCTGTCTGGGCGAGCACCGGGCCCATGAGGTCGACCCAGAGCGCCTGCGCGCCCACGCGGAGCGCGCGGCGGCGGCCGATGGGCGGGTGGTCTTTGCTGGCCGCGAGCCGCTGCTGGTGCCCGCGCTGCCGCAGTGGGTGGCGGCGGCGCGGCGGGGCGGCGCCCAGAGCGTCGAGGTCGTCACCAACGGTAGGGCGCTGGCGTTGCCCGGCGTAGCGCGGCGGCTCCAGGCCGCCGGCGTCGATGTGCTGACGGTCAAGCGGCACCGCCTCGCTGACGAGGACGAGGACGCCGCGACCCAGACCGAGGGGGCCGGTGAGCAGCAGCGGCTCGGCGTCGCCAGGGCCCGCGCCGAGGCGCCCATGCTGCGGCTCCGCGTCTTGCTGCTGCCGGAGCCTGCGGGCTGGGCCGAGCTGGCGGCGCTGATCAGCTGGGCGGCGGACCTCGGCGCCGGTGACGTGACGGTGCGAGCGCTGGCCGGCTCCCTGCCGCTGCAGGCGCTCGCCGAGGTCGCTGGCGCGCTCGGCGACGCCAGGGCGGCCGCGGCGACGCGGGGAGTGCGGCTGGACTTCGAGGGCTTGGGTTGAGTCGCGGCGGGACGCAGGGCGGCTCTGGCTGTGTCGGTGGCGCCCCGACCGCCGGCGGCGGCCAAAACTCGCGCATGCCCGCATTGTCGATATGCTACCCGCGCGCTGCGGGATCTCGTTGCCGCCGGCGCAAGGGGTTTCTGCGATGACAGCAGGCGAGGCGAGGGCCGGATCGATGGGGAGATCGCGCACAGTGCGTCGCGCGCCGGCGCTGCCGTCGATCGTGCCGTGGGCCGCGCTGCTCCTCTGGGCGCTGGTGACCCCGACCAGCGCGGAAGGCCAAGCCAGGCCGCGGTTCCAGCCCGGTGGCGCCGGCGAGGTGCGGTCGGCGACGCCACCTGCGGCCGCGACGGCGGAGGCGAGCGCCAAGCCCGATCCGGCGAGAATTCGCCAGATCTTGCTCGACGCCAAACGCGGGAAAGTCAAGGTCTACGCGCACTTCGTCGATCTAGACACCGGCGCCGAGCTGATCGATGTCAGCGCAGATCAGAAGGCCTACCCGGCGTCCGTGGCCAAGCTGTTCCCCACCGCCGCGGCGACCCGGGCGCTGCCACCGGACGAGACCCTCGTGACCCGCGTGCTGCAGTCCAATCGCAAGCAGGAGCGCGTCGGTCGCCTCGCCATCGTCGGCGCCGGCGATCCGAGCCTGACGACGCGCGACCTCGGGGCGCTGGCCGACGCCGTCGCCGCCGCCGGCGTTCGCCAAGTCGACGTCCTGGTCATCGATCACACGCTGTTCGACGACAAGCTGCCCCAGGGCTTCGCCGAGAAGGCCACCGACGCCAACTCCCGCGCGCCCATCGACGCGCTGATGGTCGATGGCGGCGCGGTGGCGTTCGCCGTCCGACCGGGAGCGGCGCCTGGTGCGCCGGTCGTGGTCCAGGTCACGCCGCCCTCACCCGCCGTCCAGGTCGTCAACCAGGCGACGACGGTCAAGGGCAACGCCTTTCAGTTGTCGATGCTGACGCGGCCGGCGGGGCGGGTCACAGAGGTCGTGGTCCAGGGCAGCCTCGGCCACAAGCGCGGCGTGGTCGGGGCGGGCAGGAAGCGCGTGGCGGACGCCGGCTTCTTCGCTGGAGAGCTGTTTCGACTCCAGCTGCAGAACCGCGGCGTACAGGTGGCGACCACACGCTACGAGGCTGCCGGCGCGGGGATGGAGGCGCTGACGCAGCATGCCAGCGAGCGGCTCGAGACCCTCATCGCGCGTTGTAACAAGACCAGCAACAATCAATACGCCGAGGCGCTTTTCAAGCTCGTCGGGGCGCGCCGGCGTGCGCCGCCTGCGACCGCGGCTACCGCGCTGGCGGCGACGGTTGAGGTGCTCGGCGCGGTCGGTGTCGACTTCAGCAAGCTCGATCTCGGCACTGGCTCGGGGCTCTACCACGCCAACCGATTCCCGCCCCGGCAGGTCACCCAGCTGCTCCGCGGCATGGCGGCGACGCCGGAGGGGGCGCGCTTTCGGGCCTCGCTTGCGATTGGTGGCGTGGACGGTACACTTCGGGGTCGCCTGGGGGGCGCCGCCACGCGGGGCAAAGTCTTTGCGAAGACTGGAACCCTGGACGACGTGTCGGGCCTCGCAGGCTACGCGTTGGGGCCGTCGGGGCGATGGGCGTTCGCGATGTTCTTCAACGATATCGGTGGATCTGCCGGTGTCTACCGGGCGGTCGCCGATCGGGCTCTGGTGGCGCTGCTGGACCCGAGCGCGACGCCGGGGGTGTCTCGCACCCCGCAGGCGCCCAAGCAGGTGACGGCGCGCAAGAAGCGCCGTCGTTCGCACCGGCGCTGAGTGCCAGCGTCGGCACCCGAGGGAGGGTCGATCTCCATGATCCAGACTCCGCAGCCGCGCGCTGCCGCGCCGCTCCCCGGCGCCTACCCTCTGCCGGCCGATGGGGCTGCCGGCGCCCTACAGCGTGAGGCCTCTCTCCCGCGGGCAGGGATGCGCTCCGCCACCTCACGGCGCTGGCTCAGCGCGTTCTTGGTCGCGTTGCTTGCGGCCTGCGCCACACCTCAGGCGGGGACGGACGTCGATCCCTTCGCCAACGTCGAGATCCCGACCTTCATCCCAGACATCGGTGACAGCGGCGCCAAGCCCGACATCGACGCCGGGCCGCTCGACGGCGGGCTCGATGGGGTCGCGCAAGACGGCGAGGTCGCTACCGATCCATGCAGCCCGAACCCGTGCACGGCGGCGCATCAATCGCTCTGCACGGTGGTGGAGGGCAAGGCGAGCTGCGGCTGCGACAGCGGCTTCCAGCCTGACGGCGCCGGCGGCTGCGTCGAGACCTGCATGGTCAAGGGGCCGGCGCCGGCGCCGCCCGTGCTCAACGAGGGTGCGCTGGTCATCGCTGAGGTGCTCATCAACCCAAAAAAGACGGCGGACGACGCCGGCGAGTGGATTGAGCTGCAGAACACGACAAGCAAGGAGATCGACCTCAATGGCCTGATCTTGGCTGAGGACGACGGCTTGGAGGAGCACGTCATCCACCACTGCAAGCCGCTGCTGGTCCCCGCCGGCGGCGTCCTCGTCATCGGCGCCAACGCCGACAGCAAGACCAACGGCGGCGCCCCTGTGGCGTACGCCTGGAGCGGCTACACCCTCAAGAACCTGAAAGACTCTGCGATCTTGATCGGCAAGTCCGCCGGCGGCGAGGAGGTCATCGTCGACCGCGTGGCCTGGACCGACAGCGTCTGGCTGATCAACAAGCTCGACGGCATTGCGCTCTCGCTCGACGTCAGTCGCGTCTCGCACGAGGCCAACGACGATCCTGCCAGCTGGTGTGCGGCCTCGGCGACCATGGCTGGCGGCGACAAGGGTACGCCGGGGGCTTTGAACCCGGTCTGCCCGGTGCCCCCTGACCAGGACAAGGATGGCGTGCTCGACACGACCGACAACTGCAAGGGCGCCGCCAACCCGGCCCAGGAAGACAACGACAAAGACGGCGTCGGCGACGCCTGCGACAACTGCAAGCTGCTGGGCAACGCCAACCAGAAGGACGCAGACGGCGACGGCGCCGGCGACGCCTGCGACCCTCAGGTCTGTGGCGACGAGGAGCTCGACGCGGGCGAGCAGTGCGACGATGGCAACAGCCTAGCCAACGACGGCTGCGAGAACTGTAAAGCGGTGGCTAAGATCCCAGGCGCCGTCGTCATCACCGAGATCATGGTCTGGTCGGGCGCTGCCACGCCACAGTGGATCGAGCTGAGCAACCCCGGGCCGCTCGATGTGAGCATCAACGGCTGGAAGATCTTGGTCGACAAGGGGCTTGGTGGGCAGGGCTTCTCCCATACCATCGCGGTCGCAGGCGCGCTCTTGGTCCCGGCCAAGGGCTCGATCGTCCTGGTCAACAGCCCGGACTCGGCGCAGAACGGCAACATCAAGGGCGCCTACGCCATCATGAACGGCGGCCAGCAGCCGATGACCTTCAGCCTGCAGGGCGACGCCGTGACGCTGGTCGACCCCATCGGCAACAAGGTGGTCGATCGCGTGGCGTTTCCCTACAACCCCTTGACAGACAACGGCGTGTCGCGCTCGCTCGATGCTGGCTATACCTCGACGGTCCTCAACGACCAGAACAAGTACTGGTGCAACGCGTCTGTGGCGGTGCAGGGCTCGCCCGGCCTCTATGGCTCGCCCGCGGCGCCCAACGCGACCTGCATCCCGCCGAGCGGCGACAAGGACGGCGACGGCGTCTTCAACGGCGTCGATAACTGCCCCTTCGACGTCAACGCCGGCCAGGCCGACAGCGACAGTGACGGCATCGGCGACGCCTGCGACCTCTGCCCGAAGGCGGCCGACCCAGCGCAGGGCGATCTCGACGGCGACGGCGCTGGCGACGCCTGCGACAACTGCCCGAAGCTGCCAAACCCCGACCAGAAGGACACCAACGCCACCGGCAAGGGCGACTCGTGCGAGCTTGAGACCTGCGGAAACAGCAAGAAGGACGCCTTCGAGACCTGCGACGACGGCAACAAAGTGCCGGGCGACGGCTGCGACGGCAACTGTCAGAGCGAGTTCTACGTGCCGGGATCGATCATCTTCACCGAGCTGATGATCGCGCCGCAGAAATCGTTGGTACCCACGGGCCAATGGATTGAGCTCTACAACGTCTCGGACGGCCCGATCGACGTAACCGGCTGGCGCCTGCGCAACAGCGGCATTGAGACCCACGTCATCACAAGCGACAAACCACTGGTCATCGCGCCCAAGGGCTACCTCGTGGTGGCCTATTCGCTCGATCCCCAGATCAACGGCGGCGTCGTGGCCTCTTACGCCTACAAGGGGCCGGTGCAGACCAACGATATCGTGCTGTCGTCCTCATTCGCCGATGACCTGATCTTGGAGTGGAACAAGATCACGATCGACCATGTGGCGTGGAACCCTTCCGCGGGCTTCCAGATCATCCAGGGTCGCAGCAACGGCGTGGCGCCGGGCAACCTGAGCGCCAACGAGAACGACGACCCGGGCAATTGGTGCCCTGGCAAGTCACCCTTTGGCGCCGGCGACTGGGGCAGCCCAGGCAAGGAGAACCCGACCTGCGTCAACCCGTGCAAGGGCAAGTCGGACAACACCGAGTGTGGCGACGGGCTGTGGTGCCAGAAAGAGGTGTGCGAGTTCAAGCCGGGATGCGGCGACGGCAAGCTTCAGCTCAACTTGAGCGAGGAGTGCGACGACGGCAACAAGCTGCCCGGCGACGGCTGCGACTCGGTGTGCAAAAAAGAGCCGATTCCCCTGCCGCCCGGCACGCTCGTAATCAGCGAGGTGATGCCCGATCCAGGCGCGCTGCCGGCGGCCAAGGGCCAGTGGCTCGAGCTGTACAACCCCACCCTGGCGCCGGTCGACGTCAGCGGCTGGACGCTGGTGAGCGGCGCGAGCAGCCACAAGATTCAAGGCAGCGGCCAGCTGGTGCAAGCCAAGAGTTACGCGGTGATCGCCGCCCACAAGAGCCCGGCGCTCAACAACGGCATCCCGGCGCTCTATGGCTGGGTCGACAACCCGACGGGCGGCAACCTGTCGATCGCGGGTCAAGCCGGGACGCCCATCACCCTGGTGAACCCCTTCGGGGTGCCGATCGACTCCATCACCCTCAACGGCCCCTTCTCCAAGGGCGGCGCGATGATGCTGACCGACCCCTGCCTGACCCCGACCGAGAACGACAAGGGCTCGTGCTGGAAGGCCCCGTCGGCGACCTGCGTCTTTGGCCTGCTGGTCTCGGCGGAGGGCTTCGACCCCAAGAAGTCGGACTGGGGTAAGCCGGCCTGCAAGGACGACAGCGAGTGCACAGCGCCGGAGAAGTGCACGCCGTTGGCGCTTGAGTACGAAGACGGCTTCCAGTTCAAGAAGGTCGAAGCCGGCAAGCAGCGGTGCGCGGCGCAAGAGCGTGGCACGCCTGGCGGCGCCAATGCGTGCCCGTGAGCGCCACATCGACGGCGCGCTGAACAGCGGCAGCCAGCCGCCGCGAGGCCGCGAGGCGACGCGTTGGCGGTCTGTACCGCCTCGGGCGCTCGCCTTGGCGTTTGTGGCAGCATGGATCGCCGGTGTGGCCTTGTCCGCCCCCGTCGTCGCTGCGCCTGGCCTGCTGCCCGCTGCGCCTTTGGCGGCGGTAGACGCGCCCGCTGCCGTCACGGCGGCGACCGGGCCGATTGAGGTGCAGGTCGTGGTCTGGTTGCACGACGTGCGCGATATTCACATGGAGCAAGGCAGCTTCGCGATCGACGCCACGCTCGAGCTGCGCTGGCGAGATCGGCGTCTTCATGCCGAGAGCGGCACCCACTTCGAGATCATGAACGCGATGGAGGTGCGGTCAGACGCCTACGGCTACGAGGCCAAGGACGGCTGGGACACGGTCACGTTTCGCATTCACGGGCGCCTGCGGGCGAACTTTGACCTCCGCCGGTACCCCTTTGATGTCCACAAGCTGCCGATGGATGTCGAGCACCCGCAGTTGCCGGTCGAGCAGCTCTTGATGCGCTCGGAGACCGAGTGGCGGGGGCCGCCGGGCCTGAACTTGCGCCGCGACCGCCTCGGGCCTGACTTCACGCTGGGCGACTGGTCCCTGGTCGACATCGCGTCGCGATCGTTGGTGACGGACTACGGGCTCGGCGAGCGCTACAGCCGGACTGAGTTCTCCATTACGGTCGCCCGCGACCCGCTGCGCTTCTTCCTCGCCGACTTGGCGCCTATTGCGCTGATGGTGCTGCTCGGCCTCGCCGCGGCGCTCATCCCGAGCGACAAGATCGACGCCAAGCTGCTGCTGACGGTGCTCGCCCTGCTGGTCGCGGTGGAGTTGCAGACGGTGGCGGCAGAGCGGTTGCCGCCGGTCGGCTATATGACCATCGTCGACTGGATGTACGGCTTCGCCTACGCCGCGCTCGCCCTGTCGGTGCTGCAATCGATCATTGAGTATCGGTCCTATTCGCGTGGTGACGCGGCTCGGGCGCAGCGCATTGGCAGGTGGATGGCGGCTAGCTCGGCGCTCATCTTCTTCTTGCCGGTGGCGGCGATGCTGATCGGGCGGGCGTAGCGCGGCGCTGGACCGGGGCGAGGCAGCCACCGAGGGCGCCTCGGCCAGACGCCGGCCGCGCCGCGCTTGACACCGAAAGAGCATTGCCCCGACCCTCGCTGGCGTCAGCTTCGGCGAAGAGTGGGCCTCGGCAAGGCTACGGTGAGGCGGTGGCCATGGGTGAGCGGGAGACGGCTGCAGCGAGTTGGGCGCTCGAAACGACGGCGTCGACGGGCGCTCGGGCGCACCGCCGCCAAGAGACCCGCGATGCCTTGGCGGCGGCGGCGCTGGCGCTGTTCTCTGCCCGTGGCTTCGATGCCACCTCAGTGGAGGAGATCGCGGTGGCGGCCGGCGTGTCGCGGCGGACGTTCTTTCGCTACTTCGCCAGCAAGGAGGCCGCTTTCTTCTGGCCGCAGCAGGCGCGATTGGCCGAGTTCCGCGCGGTCATGATGGACCACCGCCCCGACGATCCGCCGCTCGGCGCGATCCGCCGGGCTGCGATGGCGATGGCCCTTCGCTACGAGGCGCACCGTGACGACGCGCTGCGCGAACACAAGCTCATTGTCGCCAGCGCCACGTTGCACGCCTACGACGCTCAGCTCGACTGGCGCTGGGAGCAGGCGCTACGGCAGGCCTTTGTCGCCGAGGGCGCGGACGACCTGGACGCCCGGGTCGGCTCCGGCGCCTTGCTCGGCGTCATGCGCGCGGTGCTGCGGGGGTGGTTCGAGACCCAGGGCAGCTACGACCTGCCAGAGCGAGGTGTCGAGGCGCTGCTGCGGCTCGCGCCGCTGTTGGATAGCATCGCGGCGCGCCTGAGTCGCGCGACGCACCACCTTTCCCCTGGGCTCGCGCCTGCGCCCTACTGACCGCCGCGCGCGTCGGCCCTGCCCGCTGCTGCGGCAGCACCTTGGAGTGAGCGATGCCGTCTCCCCTCTTCCCCGAGCCCCCGCCGCCCGTGCCGCCGACGCCCTTGCCCGAGGTCGACGCCGCCGTCGCCCGCGTGAAGGCTGCCGCGCCGCGCTGGGTCCAGGTCTCCTGCCGAGAGCGGGCCGCGCTACTGCAGCGGTCGATGGACGCGCTGCTCGCGGCGGCGCCGCAGTGGGCGGAGCTGACCAACCTCAACCGCGGACTGCCGACCGAGGGTGAAGGATCGGCCGAACCATGGCTGACCGAGCTGCTGCCGACCATGCGCAACCTGCGGCTATTGGTCGACGCCATGGCCGCGGAGGGTCAGCCGCGCCATGGCGGGGTGCGGATGCTGCCGAGCGGCCAATTGGCGGTGCAGGTGTTGCCGACCGACACCATCGACCGGGTGCTCTTTGGCGGCATGACGGCCGAGATCTGGATCGAGCCGGGCAAGCCGGCGACGCAGGGCGAGGTCTACCGCAACAAGGCGACTGGGCGGCCGCGTGAGCCCAAGGTGGCGCTGGTGCTGGGCGCCGGCAACGTCGGCTCGATCACCCCCACGGACGCGCTCTACAAGCTCTTCGTCGACGACGAGGTGGTGGTCGTCAAGACCAACCCGGTCAACGCCTACCTGGCGCCGGTCTGGGAGGCAGCGCTGCGTCCCTTCACCGAGGCGGGCTACATCGCCATCGTCCACGGCGGGGCCGAGGTCGGTGCCCACCTGTGCAATCACAGAGATATCGAGAATATCCACGTCACTGGCAGCGACCGCACCCACGACGCCATCGTCTGGGGCACAGACGCGGAGGAGGTGGCGCGGCGCAAGGCTGCTGGCGACCGCAAGAACCCGCGGCCTGTCAGCTCTGAGCTCGGCTGCGTGACGCCGGTGATGGTGGTGCCGGGCCGCTGGAGCGACGCGGACCTGCGCTTTCACGCCAAGACCGTCACGGGCGCGGTCACCAACAACGCCAGCTTCAATTGCGTCGCCGCCAAGGTGCTGGTGGTCAGCCGGCAGTGGCCGCAGAAGGACGCCTTCATCGCGGCGGTGCGGGCGTCGCTCGCCGAGGTCCCGAGCCGCAAGGCGTACTATCCGGGCGCTGAGGCGCGCTATGACGCGTTCATGCACCAGTACCGGGATGCCGAGGTCTTGTCGCCACGCGGACCAGGCGTAGTGCCATGGACGCTGCTGCCGTCGGTGCCGGCACGAAAAGGCGAGTACGCCTTGTGCAATGAGGCCTTCTGCGGGGTGTTGGCCGTGGTCGAGCTCGACGCGGCGGGGCCCGAGGCCTTCTTGAGCGCGGCGGTGACGTTCGCCAACGACGTCTGCTGGGGCAACCTCAGCTGCTCGCTGATCGTCGATGACGCGACGGAGAAGGCGCACAAGGGCGCGTTGGAGAAGGCCATCGCCGACCTGCGCTTTGGCGGCATCGCCATCAACCTCTTCTCGGGCATCATCTTCGGCGTGATCTCGGCCACCTGGGGTGCGTTTCCCGGCAACCCCGATGAGGACATTCAGTCGGGCAAGGGCGTGGTGCACAACACCTACTTGCTCGACCACCCGCAAAAGAGCGTGCTACGCGCGCCGTTCCGCATCTTCCCTCCGCCGGTGTGGTTCGCTGGTCACCGCGGCGCGCTGAAGGCAGGCAAAGGCCTAGTCGCGGTCGAGCACACAAGGAGCTGGCTCAAGGTGCCCCACGTCGCGGTCAGCGCCGTCCGCGCCTAGAGACGCTGACGACAGGGCGCGGTGGGCGCCAACTTGTGCGCGGCGCTGGCTGGAGAAGGCCTGAAAATGACGCCCTTCTGGCCCGGCGGCGCTGATGAAGCTGCCGCGGTAAGGGTCGTCGAGGCTTCAGCGGACCCAGAGGAAGCCGCTCTGGTGCCAACCGTGCAGCGAGTTGTAGCAGCCGCTCCAATCTGCGGTGTAGTTGCCGCCGTTGTAGCCCTTGGCGATCGAATAGATGATGTGTGGCGAGTGGTAATCATGGTCGCCGAGGTTGCAGCAGCTGTGGTCGGTGCCGGTGTACGTCTGGCCGCCTAGGGTCTCGCTCCAGGTCATTTTCTTGTCGCCATTCGCTGAGTTCGTATTGAATTTCGCAATATTGTCGATCGTCCCGAAGCGATTGGGCGTGGCGACGCCGCAGCCGAGCCAGAATTGGTCGGTGTAGAGGCTGCGGATCGCCTGATCGCTCAGCTTGGCGCAGGCGGCTTGGTCAGCGGCGGTGAGGGTGCCCACCTTGTTGTCGTTGACCTGGCAGTGGCTGCCCGCGACCATGCGCGTCGCCAGGGTCCAGCCGCCGCCGTGGCTCGTCATGTTGCAGTAGGCTTGGAAGGCGGGACCGCCACCGGCGTTGATCCAGTACAGGCCGTCCTTGGAGCCCGCGTGCTTGGTCAAGATCTCCTTGCAGGAGGCGGCGGGGTTGTCCTGGGTCCCGACTGTGGCGATGTAGAGCGGGAAATACTCCTTGCCGTTGCAGACCATGAGCGATTTCGAGGTCGGCGCCATGTAGAGGACACCCGCGTGTGCGGACGTGCACGGCACCGGCGGCGTGTCGGTGACTGCCACCTGGAAGGCCCCGAGCGCGCTGACCTTCTTGCTCGACATGGTCTGAATCTGGATGCTCCAGTCGACGAGGGCTCCGTCCGTCTTGTTGGGTGCGTCGCATAGGCCCTCGTTGCCGACGACTTGCGGCAGGCAGAAGCCTGTGTCCTTGACCTTCAAGGTCCAAAGTCCCTTGGGGTTCTGTCCGACCCAAGCGCCGGGGTCTCCGCTGACGGGCTTGGCGTTGGGCGAGATGACGACCTTGTAGGCCTTCTCGTCCTTCTTGCCACACGGGTCACACAGCACCCAGCCGGTCTTTTTGTCGTCGGGCGGCAGCAGCACGATCGACACCACTGACAGGTCGGTGTTGGCGACTTCAAGCGCGATCTCGATGCTCTGCGCGACGCCGAGGTCAGGGAAGTCGATGCTGGTGCTGGCTTCGGCGCCGGTGTTGTCAGGGATCTTCACGCTCTTCTGTGGCGCGGTGACCTTGTCGATGTATTGGTTGGTCAACAGGCCGTTGCTGACGTCGTCGAGGGCGTCCTTTGGCAGCGACGAGGCGCTGGTGGCTTGGACGCAGACAACGCCGCCGTCGCTGGCGATGCCCTTCACGACCTCGCCGGGCTTGCTGCACGTCCCCGTGACAGACTTGATGCCGGTGAGCTTGCTTCCGTCACCGGCAAAGCTCTGCGCGGTCACGTTCTTGGCGACCACGTCACCGCCGAAGGTCGCGTTTTTGGCCTTGAGCGACTGGCCACCGAGGTCGATGTCGCCGTCAAAGATCAGCTCGGCAACGCCGACACAGCCGGTGCAATCGAGGTCGATCGCCGGCCCGCCTTTGGTCGCGGCGCCGGCGTAGTTAAAGCCGACCTTGGCCGCGGCGATGGCTCCGTCGGCGAGCTGGGTGCCGCCGACGCAGCCGCTGCAGCTCAAGCCCTCGGCGCTGGCGGCGAGCAAAGCGAGCGGTGCGGCGCGCAGGACGACGCGCGGCAGCTCGGGCTCGGCGCCGATCTGGACGCCAAGAAACGCGGCTGGCGCGGCAGCGATGGCAGCGACATCCAATGGCTTTTGCCCACCTAGCGCCACCGAGAAGCGCCCACCGACGACCGCGATCTTCAGCGGCCCCTCGGACCAAAAAGCGGTGGCCCCGCTCGCCGCGGGGTAGAGGGCGAAGCTGGCGTCGTAGCTTCCGTCGACAGCGGGGACGCCGCCGGCGCTGAAGATGACGCCCTCGATCAAGGTCAGCTTCGGCACCGCCGCAGCAGCGATGGCGCTTGGCAGCAGGCAGGCGACCAGCCAGAGGAGCACTTGCGTGGATCGGCCCTTGCGCCGACAGGGAGTCTGGGGGCTATTCATCGCCGGGCTCCTGCGGACGGGGTTTGGAGTCCCGCCGACTGTGCGCCCCGGGCGAAACCGGGGCAAGGTGGAAAGTGGTCGGAGTAGCGCTTGCCCTGGTTGAAGGCGGCGTGCAGCCTGTCGACGCTGGCGCCCGGAGCGACGCAGCGGGAGTCCTCATGCACTCGACGACGATGACACCTAGCCCGCGGCCACGCTGGGGCGCCTTGAGCCGGATGGCGCTCGTCGGCGCGGCGGCCGCTTTGTCGACGGGCGCTTGCGGCAAGAAAGACGCCCCACCAGCCATTGCCCCTGCCAACGCCGGCGCGCGCGGCGCGGCAGCGGCGATCGCGGCGGTGGACCGCGCCCAGGCCAAAGCGATCTTCGGCCTGCCGCCGGAACGGTACGAGCACCCGCAGAGCCCCATCACGACCGCGAAGGTGGAGCTCGGTCGCACGCTCTTCTTCGATCCGAGGCTGTCGAAGGCCGGTGATGTCTCGTGCAATTCCTGCCACAGCCTCGAGTCCTACGGCGTCGACCGCGAGCCGACGAGCAAGGGCCACGCGGGCCAGCGCGGTGATCGCAACGCGCCGACTGTGCTCTTCGCGGCAGGGCACGTGGCGCAATTCTGGGATGGTCGAGCGGCGGACGTCGAAGAGCAGGCCAAGGGGCCGGTGCTGAACCCGGCCGAGATGGCGATGCCTGACGCGCAAGCGGTCGAGCAGCAGCTGGCGGCGATCCCCGGCTACGTGGCGATGTTCGAGGCGGCGTTCCCGGCGGCCGGCGCGTCGAGCGTCACATTCGACAACATGGCGAAGGCGATCGGCGCCTTTGAGCGCACCCTGACCCCGCGCAGCCGCTTCGACGCCTGGCAGGAGGGCAAGGACGACGCGCTGAGCGCAGAGGAGAAGGAGGGCCTCGGCCTCTTTGTGCAGCTGGCCTGCATTAGCTGCCACAACGGGCCACTGCTCGGCGGCCGTACGTTTCAGAAGCTCGGCAAGGTCGAGCCATGGCCGTTCGCCGCCCGCGGCGACGAAGACCCGGGGCGCAAGAAATTCACCGGCAAAGACGCGGATCTGCACC
The DNA here is from genome assembly GCA_005777155.1 of Pseudomonadota bacterium. Taxonomy (GTDB): domain Bacteria; phylum Myxococcota_A; class UBA9042; order UBA9042; family UBA9042; genus SXNM01. The sequence goes on along the minus strand of SXNM01000463.1, from coordinate 258 downwards.
ACTTCAAGGTGCCCTCCCTTCGCAACATCGCGATGACAGGCCCCTACTTTCACGACGGCGAGACCGCCGATCTCGGCGAGGCGGTGCGGCTGATGGCCAAACACCAGCTCGGTCGCAGCGTCGATGAAACACAGCAGAAGAAGATCGTGGCATTTCTCACGGCGCTCACCAGCGACCTCCCGCCGGCGGTGCGGACCGCCCCAGTGCGTCCGGCTGCGCCGCTGCTGATCGACTGGCTGGACCTGTATGGCCGCATGG
>SXNM01000462.1 GCA_005777155.1 Pseudomonadota bacterium | reverse complement strand
GCCGATCGCCGCGATCTGGCGCGCGTCGACCCCAGACGACGCCAGCACGTCGGCCACAGCGCGAATTTGGCTGTCCCAGATGGCCATCGGATCGTGCTCGACCCAGCCAGGCTGCGGAAAAAGCTGCGGGAACTCACGGTTCGCCTGGCCGACGATGCGAAGATCGGTGCCGATCAACAGCGCGGTGCTGCCGGTGGTGCCTTGGTCGAGCGCGAGCAAGTATCGCTTGGCGGTTGAGCTGGTCGGCGTCGTCATCGCGGGCTCCTCGCCGCGCTCGGCAGCGGCAGGTGGGCGCGGCGGCGGGTGCGTCAGATCACCCGGCAGATCGCGACCTTGAGGTAGTGGGCCTCGGCGTGGACCGGGGCGCTCGGGTGATCCATGGCGGCGCCACGCAGCTCAAGAAGCTGCAGGTCGCGGCCAGCGCGCCGCGCGGCGTGGCCGAGCATGCGCAAGAACGTGGTGCGGTCGACGCGCCCTGAGCACGAGCAGCTCACGAGGATGCCGCCGCGCTCGAGCGCCGCCATCGCGGTGGCGTTGACGTGGCTGTACTTGCGCAGCGCGTCGTCGAGACCGTCCTTGCTGGTCGCAAACTTGGGTGGGTCGAGCACGATGAGGTCCGGGCGCCCAAGCTCAGCGCCGACCCCGGCGGCCAGATCTGCCAGCAGGTGGACAGCGTCGCCGCAGACGACTTCAAAGCGCTCGCCGACGCCCGACTGCTTGGCCGCCTCCTGCGCCGCCTCTACCGCCTTTTGCGAGGCGTCGATCGCCAGCACGCGCCGCGCCCCAGCGAGGGCCGCCTGGATACCGAAGCCGCCGTGGTGGCAGTAGGCGTCGATGACGAAACGCCCCTTGGCGAGCCCTGCCACGGCGAGGTGGTTGTCGAGCTGATCGGTGAAGATGCCGCCCTTTTGGCCGCCCGCCGGGTCCACCGTGAACAGCGCCTGGCCCACCTGCACCTGCTGGATGTCTGACCCAGCGCCCTCCGCCGCCACCACGCCCCGACGCAGCAGCGTGCCTGAGCCGAGGCCCTCAGAGGGGTGGGCGTCGTGGGCCGCGCGGGCGACGACGAAGGTGCAACCACCTGGCCCCATGAGCCAATCCGCGACGATGGGCAACATGCGCAGGCCGCTCGCCGCCGACACCAGCACGCTGGCGCCGCCGCCGATGCGGTCACTGGTCAGGCCGGGCAAGGCGTCGCCCTCGGAGTGGACGAGGCGGTAGGCGGTGCGATCGGGCGCCGGGCGACCGATGAGCCGGCGCAGCGCTGTCGCTGCCTCCAACCGCGAAATCACCAGCGACGCCAGCGTCGGCAGCGTGCTCGGCGCTTGCTCAGCCTCCAGGCGACCCAGCATGCGCACCGAGATCTGGCTCTGCGGATTGCAGAGGCCGAGGCCCAGCGGCCGGCCGTCGGGCGCCAGGACCACACAGAGCCCACCCGGTTCGCGATCGGCGCCGGTTGGCGCGTCCAGCGTCTGCAGCGCCCCAGAGAAGAGCCAAGGGTGACCGACGGTGACGAGGTTCACCGCCGCCGGCGTCACGACGGCGGTCCAGGCGTCCGGGTACTGCGGGCGGCTCGGCGGCAGTGACACCGCCTTGGCGAAGCGCGGCGCGGCATGACCAGTCGGCTTGGCCTCGCCCGCAGCGCCGCGGTGGCCATCGCCAGCGCGGTTGCCGGCGCCGCCGGGCGATGGGCGCTTGCCTGAGCGCCCAGGCGGTGCGCGCTTGTCGCCACGCCGCCCGCCCTGTTTGCTGCCGTCTGACACGCTAGACCTCCTCGCTGTGCAGCGGCGCGGCGGACTCGTCCACTTGCGCGCTGCCGTCGCCTGCTTCTGCGTCGTCGAGACCGGCGCCGCCGCCCTCGGCCAGGACGTCGAAGCCGACGACCCGCTCGCCGGTCTCCAGGTTGATCACTTTGACGCCCATGGTGTTGCGACCCACGAGGCGCACCTCAGCGGTCCGCGTCCGGATCAGCTTGCCGCCGTCGGTGACCAACAGCAGCTCGGTGTCGCTGCGAACCACGCGCAGTCCGACCACCGGACCTGTCTTGGTCGGTCGGCCCTTGTCGCGGGTCTTGAGGTCGATGAGGCCGAGGCCACCGCGGTTCTGCAGTCGATACTCCGCTGGGTCGGTCAGCTTGCCAAAGCCGCTCTCCGACACAGTCAACGTCACCCAGTCCGGCAGCTCGACCTGGCGCGCGCCGTCCTCGAGCAGCTCGCCACCTTCGGCCGCGCCGACCGTGGCCTCGCCGACCTCGGGCGCCGCGGCGACCGCCTCGGGCGCTCCCTCGACCTCTGGCTCCACCTCTGCCTCGGCCTCTGCCGCCAACTCTGCCACGCTCGCCCGCCGCGCCACGGCGTCGAGGACGGCCAAGCTGACCACAGCGTCGCCCTCGCGCAGCCGAATGCCGGTCACGCCGCGGGCGACCCGGCCGAGCGGCCGCAGGCCCGTGCCCGCCTCGCGGTCGTAGTCCGAGCGGAAGTGGATCGCCATGCCATGGCGCGTCGCCAGCAGCACGGTGCTCTCGTCGCGCACCAGCTTGGCGTCGATCAGGTCGTCGCCCTCTTCCAGCACCAGGCCGATGATGCCCGTCGCCCGAATGCTGCTGTAGGCCGCCAGCTCGGTCTTCTTAACTCGGCCCGCGCGGGTCGCCAGCAGCACGTAGGCGTCTGGGTCGTCGAAGGTGCGGACCGGCAGCACCGCTCGGATCTCCTCGTCCTTCTCGACTGGCAGCAGGTTGATGATCGGCTTGCCGCGCGTCGTCCGCGTGCCTTGGGGAAGCTCGTACGTCTTTCGGCAGAAGGCGCGGCCATGCGAGGTGAAGAATAGGATCGGCATGTGGGCCGTGGCGACGAAGAGGTCGCTGACGACGTCGTCCTCCTTGGTCGTCATGCCGGTGGTGCCGCGACCGCCGCGCTTCTGGGCGCGGTACTCCGACACCAGCGTGCGCTTGATGTAGCCGTCGTTCGTGAGCGTGACGACCACATCCTCGTCGGCGATGAGGTCTTCGACCGTCAGGTCGCCGTCAGAGTCGACGATCTCGGTCCGGCGGGCGTCGGCGTAGTCGGTCCGGATCTGCAGCAGCTCGTCGCGGATGACGCCGAGCAGGAGCACGTCGCTCTCGAGCACCTGCGTCAGCCAGCTGATCTGCCGCTGCAGCTCGTCAAACTCGGCGCGGATCTTGTCCCGCTCGAGGCCGGTCAGCCGCCCGAGGCGCATGTCGAGGATGGCCTGCGACTGCAGCTCGCTCAGGCCGAAGCGGTCGCACAACGCCGCCTTGGCCACCGCCGTGTCGGGGCTGCGCCGGATCAGCTCGATCACCTCATCCAGGTGGTCGAGCGCGATCAGCAGACCCTCTCGGATGTGGGCCCGGGCCCGCGCCTGGGCTAGCTCGAAGAGGCAGCGCCGGGTCACCACTTCGCGGCGGTGATCGAGGAAATGGTCGAGCATCTCGCGCAGCGTCAGCACGCGTGGCTGGCCGGCGACGATCGCGAGGTTGATGACGCCGAAGGTCGTCTGCAGCGATGTCATTCGGTACAGGTGGTTGAGCACGATGTCGCCCTGGGCGTCGCGCTTGCACTCGATGACCATGCGGATGCCGGTGCGATCGGACTCGTCGCGCAGGTCCGAGATACCCTCGATTTTCTTGTCACGAACCAGCTGGGCGATGTGCTCGAGCAGCTTGGCCTTGTTGACTTGGTAGGGCAGCTCGTCGACGACGATCACGTCGCGGTTGCTCTTCTCTTGCGTCTCGATGTGGACCCGAGCGCGCACGCGGATGCGGCCGCGGCCCGTCGCGTAGGCGTCCCAGATTCCTGCCCGGCCCAAGATCAGGCCGGCGGTCGGAAAGTCAGGGCCGCGGATGTGCTTCATCACGCCGGCGAGGTCCAGGCTCGGATCGTCGATCAACGCGACCAAGGCGTCGATCACCTCG
>SXNM01000461.1 GCA_005777155.1 Pseudomonadota bacterium | reverse complement strand
GCCAGCTTGGGCGCCAGCGCCGGTGGCCGTGCCGCGGAAACAGCCGAGCACATAGGGGAAGGCCTTGGTGGCGTGGTAGTGGTAGCTGCCGTCGGCGCCGACGTGGCCGTTGCAGGCGTCGAGGGTGCTGCCGGCCTTGTAGGTGTAGGCCTTCCAGGCGTCCTTCTTGGGGTCGCCGGTCTTCGCGTAGGCGCTGACGCGCTCGACTACCTTGGCGCAGGCGGCGTCCTGGCACTCGTAGGGACCGTAAATGGCGAACCCATCGAGGCCGTAGCCCAAGATCGGCGACGGCTTGCTGGCGTCGACGTCGGCGAGCTTCCACGGCTCAGCGACGGCGGTCGCGGCGGCGGTCAGGCACTTCTGGGCGAGGGCGTGGTAGTGGTACTCGTTGGCGGTGTGGCCGAGGCACTCGTCCATGATCCCGTTGTAGATAGGGTCACCCCAGGCCTCCTCGGTCGGGATCGGGCCCTCGTTGGGGCCGAAGATCGGCATGCCGTTGACGGCCACCCCGATGCGGCCGAGGGTCGGGACCGCGGTGGTGGCAGAAGCCGCCTTGGCGACGCGCGGAAAGCGGTAGGTGTTGGCGACCACGACGAGTGGGTTGGGCGTCATTGCCACGAAGGTGTAGGGCGGGATGGTGTTGCTGGTGACGACGACCTCGTCGCCTTCGCACTTGGCCGACAGCGTCGGGGCGGCGTAGGCGGCGCCAGCACCCTTGGCCGCGCTGAGGTCGAGGAAGCTAGCGGCTTGCGGGCAGGTGCTGGCGGCCGAATCGGCGCCGCCGTCCGTGGCGCCAGCGCCGCCGTCGCCTCCACCGGCGTCCAGGCCGCGGCTTGCGTCGGTCGCGTCTGCGGTCCCGGCGCCAGCGCCGTCGGCGCCAGCCCCATCGCCCAAGCCGCCGCTGGCGTCAGCGGTGTCTGCGGTCCCGGCGCCAGCGCCGCCAGATCCGGAGGCCCCATCAGAGGCGCCACAGGCTGCGAGGACGTGGAGGAGCGCGAGGACAATCAGCAGGCCCGCCGGGCGGCGGGAGTGGGCAAAGCGTGGCGCCATGAGGTGTCCGTGTGGGCGTGCGGTGAGCAGCCGAGCGGTAGAAGCGGTACGCGTGATGCGCTCCGACCAGCGTACCATGTGCATGGGGTGCTTGTCCAATCGGCGCAAGTCGGGGCTCTGAGTTGCGCGGCGCGGCGCACGATTGCGGGGTAGACGCTGGCCGGCCGCGGCTCTCCGACCGCGCCGGTCGTCGCCGCGACTTCGGTGGGACTGCGCGTGTTCCAGGGGACAAGCCGTCGCTCGGCTACAGCGGCGGGCGGTGAATCCTGGCGCCGCAGTCGGCTTGTCACGGCCCTGGCGGGGTGCGATAGTACGGGGCTCGATGCGGCCTGGGCCCGGCCGGCGCAGAGGATCGTCTAGCAGATTGAAATCAACATGCTAGGACCGACCTTATGGCGCCTGTACTTGGCCTGGCGCCGGGCACGGTGGTGGGCGGCGGCGGCCGCTCTGCTCGGCTTCGCCGTCACGGCTGGCCTCCTCCTGGGCGCTCCCTCGACGGCGAGCGCGGCGCCGTCTGAGTCGGCGAGCGCGGCGCCGTCTGAGTCGGCGAGCGCCTGGAATGACAAAGGCGCGGCGCTCTTCAAGCGCAAGCAGTATGTCGAAGCGAGCGCCGCGTTTGAACGCGCCTACGCCATTGACCCGCGTGATTTCCGGGTCTTGCGCTACGCAGTCCGCTGCTAGCAGGAGATCGGCGACTGGGACCGAGCGCTGACCCTGCTCGAGCGATACCACAAGTTCGAGACCGACGCCGAGGCGCGAAGCACGGTGCTGCCAAGCCTGGAGAAGCTGCGCGCGGCGACGCCAGAGGAGAAGGCCGACGCCCTGGTGCGGGCGACGCGCGACTACCCGCGTGCGCGCCTCGAGGAGGCGGCGGCGCGGGCCTTGGAGGGACTCGGCGGCCGCGCCAACTTGCAGCGCGCCATCGAGCAGCTGGAGGTGCGCGACTGGCGGCGAAGGAAGAGGCCGAGAAGCGCCGAATCGCTGGCGAGATCGACCGCTTGCGTGCAGCGACCGCGAGCGCGCCCGAGGTCGCACCGGGCAAGGCGCCATCGCGGTCGGGAAACGCGCCGCCAGCGAAGGCCGAGACCGCGGCGCCGTCGACGGTTGTGCAGGCTGCCCCGGCGATAACGAGTAGCGGACCGACGACGACGCAATGGATCGCGGCGGGCGGCGGCGCCGCCGCGTTGGTGACGGGCGCTGCGCTGTGGTGGACGGCGGCAGCGGCGACTGAGGTATCGAACACCGACTTCATCGATGCACACCTGCCCCCAGTGCTCGCTGGGCACGACCTCGCTGACATGCCCGAACGACGGCCAAGCCACCGTCGCGACGGGCAACTCCGGCCTCGTCGGGCGGACAATCCACGGCCGCTATGAGGTGCAGGCGCTGATCGGCGAGGGCGGGTTCGGCGCCGTCTACCGGGCCCGCCACACCGGCACCGGCGACATGGTGGCGCTTAAGCTGCTGCGCACCGAGCAGGCCGGCAGCGCCGAGAGCGTGGGGCGGTTCCAGCAAGAGGCGGCGGCGACGGCGAGCCTGAAGCAGCCGCACACGTTGCGGGTGTTCGACTTTGGCCAAACCGAGGATGGTGACCTGTTCCTCGCCATGGAGTTCCTCGACGGCCGGACGCTGACCAAGGTGATCGAGGTGGAGGGCCCTCTGGAGCCGGCACGCCTCGTCCATATCGCGCAGCAGATCCTAAAGTCGCTGGCCGAGGCGCACAGCAAGGGCCTCGTGCATCGAGACCTCAAGCCAGACAACATCTTCCTGACGCAGATCTTCGGCGAGGACGACTTCGTGAAGGTCCTCGACTTCGGCATCGCCATGTCGCTCGGCGGCGGCGACTCGGTCAAGACTTCCACCGGCGTCATCATCGGCACGCCACCTTATATGAGCCCAGAGCAGGCGCGTAGCAACGGCGTCGACCACCGCACTGACCTCTATGCGCTCGGCTGCATCCTCTACGAAGGGTTGACTGGCAAGGTGCCCTTCGCCGCGGAATCGCCGATAGACACGCTGATTCGCCGCATCACGATGCCGCCGCCCGACGCCCGACGCGACTGCCTGCTGCCGACCTCAGATGCGCTCTGCCTGGCGGTGCGGACCGCGATGGCGACCGAAGCGAGCGACCGCTTCGCCGACGCCGCGGCGATGGCGAAGGCGCTGCGCGAGGGCCTGCAGGCGCCAATCAACGCCAGCAACAGGGCGGCACCGGTAGCACACGCATCGGAGGCGACGCTGCCGTCGTTGGTGCCCGTGATGGCCGCGCTGTCACCTCCGCCAGCACCGGCCCCTCGCCGTGCGCCGGCGCCGCAGATGCGGCCGAGCCCGTCCCCGACGTCGAAGGTAGATGGTTCAGGCCCAACGACGGCGGCGCTCAACCCGGCGCGCCTCTCGCCGTCAGCTGCGCCGAGCACGCCAGCCTCCATTGCCCCGCCGACCGAGGTCATCGCGGCGTCGACGCCAACTTCGACGACTGGCGGCGCCGGCAAGGCGCGCTGGATCGCGCTGGGCGCTATCGTGGTCGGCCTCGCGGCGGCGGCTGTGGCCTTGGGCGTCCGCGCCGGTTCGGCGCCGGAGCTGCAGACGCCGACCGCGGTGGCGCCCAAGCCAGCAGGCGAGCCCGCGCCCGAGTCTGCTGTAGCGCCCGATCGCCCTGCGGCGCCGGCAAACGCCGCCGCGCCCGAGCCCGCTGAGGCCAAGGCGCCCGAGCTACAGCCAGCCCAGGCTGGAGCGCCTG
>SXNM01000039.1 GCA_005777155.1 Pseudomonadota bacterium | reverse complement strand
GATGGCCACCGCGACGTAGAGCTGCGGCGCCACGCCCTTGCCGGTCTGGCCGATTTGGTAGTCGTTGGGCGCGTAGCCGTCGTCCACCGCGGCGCGGCTGGCGCCGATGCCCGCGCCGAAGGCGTCGGCCAGCGGCTCCATGACCTGCCGAAAGCCCTCAGCCGACTTGAGGCCGCGACCGCCAGCGACGACGATGGTCGCCTCGTCGAGTGAGGGGCGGTCGGAGGCCGTGGCGTCGAACGACACAAAGCGGGTCCGCGCACTGGCCAGCGCCGGATCGGCGGCGAACGCGACGATCGGCGAGCTGCCGCCGGTCGGGGCCGCGGCGTCGAACGCCGAGACGCGGACCGAGACGCACCACTTCGGCGTGTGGATGACCACGTCCGAGAGCAGCGCGCCGGCCCACATCGGGCGACGGAAGCCGGGGCCCTTGCTGGTGTCGACCACGCCGACGACGTCGGAGGCCATGCCGGCGCCAAGTCGCGCCGCCGTGCGGGGCAGCACGTCCTTGCCGGTGGTCGAGGCGCTCATCGCCACCACCGAGGCGCCGCAGCCCTTGGCGATGTCGGCGATGACCTTGCCCCAGGTCGGGGCCAGGGCGTGGCCGAGATCGGCGTGATCGGCGACGTGGATGGCGCCGGCGCCGTAGCCCGTGAGCTGACTCGCGACGCCGCTGACCTCAGACCCGAGCACCGCGATGTCGATGCTGGCGCCCGTCTTGGCGGCGAGGTCGCGCGCCATCTGCAGGGTCGTCAACGTCGCCTTGCGCACCGTGCCGCCGCCGTGCTCGGCGATGACCAAGATCTTGCTCATGTTGTGGCTCCTTGGGCCGCGGCGCCATTGCTGCCAGCGGCGAGTCATGTGCGTCCGGCGGGGCGTCGTCGCCCGCGCCAACGCAGCGGGGAGGTGGCTAGATGACGCGGGCCTGCGACGAGAGCTTGTGGATGAGCTCATCGACGTCGGCGACGCTGACGCCGGCGCTGCGGCCCATCGGCTCGCGGATGGCGAGCACAGAGACCTTGGGCGCGAGGTCGTCGACGCCGAGCTCGTCGGGTTGCAGCTCGTCCATCTCCTTCTTCTTGGCCTTCATGATGCCGGCGAGGCTGGCGTAGCGGGGCTCATTGAGCCGCAGGTCGGCAGAGACGACGCATGGCAGCCCAATGGCCAGCGTCTCTAGGCCGCCATCGACCTCGCGGGTGACGATGGCCTCGCTGCCCTCGATGACGACCTTGCTGGCAAAGGTCGCTTGCGGCCAGCCGAGCATCTCGGCCAGGAGCTGGGCCACCTGGTTGCTGTCGCCGTCGACGGCCTGCTTGCCGAGCAGCACGAGGTCCGGTTCCTCCTTGCGCACGATGCCGACCAGGATGCGGGCGATGGCGTCCGAATCGAGCGAAGCCTCCTCGGCCTCGACCCAAATCCCGCGATCGACGCCGCGCGCCAGAGCGCCCTGACGGATGAAGCGCTGCACCTCTTCGTCGCCGATGCCGACCGCCACCGTCTCGACGTCGCCGAGGGTCTCGGCCAGCTGCAACGCGCACTCGATGGCGTTCTCGCAGAAGGGGTTGAGGATGTACTCCACGTCGTCGTCGATCCAGTTGCCGTCGTCGTTGACGACGAGCTTGGCGTTCGGATCAGTGACGCGCTTGGCGGTCACGAGGATCTTCATGCGGTCTCTCCCCTGCAAATTGCACGGCGCCATGCCCGCTGCGGACAGTTCTGCGCAGGCTCGGCGGCTCTTCGGCCACCTGCCGCGACGCGCGACTGGGGCCGATGGCGGGCATCAGTAAAGCGACCTTGACGCAGCGTGTCAACGCGAGACTGATTGGGAATGTGAAGGCCGACTCAGCGTCGCGGCGTCGACGTCCCGAGGGGGGTCTGCACGATCGGCGCCCGCGGCGCGAGGCGGCTCTGAACGCCGAGCGGCCCACGCGTTGCGCTGACCTCCTGCGACAGCTCGGCCAGCTCGGACTCCGGGACGCCGGCGGCGCGCAGCTCGGCGAGCTTCGACTCGGCGGTGTGCCAATTGCCGAGGCGCAGGGCGGCGCGGGCCAGCAGCCAGCGGGCCCGAGTGGAGGCGCGATCGTAGCCGTGGGCCCGGTGCGCCGCGGCCATCGCCTCATCGGGCATGCCGGCTGCGAGGGACGTCTCAGCGAGGGCGAGCCAGTAGGCGCTCAGCATCACCTCGTTGCCGCGCATGAACGGGTAGAGGCTGCGGACGCCGGCGAGGGCGGCAGCGGAGTCCGCGAGCTTAGGCGCGACGGAGACCGCCTCGATGCAGGCCTCCGCCGACTCGCCGCCGCTGCGCTCGCAGACGTCGGAATAGAGCGTAAAGGCCCGCTTGTAGTTGCCATTGCGATTGTCGATGGAGGCCAGGGCGCGCCAGCCGAGCGGCTCTGTGGTGGGATCGCTGAGCAGACCGAGCCCGATTCGCCGCGCTTGATCGAGGTCACCCGCCGATGCCAGGCGCGTCGCGATCAGGTACTCCACGCCGAAGCGTCGGCCCTTGTGCGCGACTCGCAGCGCGTTGCCGAGGTCAAACAGGGTCTTGGGCCGATGGTCGGAGGCGTGGACAGCGACGCTCCACGCTCGCGCCGGCACCGCGACGGCGGCGTCGACGGCCAGCTTGGCGCCGTGCTCGAACTGCAGCAGCTCAGCGATGGCGCGCTGCTGCAGCTCACCCGGGTGGTCGAGGAGCGTCGCGACGTCGCTCGGGTCGCCGCCGCCGGTCTTCAGCATCGTCACCAGCCGAAACAGCCGGGCATGCAGGCTCTTCGGCCGCAGTTCAATCGCGCGGCTGAGGGCGACGACCGCGGCCTCGGCCTTGCCCTCCGCCAACAGCGTGCGGCCCAGCCGATAGAAGGCGTGGTGCGAGTAGGGGTAGACCGTCGCCACCACCTCGCGGGCCTTGTCGGCGGGCAGATCGCGCAAGCGGTCGCCGATGTCGCGGTTGCGGGCATTCCAGGCGCCGAAAATCAGGGCGGCGGCGAGGCAGAGGCCGATGCCTGACGCGACCAAGGTGCTGGCGCGCGTCGTCCAGTAGCGACCCTTGGGGCCGTGGTAGGGCGCGGGCCGCAGGTGATCGGCGATCGTGGCCACCATCAAGAATGGGAAGAGCACGCCGGCGATGTGAAGAGAGAAGTCTGCAAGATCGTGGAGCAAGACGGCGGCGAGGGCGATGGTCGGCGCGGCGTGGACGCCATAGCTGGTCCAGCGGCGGAACGGCATGATCACAGCATAGAGGAGGAAAGCGATGACCAGCACCGCGACCGGCACGCCGTGGGCGAGGATGAGGTCAAGGATGATGTTCTCGACGAACTCGAGGCGGACGTCGATCCCGGCGGCGTGTTGCAGAGTCTTGACTGGCAGCGAGCCAAAGCCCTGGCCGACCCAAAAGCTGTCGAACAGGTGGTGCCAAGCGGACTCGAAGGCGACCAGCTTGGCGTCGCGTCTCCCGAGCACGAACATCGGGCCAAATTCGCGCTCCAAGGCGGGCAGGCCAAGGATCGCTAAGGTGCCCAGGGCGGCGATGGACCGCAGCAGGCGGGCGCGGCGGTTCTGCGCCAGGGGCTTCTCTTTGTCGACGCGCAGGTGCGGGCGGGTCTTGGGCTGGCGGGTCAAGATGAAGGCGCCGACGATGACGAGGCCGATGATGCCTGAGCGTGAAGGCGTGACGGCGAGCAGCGCCGCCGAGAGCGCTGCCACCAGCTGGTTGGGGCCCTGGCCACCCTCGGTGCCCTCGGCGACGACAGCGCCAAATGAGAGGCCGAGGCCGAGCAAGAGCAGAGACGACACATGGTTCGGGTTGACGAAGGTCAGGTAGCGCAGCTGCTCGCGCATCTCCAGCGGGATGTAGGGCGCGAACCAGGGCGCCCAGGCCAGCTGCCAGAGGCCGCCGATGGCGAGCGGCATCGCGGCGAGCCAGCGCCCCGCATGCACCGACATGCGCCGCCCCTGGTGGTCGCTCAGCAGCAGGCCTCCTGTCATCGCCATGGAGCCGCCGCCGAGCATCAGGGCGGCTTGAAACGCTGACTCCGCGGGCGCCATCGACAGCGACAGCATCGCGAGGGGCTCAAGGCCGAGCGCGGCGCGGCTGGCGTCGGAGAGTGCCAGCGCCTGTGGGTGCAGCGCCGACACCAGCAGCCGAGGCAAGGGCAGCAGAGGCAGCAGCGACCAGATGCCGAGCAGCCAGAACAACCAGGCATAGGGGTTGGGCGCTGGCGCCAGCTGTCGGAAGGTCAGCGCCATCGCCCAGCCGACGACGCCAAGGCCGATCGCGATCGCCACGGGCTCTTGCTCGGTGCCGCCGGTCCAGAACATCGCGACGAGCATGGCCAAGACGAGGCTGGCGCGCCCGACGCGGGCCGACGCGAGCTCGCTGGCGGTGCGGGAGATGAGCGGCCGCTGGACGCGGTACCGGCTGCCATCGTGCGACTTGGACGCCTTGCTGGCGGGCGACGGCTGCGGGGCCGCCTCGGCGGGCGTCACAGCCGACGCCGACGTCGCCGACGCAGCCGGCGCAGCCGATGTCGAGGGCGAGGAGGGCGCCTTGGGCTCGGCGGCGTCGCTCACGATTGACCGGGCACCTTGCGCCAGTCCTCAAGGAAGCGCTGCAGGCCGAGGTCCGTGAGCGGGTGATGGAAGAGCTGCTCCATGGTCTTGAAGGGCATGGTGCCGACGTGCGCGCCCATCTTGGCCGCCTGCAGGACGTGCAGCGGGTGACGCAGGCTGGCGGCGAGCACCTTGGTCTTGAAGCCGTAGGCCTCATAGACCTCCAGGATCTCTTCGACCAGCTGCATGCCGTCGTGGCCGATGTCGTCGAGCCGACCGACGAAGGGCGAGATGTAGGTGGCGCCGGCTTTGGCCGCGATGAGCGCCTGGTTGGCCGAGAAGCAAAGCGTCACGTTGGTGCGGATGCCGAGCTCGGTGCACTGCACGACGGCAGCGATGCCTGCGGGCGTCAGCGGGATCTTCACGACCACCTGATCGCCCTCCGCCGCCAGCAGCTCCGCCTGCTCCATCATGCCGGCGGTGTCTTCGGCGGTGACCTCCAACGAGACCGGGCCGGGGACCAGCGCCAGGATGTCTCGCTTGACGTCCTCGAAGCGCCGGCCGGTCTTGGCCACCAAGGAAGGATTCGTCGTCACACCGTCGAGGATTCCCCAGGCCAGTGCCTTACGGATCTCGCCGATGTCCGCCGTGTCGAGAAAGAACTCCATCGCATCCTCCAAGGCCAAACGACGGCGGCCTGGCCGCGCCCACATCGGACGCCGCCACGCTGCGCCAGGATCAAGGAATGAGGCCGAGCTGCCACGCCGCGACGGCAGCGCCAACGACCGCCAGTGCCACCGCGACGCCGATCCAGGCGCCTCTGGACGACTTGCCCTGGCCAGGCAGGCCGCGCACCTCGGGCAGGGTCTCTGGGGCGTCGAGGCGCTCGGCCAACGGCACCATCGACGGCGAGTCAGCGGTCGGCGGCAGGTCTTCGAGCGGCAGGGTCTGCAGCTTGCCCAAGAGGTCGGCGATCGGCAGCGTCGCGCCGCCGCGCGCGCGCAGGTCGGTGGGGCCGAGAGGGCGCTGGCCGAGGTGCATGTCGATGCGCTGCGAACGCGCCGCCGCCTCGAACTCGGCCCGCAGCACGGCCAGAACGTCGAAGGGAGCCGCGTCCTTGGTGTCGCTCTCCAGCTGCCGCAGCCACTCGCCGACGTCACTGGCCGTGACGCGGTAGTTGTGCTTGTAGAGGTAGGCGGAGAGGGCGGCTTCGAGCGCGCGGGCGCTCTGAAAGCGGCGCTTGGGGTTGCGGGCGAGGGCCTTCAAGACCGTGCGGTCGAGCTCCTCGTCGAGCTCCGTCCGCAGCGTCGAGGGCTTCTCTACGTTGCCCTTGCGCACCAGCTCTACGGTCGCCAGATCGGTCTGGCCGGCGAAGAGCTTTCGGCCGGTGAGCATCTCCCAGAGCATAATTCCGACGGCGTAGACGTCGGTGCGCAGGTCGACCTCTTTGCCATCGACGACCTCGGGGCTCAAGTAGGCGAACTTGCCTTTAATCACGCCAGCATCCGTCCCTGTGACGTGGCTCGCCGCCTTGGCGAGGCCGAAGTCGGTGATCTTGACCTCGCCCTGCTTGGAGAGCAACACGTTGGGCGGCGACACGTCACGGTGGACGATGGACAGCGGCTTGCCGTCGGCGCCGTCCTTCTCATGGGCGTAGGCGAGGCCGCGGCAGATCTCCATGGTCACGTAGCAGGCGATAGGCACCGGGAAGGGCTTGCCGGTGTCGATCGACTTCTGCATCAATCTGCGGAGGTTGAGCCCCTCGATCAGCTCCATGACCACGAAGTACGTGTCGTCGGCCTTGCCCAGATCGAAGATCTGCACGATGTTGCCGTGCGTGAGCTGCATCGACAGCCGCGCCTCGTCGAGGAACATGGAGACGAATTTGGGGTCGCTGCACATCGAGGGCAGGATGCGCTTGATCGCGACGGCGCGTGAAAAACCCTCGAGGGAGACCGCCTCGCCGCGGTAAATCTCGGCCATGCCGCCGGCGTCGATCTTCTCAATGATCCGATAGCGTTGATGGACGGACGCCATGAACCTTCCCGGCCCGAAGCCCTGCATCGAGCGGCTTGGAGTATGGTACAGCGAGGTTCGGTTGGGAAGGCCCCATCATAGGATTGGCCGCGGCGCCGGTCGGGCGTCCGCGGGGCTGCTCGGAGCCATGGTCGTGCTGTCGTTGGCCGTGCCGGTGGCGGTGGCGACCGGTGGCGACCCGATGCGACACCGAGACCGGGCCCACGCCCTCTACCGCGTCGTCGTCAACGTCGACGGCAGCGACCACCCGGTGTTGCCGGTCGCGGTGTTGGAGCGCACGACGCTGGTCACCATCGAGGCGTCGCACGGCCTGCGCGTCCTCGGCACTGGCGATGGCGCGGTCGAGGTGCTGGTGCCCGCCGGGCGCGCCATCGAGGTCCGCGGCGACGCGATGCAGCCGGGGCAGATCCTGCACTACGTCGCCCTGGCGCGGGCGCCCTCGGGCGACATGGACGCGCTGCGCGCTGCGCGCAAGTTCTGGCAAGAGAAGGGTTTGGCGGTCAAGCCGCTAACAGTCGGCGCCACCTACGCCGTCTCCGGGCGGGTGCTCGACACGCGCGAGACCGTCCTCGGCCTCGAGCCGCCCTTCCCGGACGCCGCGGCGGCCGAGCGCAAAGCGCAGCAGCTGGGCGACCTGCACGGCCGCGACACAGCGGTCCATGCCGTCGTGCAGGCGCCGCCGAGCGCGACCTTGCGCGTCGACGCGCCAGGCGGAGTCTCGATGCGGGCGCAGGACGTGCTGTGGTTTGAGGCGCTGCCCGCCCAGCCGGCCAGCGCGGGCGCCGGCAAGCAGCCGGGCCCAGCCGCCGCGGCGGGTGCTGAGGTGGCGGTGCTGACCGTGAGCGCCGGTGGCACGCGACTCGAGCTGCCGGGTCGCGTCTATGTCACGCCGGGAGATGGCGGCGGGCTGGCGGTGGTCAACGAGGCGCGCATCGAGACCATCCTCGAGGGCGTCGTGGCATCGGAGATCTTTCAATCGGCGCCGATGGATGCGCTGAAGGCCCAGGCGATCGCCGCCCGGACCGACATGCTGGCCAAGGTCGGCCTCCGCCACCACGCCGATCCGTTCGCCATCTGCTCTGAGGTGCACTGCCAGGCCTACCGCGGCACGGCCCGGGTGCCGGCGCGGGTGGCAGAGGCGGTGCGGGCAACCCGCGGCGAGGTGCTCTTCAGCAGCGATGGGCGCCTCGTCGACACCTTCTACCACGCGGTGAGCGGCGGCCACACCGAGCACAACGAGAACGCCTGGCGCATGGCGCCCCACCCGAACCTGCGCGGCAGGCCCGACCTCGTCGCTGGCGCCGCCAACCCGCTCGCCGTGGCGGGCGCGCCGCCGAGCACCGCCAGCCAGGGCACGACGGCCGGCGCGAGCGAGGACGCGGTGCTGCGCCTGCTCGACGGTCCCGACAAGAGCTGGGCCAGCGCCAGCGGGCGCAACAAGAACGCCTGCCGTTGGGAGGTCACCTACAGCGCCGCCGAGGTCGAGGCCGCGCTCGGTCAGGCCGGCCTCGTCGGCAAGCTCAAGGGGCTGCGGGTGCTCGAACGCGGCGTCTCTGGCCGCATCGTCCACTTGGAGCTGACCTTCGCCGACGGCAGCCAACGCAAGATCTGGGGCGAGCTGCGTATCCGTCGCCTTTTCAAGGGGCTGCGCTCCAGCCTCGTGGTCATCACCCCGGGCGCGCCGGGCGCTGGCGGACTGCCGAGCGCCTGGACTTTTCGCGGCGCCGGCTACGGCCACGGCGTCGGCATGGACCAGACCGGAGCGGTCGGTCGCGCCGAAAAAGGCCAGCGCTATCAAGAGATTCTCAGCCACTACTACGGTGGCGCCAAGGTCGAGAGGCTCTACTGATGGCGACGGCGCTGCCCAGAGAGCGTCGGGCCCGCGGGCTGCCGGCGCGGCCCCAGTGGGCGCTGTGCTTTGCGGCGCTCCTCGCAGCAGTGCCGCTGTGGACGGGGGCCTGCGCCAAGGTCGCTGTCGAGCGCTCGCTGCGCGTCCAGCCGCTGGAGAAGGCGCGCGAGTCCTCGGAGGAGCGCGGGGTCGGCGCCCGGGTCGAGGGCAAGCGCGACGGCGGCGTGGTGCAGGTGCAGGTCCACTCGGTGCGGCGCTGCCAGAGCGTCATCCTGCAGCGGGCGGAGGGTTTGGAGCGCACCACCCGCGCCGCGGTCGGCCACACGCTGAAGATGCAGTGGGCGATGGGCGGGCTGTTTTTCGCCTCGGGCGCCGGCATCGCGGCTTGGCAGTGGAGCCACCCTGCGCCGCCGGCAGCGGACGGGCTGGTGGCGCCGGATCGGAGCCGGTCGACCTGGCTGCAGGCTGGGGCCATCGGCGCCATCGGAGTGGGGCTCTTGGTCGGCTCGCTGTGGCAGCAGCTCGGGCTCGGCACCGCTGAGCGCTCCCTCGGCGTCCGCGAGCTGCGTCGCGAGGGCCGGGTCCGCGACTGCGGCCCAGCGCCGCCTGGGGCCGCTCGGGTCCGCCTGACGCTGCCGGACGGCACCAGCCTGCACGCCGACGTTGACGCCTCGGGCCGGGCGACGCTGCCGCTGCCCGACAACGTCGAGTCGGCTCTGCAAGAGAGCGATCGCCGTGCTACGCTGGAGGTGCTCGGCGACTGGCGCTCACAGACCCGCATCGGCTTGTAGCGACGTCGGGGAGACCGCGAGGCGTTGCCATGACCGAGACGCTGCCGGGGGCCGTTGAAGCGCGTGGGCGAGCGGGCGCCAGCGTCGGTCCGCCGCACCATGCCTCGCTCCTGCACCCCGACGCGATCTTTACCGGCGCCCGCCTGTGCCAAGACACCGTGCTTGCGATCGGCGCTGACGGCCGGGTCCAGGCCCTGCTGACGCCCGCCGATGCGGCGCACAGCGGCGTCGACATCGAGCGGCTGCCGGGTCAGGTGCTGATGCCAGGCCTCTGCGACGCCCACAGCCACGCTTTTCAGCGGGCGATCCGTGGCCGCGTGCAGCACCGCATCGCCGGCGGCGCTGGCGCGACGGCAGACAGCTTTTGGTCCTGGCGGGCCGCGATGTACCGCGCCGCCAACGGCCTCGACCCAGACGGCGTCGAGGCGATCAGCGCGCTCGCCTTCCTAGAGCTCTTGCGCGCCGGCGTCACCGCGGTCGGCGAGTTCCACTACCTGCACCACCAGGCCGACGGTGTCCCCTACGCTGACCCCGACGAGCTCGCCGAGCGCGTTCTGCGGGCCGCACACCGCGTCGGGCTGCGCATCGCCCTGCTGCGGGTCTGCTACGGCGCCGCCGGGTTCGACGCCAAAGGCGCGCCGCTGCCGCTGCACGCCGACCAGCGCCGCTTCGCCAGCCGCGGCCCAGAGGACGCCCTCGCCGCCATCGCGCGCTTGCGGGCTCGCCACCGCGGTGACGACGGCGTCCGCTTCGGCGTCGCGCCACACTCGGTGCGCGCCGTCCCGCAGGCTTGGCTCCGTGCGCTGGCGACCTTTGACGGAGTCATCCACGCCCACGTCGCCGAGCAGCCGGCAGAGGTCGCCGCCTGCCTGGCCGCTTTGGGCCGCTCTCCGCTGCAGGTCTTCGCCGACGCCGGGCTGGTCGACGAGCGCTTTGCCGCTGTACACCTGACCCACCCCTCGCCGGGAGACAAGGCGCTGCTGCAGGCCGCCAGCGCCGGCGTCGTCGTCTGTCCCTCGACCGAGCTCGACCTCGGCGACGGCCTGCTGCCGCTCGAGCTGCGCGACGGGGTGAGACTCGCGGTCGGTAGCGACAGCTACGCCGCGGTCGAGCCCCTGGCCGAAGCACGCAGCGTCGAGCTGCACGGCCGGGCGCAGTCGGGGCGGCGGCTGCTGCTGGGCGCGCAGCAGGTCGCAGACGGCAGCGCCATCGGACTCAACGAGGCGACGGCGATCCTGACCATCGCCAGCGGCAACGGCCACCGTCTCCTTGGGATGCCCGGCGGTTCGCTCGAGCCAGGGGCGCCGGCCGATGCCTGCGCGGTGGACCTCAATCGCCCCGAAGCAGAAGGGGTTCCACCGCTGGTGGCGCTGAGCCACGTGGCGCGACCGGAGTGGGTCCGCTCGGTCTGGGTCGGCGGCGTGCGACGGCTACGCGATCGACGGCACTTCTTGGAAGAAGAGATCGCGATGAGCGCGCGTATTACTATGAACAGGCTATGGAATGTCGGTGTTGCGCTCCTCCTCGGGCTGTCCCTGACCGCCGGTGGCTGCGACGACGACGCCACTGTCGGCCCGGCCAAGTTCGACGCTGAGGAGGTTGGCACCCATGGCGGCGACGCTGGCCTCGGCGGCGAGACGCGCGGTGGTGGCGGACCGGACTCCACAGCGGAGGCCGGGACCATCTGCCAGACGGCGAGCCAGTGCCCGGCGCCCAGCGACCCCTGCCGGGCACCCGCCTGCTAGGCCGGCGTCGGCTGCATCGAGGTGGCGCTGGTCGACGGCGCCATCTGCGTCGACGGCGACGGCTGCAAGCTGCCAGGCCAGTGCAAGGCAGGGCTCTGCCAGTCGAGCGGCGTCAAGGACTGCGACGACGGCGACGCCTGCAGCGACGACGGCTGCGTCAGCGGCGCTTGCACCCACACCGCGGCCGAGGGCGCCGCCTGCGACGACGGCAAGGCTTGCACCTTGAACGACAGTTGCCAGGGCGGGGCCTGCCTGGGCGGCGCCTCGATCTGCAAGTGCCAGTCGGACGCCGACTGCGAGCCGCTCAACGACCCATGCGCGGGCCAGTGGTACTGCGGCAAAGAGGGCGAGGCTGCGGTCTGCAAGCTCAACCCCGCCACCGTCGTGACCTGCCCCCCTCGACCTCGACCTGCCTCAAGGTCGCCTGCGACCCAGCCACGGCCGCCTGCAAGGCAGCGCCGGTCGCCGACGGCTTGCTGATCGCCTGCGACGAAGACGATCCGTGCACCGCCGGCGAGATCTGCAGCGGTGGCAAGTGCTTGGGCGGCGCCGACGTCTGCGGCTGCAAGACCGACGCCGCGTGCGCAGCGCAGGACGACGGCGACCTCTGCAACGGCACGATGTTCTGCAACAAGGCGGCCAAGCCCCCGAAGTGCGAACTCAACCCCGCCACCCTCGTGACGTGCCCGACCGTCGACGACACGGCATGCAGCGGCACCCAGTGCGAGCCGAAGACCGGCGCCTGCAAGCCCGTGCCCGCGCCCGACGGCAAGTCCTGCAATGACGGCACCACCTGCACGAGCGGCGAGGCCTGCAAGGGCGGCGGTTGCGTCGCCGAGGCCAACACCTGCGCCTGCCAGAGCGACGCCGACTGCGGCGGCAAGGACGACGGCGATCTCTGCAACGGCACGCTCTACTGCGACAAGTCGGCCGGCGACGGCAAGACGGCGGTCTGCAAGCTCAATCCAGCGACCGTCGTCAGCTGTCCGAGCGTGGACGACACCTACTGCTTGGGCAACATCTGCAACCCAAAGAGCGGCGCCTGCGCCATGGCGCCGCGCAACGATGGCAAGACCTGCAGCGACGGCAACCCGTGCACCCTCAACGACGCCTGCAAAGCCGGAACTTGTCAGCCCGGGACCTTCGCCGATCCGTGCCAGTGCCAGACCGACACCGACTGCGCGGCGCAGGAAGACGGCGACGTCTGCAATGGCACGCTCTATTGCGACAAGTCGGCGCCGCCCTTCGTCTGCAAGGTCAACCCCAAGACGGTCAAGTCCTGCACGACCGCGTTCGACGGCCCCTGCGCCGGCGCCCTGTGCGACGCCAAGTCAGGCGCCTGCCTGATGCAGCCCAAGAACAGCGGCCTGCCCTGCGACGACGGCCAGCCCTGCTCCAAGGGCGACTTCTGCCAAAACGGCGGCTGCGTCGCTGGCGCCGACATCTGCGCCTGCAAGACCGATCTCGACTGCTTGGGCAAGGACGACGGCAACCTGTGCAACGGCCTGCCCTACTGCGACAATTCGGCCCTGCCCTGGCAGTGCGACAGCAACCCGGCGACGGTCGTGACCTGCAAGACGCTCGACGACACCAGCTGTCGAAAAGCCGTGTGTACGGCCAAGACTAGCATCTGCGAGCTGATCCCGATCAATCAGGGCATCGCCTGCGACGTCGGCTCGGCCTGCACCGGCCTCGACGTCTGCAAAAACGGCGGCTGCGCCGGCGCCGGCGTCGACTGCGACGATGGCGTGCCCTGCACCATCGACGCCTGCGACAAGGCGACAGGGTGCAGCCATGTGGTCAACGCCGCGCTCTGCGACGACGCGAAGGCCTGTACGGGCGACGGCTGTGACCCCAAGGCGCCCGGCGCCGACGCCTTCGGCTGCGCCTACGTCGCCAACGCCGCGCCGTGCCAGACCGACAAGCCCTGCCAACCGCTGGGTGCCTGCAGCGCCCTCAGCTGCAAGCCGCTGCCCGCCTCGATGTGGAGCGCCGTCTGCGATGACAAGGCGGCCGAGGTTCCAGCCGCGATCGCCGCCGCCGCCGACGGCTCGACCTTCGTCGTCGGTCGCAGCGCGCCGCCGGGCGGTACGGCGGCAGACGGCCAGGTGTGGCTGGCGCGCGTCGCCGCCGGTGGCGCCTCCACCCTGTTCCACAAGACGCTGGGCGGTGCGGGCGACGACGCCGGCTTCGCCATCGCGGCGCTGGTGGCCCCAACGCTGACGCCGGGCGCAGTGGCCGGCCCGAACGACGTGCTGGCGTTGCTCGCCGGCCGGCGCGCCGCCGGCAGCAAGGGTGGCGCCGACGGCTACGTGGCACGGATCGCCGCCGACGGGGCGACGCTCTGGCAACAGCACGTCGGCGGCGCCGGCGACGACATGCTGCGTGGGCTCTGCGCGCTGCCCGACGGCCAGAGCGCGGTGGCCGGTCGGCTTGGCAGTGGCGATGCCGCGGTGGCGATGGTGGCGCGCCTCGACGCCCAGGGCACCGTGTTGTGGTCGACCGCGTTGCCGCTGGCAGGCGGCAAGGCCGGCATCGCCTGGGCGGTCGATCGCCACAACGGCGACAAGGGCGCTGAGGCGTGGCTGGTCGGCGGCGGCCGCAAGGACGCCACGGGCGTCGACGGCGCGGCGGGGCGACTCGTCCACCTGCACGCCGATGGCAAGGTGGCGTTCGATATTGGGTTTGGGGCCGCTGGCGATCGTCACGGCGATCGACAAGGCGACCGACGTGGCGGTCGTCGAAACGGGCGCCCGCGTCACCGTGCTCGACGCCTTCGGCTTTGAGAGCTGCGAGGTGCAGGGCAGCTGCAAGGGCAAACAGCGCGCCGACTGCGACGACGCCAACCCCTGCACCCACGACGGTTGCGCCGCCGAGCTCGGCTGCAGCCATCAGGTCCACGGCTTGCCCTGCGACGACGGTGACGCTTGTAGCCTGGCCGAGGCCTGCAAGGCCGGAAAATGTGTCGGCAAGAAGAGCGCCTGCGATGACGGCAACCCGTGCACGCAAGACAGCTGCGACCCCAAGGTCGGCTGCAGCCACCAGAAGACCAACGGCCCCTGCGACGATGGCGAGCCCTGCTCGGCCGGCGAGACCTGCGTCGGCGGCGTCTGCCAGCCAGGCAAGCTGATCGACTGCGACGACGGCAACGTCTGCACGACGGATGGCTGCGAAAAGAGCAAGGGTTGCCGCAACATCGCCAACGCCGTGGCCTGCGACACCGGCTCCTGTACGGTCAGCGACAAGTGCCAAGGCGGCCTGTGCAAAACCTCGATTTTGCCGCGCTACGTCACGACCTGGCACGGCCAGGGCGGCGCCGACAGCGCGCGCAGGGTCCGCTCCATGGCTGACAATGGCTTTCTCATCAGCGGCTTGACCTGGACCAAGCCAGACCACGACGGTCTGCTCGTCCGCACCGATGCCGCCGGCAAGGCGCGGTGGCAGGTAGCGCTCGAGGGGCCCAAAGGCTGCTGCGGCCAGAACTCCACCCAGACCGCGAGCAACGATCGGTTCGAGGACGCCATCCAGACGCCGTTCGGCCTGCTGGCGGTTGGGCGCACAGCGATCTGCACCGATCAGGGCTGGGCCGTCATGGTCGATCAGCAGGGAAAGGTGCTGTGGAACTTAGCAATCGCCTACGACAACGTGTGCGGCTCTGGGAGCAACCGCAGCATCTTCTACGCCGCGGCGCCCTCGGCATCGGCCATGGCGGCGGCACCGGTGCCCGCCAGCTCTTGGCGCTGCGCATCAACGCCAACGGCAGCGTCCGCTACAGCAAGGTGCTCGGCACCGCCGGCGACGACATCGGCACGGGCGTCGTAGCTCATCCCGACGGCTCTGCGGTCGTCTTGGCCACCACCTGGGGCAAGGGCCCTGGCAACGGCGACCCGTGGCTTCTTGGCCTCAACGCCGAGGGCCTCGTGACCTGGGAGAAGATGCACGGCGTCGCCGGCGCTGAGATCACGAGCCACCTCGAGGCGCGGGCCGACGGCGGTCTGGCGATACTGACCACCGCCTCCGAGCCTGGGGAGGCCGACCCCGACGTCCAGCTGCGTACGCTCGACGCCTGGGGATACGCCGACTGCAAGTCCGCCGGCAGCTGCAGCACCAAGCCCGCATTGGCCTGTGATGACGCCAACATCTGTACCGCAGACGGCTGCGATGGCGCCAAGGGCTGCGTCCACACCGCCCTGCTCGACGGGACGGCCTGTGGCAGCGGTGGCGTCTGCAAGGCCGGCGCCTGCAAGCCGTAGCGGCGACGGACACCTCGGGCGACGGCGGGCCTCGGCTGCCGAACGCGGCAACACGGCGCGGGCGACGGCGCGATGGCCAGCGCCGGCTGTTGGCGCCAAGCGAGGCGCCGCGGACTACGCCTGCGAACCGGCGGACGGGGCGGCGATCGGCGGCTGCCAGAGCTCGACCTTGTTGCCCTCAGGATCGACGACCCAGCCGAAGCGCCCGAATTCGCTGGCCTCGACCCGATCCTCGACGGCACAGCCCATGCCGCGGAGCTGGGCGAGCATGGCGTCGAGGTCGTCGACGCGGAAGTTGAGCATGTAGCGGTTGGCGGCGGGGCCGAAATAGTCGCTGTCGGCGGCGAACAGGCTCCACACGGTCACGGCGTCGCCACGTGGGTCGTTGGGCGCCCACGGGAAGACGGCGCCACCCCACGCCATGTCCACCGGCACGCCCAGGCAGTCGCGGTACCAGGCGGCCAGCGTCGCCTTGTCGCGGGCCTTCAGAAAGACGCCGCCGATCCCTTTCACCTGCTGCATGTTCACTCCCGGGCCGCGCTCCAGGGGCCGCTGCCGCGATGTAGCGCGCGAACGGGGCGCCGCGGGGCCGACGTGCGCGCAGCGGTGGCGGCGCGCCGGCAACGACGCCGAGCACCTGACCCGTCAGCGCACGAAGACGTCGACGCCGTGCTGGCTGCCCTGGCCCGTGCCGCCGTTGCTGCGGTAGCGGTTGAGCGACTCCGAGCCGAAGCCGTCCTGCCACTGCCGACCGCTCTCGAGCGTGCCGCCGAGGCCGCTGTAGCTGAGGTTGGTCGCGTTGTCGTAGCACACCCACACCGACGGATCGTCGACCGTCTGGCTGTTGGTGGCGACGTCGTTGCCGATGCGGACGCCGCTATGGCTCGACAGCATGTTGAAGCGCCACTTGGCCGTCATCTGGCTGCACATCTTGGTCGGCGCCTGGTAGCCCATGAGCTCCTGCGGGCTGGCAGCGCCAGCCACCAGGGTGAGGGCGACGCCGGAGCTGAGCGAGCTGGCGCCGCTGCCGAGCTTCTGGAAGCGGTCGAGCAGCGTGGTGCCGGCCAAGTTGGGTACGGCGAGGACGGTCGTCGCGCCGGTCGCCTTGTCGCGCAGCATGACGTGGCCGTCGGTCGACTTGAAGCTGTTGAACGTCTCGTACTTGGCGCTGACCGAGGTGAGCTGCGCTGGCGGCGCGTCGGCGGTGGTGGTCGGGTTGGTCCAGTGGCCCGAGCTGAAGCCCAGCAGCGTGCCGTTGCCGGCCTGAGCCTGCATGACCAGCACCCAGCCGCCGCCCTGGACCTGCATCTCGCAGTACACCGGCGCCTTGCCGGCGGGGCCATCGCCATCGACGTCGAGCCAGTAGACGCCAGCCTTGGCGCCCTGATCTTTGGCGACGATGTCCTTGCAGGTCTTGGCGGGGTTGCCCTTGCTGCCGAAGCCGCCCGGCAACGTCTCGACGATGTCGAACTCGACGCCGTTGCAGACGTGGAGGAAGCGGGCCTTCGGGTCGTAGTACAGGTAGCCGAGCGTGGCGGCGGTGCAGGCGACCGGCGGCTTGTCGCTGGCTTGGAGCTGCAGGCCGGCCGTGGCCTGGAACACGCCGGTGGCCGCGGCCTTCTTGCTCGACAACGTTTGGATCTGAATAGAGACGCTGACGACGACGCCGTCCGTCTTGGCGACCGTGTTGCAGAGCTTGTCGTTGCCCGGCGCCTGCGGCAGGCAGTAGGCGGCGTCCTTGACCTTCAACGTCCACATGCCCTTGGGGTTGGCGCCGACCCAGGGCGCGATGACGCCCACCTTGGGCGGGTTGCTGAGTGAGTAGGTGGCCTTGAAGACCTTCTCGTCCTTGGTGCCGCAGGGGTCGCAGAGCGTCCAGCCCGTCTTCTTGTCGTCGGGCGGCAGCAGCTGCATGGAGATGGCCGCGAGGTCGGTGTTGTGGACCTCGACGCTGAGCGCGAACGACTGGGCGACGCCGATGTCGGGGAAGTCGATGCTGGCGACGCCGTCCTCGCCGGTGTTGTCGGGGATCGCCTTGCCCTTGTTGGGGCTCTCGATGGTGTCGACGAACTGGTTGGTCAGCAGGCCATTGCTGATCTCGTCGAGGCCGTCTTTCGGCAGGCTCTTCGGGTCGTCGGCCGGCACGCAGATGAGCTTGCCATCGGCGGCGATGCCCTTGACGACGTCGCCGGGCTTGCTGCAGGTGCCGCTCGGCATCGCGAGGCCGGTGAGCTTGCTGCCGTCGCCGACGAACTGGGTGGCGACGACGCTCTTGGCGACCAGATCGCCGAGGAAGGTGCCGTTCTTGGCCTTGAGCGAGTTGGCCCCGAGGTCGACGTCGGCGTCGAAGAGCAGCTCCCCGACGCTCACGCAGCCTGAGCAGGTGAGGTCGAGGGCGGGACCGCCCTTGGCGGAGCTGCCGGCGTAGTTGAAGCCGAGCTTGGCGGCCGACACCGCGCCATTGGCCAGGTGGTCAGCCCCGACGCAGCCGGCGCAGGTGAGCGCGGCGGCGTTGGCGGCGTGCAGGCTGTACGGCGCGGCGTACAGGCGGCTGCGCGGCAGCTCAGGGTCGGCGCCGACCTTGACGCCGACGTAGGCCTCGGCCAGCGCCGCCAGCGCCAAGGCGTCGATGGGCTTGGTCGCGCCGGCGACGACGCCAAAGCGGCCGGACACCACCTTGACCTTGACCGGACCCTCGCTCCAGACGGCGGCGCCGCCGGTCGACGCGGCGTAGAGCGCCAGCGTGAGGTCGTAGTCGCCATCGGGCACCGGCGCGCCGCCAGCGCCTGAGATCAGGCCCTCGAGCTGCACCGCCGGCGGGGCCACCGCGAAGGCGGCGGTAGGCGCGAGCAGGCTCAGCAGGGCGCCGACGAAGGTCGCCCTCGGGCCCCCGCAGCGTGCGCTGACGAGGAGACTGGTGGGTTGGTGCATGGGGTGGTCCTTGGTCAGCCGGCTGCTGCGCAAATTCCGACGTCGGGTGGAAGCCGGCTCAGTATCGAGGTGGCCGGTCGCGCCGTCAATTGCGTCGACGTCGCCGCCTGCTGGCCTGCGGCGAGGGCTCTGACCCTGGGAGCGACTGGCCGCCATTGTGGCCTCGACCCGATGGCCGCCGCGGCTGCGACGGTGGCGGGCCTCTGCTAAGATGCGGCGGGCGCGAGGTCGGTGCTGGCGACGACGACGCGACGCTGAGGAGAGCCGATGGCCGAGCCGCGATCGCGACCGGGCGAGGGAATCTGGGCGGTGTCAGCGTGCCTCGCCGGCCGCGCCTGCCGCTACGACGGCCGCAGCGGCGACGGCGACGCGCTGCGCGCCCGACTTGCGGCGCTGGAGGCCGCCGGTGCGCGGCTCGTGGCGGTCTGCCCTGAAGAGCTCGGCGGGCTCGGCACGCCTCGACCCGCCGCGGGCCTCTCCGGTGGCGACGGCCACGATGTACTCGCCGGCCGCGCCCGGGTGCTGCGAAACCACGACGGCTTGGACGTGACCGCGGCGTACGTCGCCGGGGCGGCGGCGGCCTTAGCGCAGGCAGAGGCCGCGTGCGCCGGCGTCGACGACGAGATCGGCGCGCCGAGGCGAGCGCTGCTCAAGGCCCGGAGCCCCTCCTGCGGCGCTGCCACGACCTGGATCGACGGCGCCGTGCGCCCCGGCGATGGCGTCTTTGCGGCGCGGCTGCGGGCGGCGGGCTGGCAGGTCGCGAGCGACGAAGATCCGCGCTGAGCCGGTGGAGATCGCTCGCCTTGACGCCCCGGCGGGGCGCTTCGGGCAGCGAGGTCGTCTCCCCGCGCCACTGCTGCGGCCTTCACGACCGACGCTGCTGCTGTGGCCCTCACGACCGGCGCTGCCGAAGAGGCGGCAAGACCGGAGACGGCTCGCTATCCGACGTCGGGCTCTAGCCGCCGCCCGGGCGCCGCCGCGGCGGCCAGCCGATCGAGCAGCGACTGCAGCAGAGCGTGATCGCGGGGGCTCAGGTCCATCTTCTCGACCAGCTCGACGACCCGTGGCCGAAAGAGGCCGGCCTCACGGGCGTCGTGTAGGCCGGCGCGCTCGATGGCGCGCTGAATAGCGTCGATGAGGGCCAACCGGTCGGCGGCGAGCGTCCGGCGGTCCTCTGCGTCCTGGGCGAAGCTGGCGGCTTGCCAGAAGAGCGTCAGCGCCACCGCCACCGCCGAGGCGAGGTTCAAGCTGGCGACGGATCCGGGCGTGGGCAAGCGCAGCAGGCGCTGACAGTCGGCGGCTTCGGCCGAGGCGAGTCCGGTCCGCTCATTGCCAAAGACGAGGCCGAGTCGCCCAGGTGCCGCCGGCAGCAGGCGCAGCGCCCGGTCAGGGCCGAGGGCCGAGCGCTGGAGGGCCGCCCGCATCTTGCCCGAGAATCCGACGCTGAAGTCGAGGTCGGCGAGCGCCGCCTTGAGGTCGGGATAGGGCGCCGCCTGCAGCAGCGTCTGCTCACAGGGGTGGGCCATGCGGAGGGCGGGCCGGGTATCGATGGGGCACAGCGGGGCGCAGAGCCGCAGCTCGACCCCGAAGTTGCCGCACAGACGCGCGACGCTGCCGACGTTTCCGCTGCCTTCGGGCCGGACCAGCACGACGACGAGCGGCATGGTGGTGCCGGCGCCGGCGGTGGCGTCTGGTGGGGCCGGCGGTCCGCCAGCGCGGCGACCCGCGGCCTGAGCGGCGCTCCACGACCGGTAGCGCCTCATGGTCACGGGCCGCTGCGGCGCCAGAGTCGTAGCTCGATGCGGTCGTCGGGGTCACGGAGGTGCCAGGACAGCCCGCGATCGTAGATGCGCGCGGCGAAACGCTCCTCTGCCACGAGCTGCCAGGGGCCGCTCTTCAGCACCTCCTCACAGGCAGGGTGGCGCGCCGCTGAACTCGCCTGCAGGTGGCATTCGGGCCCCTCGTAGAAGAGGAGGCAGCCGCGGGCCTGGCGCAGCTGGGCGCGGCCCTCCGCGGAGAGCATGGCGGCCTCGGGGACCGCTTCGCGGCGGTGGTTCAGCTGTCCAGAATCGCCGCCGGCGGCAGCAGCTGACGCGGCGGCTGACGCGGCGACCGAGGCCGCGACGCCACGGCGGGCCGAGGCGAGCGCCGCCGTGACCTTTGCCGCCGGGGCAGCGTCGGCGGCGTCGAGGCCGAATTCCGCGAAGCGCTGGACTTCCAGCCGACGCCATCGCCGCGGCGGCTGCGCCGCCAACAGCGCGCCGACGCGGTCAAGCTTACTGGCCGGCGGCCCGGCGCGTGGCCGCATGACCTCGACCACCGCGCAGCCATCCGGCAGCAGCGCCGGCTCTCCTGGGGCCGAGGGCTTCGCCGCCCGGTCGAGGAACGCCCGCTCGCGCATGACGTCAAAGTCGACGTCCTGAATGCCGGCGCGGTGCAGCAGCGGCGACAGCAGAAGCAGCGCCGCGAGACTGAAGCCGAGCGCCACGCCCAGCAGGCGTCGCCAGCCAGAGGCGCCGACGCCGCCGGGCGACACCAGCCGCGTCCGCAGCGCGGCGAAGGCTGCGGTCAAACCGACGCCGCCGAGCAGGGCCATCGCCGGCAGCGAGTGGAGCTGATAGCGCGCGTTGTTAAGCGGCTCGGCGACGACGACGACGCCGTGCAGCACGATGAAGCCAAGCGTCCAGGCGACGAGCCAAGCGCCACGCCGCCGCAATGTGCGCGCAGAGGCGCCATCGCCATCGGGCGACGCCGTCGCGGCTGGAGCGGCCGCCGCGCCCCGGAAGGCAGCGCCCAGCGCCTCCGGACGGCGCAACAGCACGACAGCGCCGGCGACGATCAGCGCTGTCCAGGCAGGCGGCGTCAGGCGCCAGAACAGCAGCGGGTTGTGGCTCGGCCAGGATAGCAGCTGCGCCGCGCCGACCACGCTGTGCCAGCCGAGGGCCTCCTGCACGGCCTCACCGTCTGAGCGGAGCAGGCCCAGGAGCACGGCGGCGCCGACGGCCGCGATGGTGGCGGCGACGGTGAGGCGCCAGCGCAGGGCGTCGCGGCGCGCGGCGAGGAACACGGCGCTGAGGAGCAGCGGCGCGAAGACCAGGTTCAGGGGCTGCGCGGTCAACGCCAGCCAGGTGAGCGGCGGCAGACCAAGCCAGTGCAGGGCGCGCAGCCAGGGCCGATCCTCCTCCAGCGTCGCGTACATCCAGAAGAAAGCGGCTGAGGACCACAGCATCGACACCGCGAACTGGTCGTCCGCGGCGGCGAAGCGGATCGCATGCGGGCTGCAGGCCAAGAGGGCGGCGGCCAGCCACGCTGGGCGGGCGTCGCCGAAGAGCTTGCAGCCGTGGCCGAACAGCGCGACCGGCGCCAGGGTCGAGCAAATCCGCATCGCCAGCGACTGCGCGTCGTCGTAGGAGACGCCGCCGGTCGGCCACAGCCACAGGTGCAGCAGGTCCGAGTCCTGCAGTCCGGTGCCGAGGGTGGTGCGCCGCGACCATGACCACGCCGTCATCGGCGCCTGGATCGACAGCGTGAACCGCCAGGTTGCCGAGAGCGCCAGCAGCGCCGCCAGCCAAGGCCAGCCGCCGCCCGGCAACGCCCGCCCTGCCCGCGCCGCGGCGAAGAGGAGCCAGAGGGCAAAGGCCGACGCCCAGACCAGGAAGTCGTCCGGCCGAACCAAGCGCACCGCCTTGACCTCTTGGCGCACAGGCGGGTGGAAGAGCCCGGCCAGGTCGCCGCCCGCAAGGCCGGCGTTGACGGCGATGCGCTCCGCGACGGCGTCGAGCAGGGGGTCGGGGCCGCCAGCGTTGGCCGGGCCTGTCGACGGCGCGGTGTCGTCGCGGAGGGCGGTGTCCGCTGGCAGTCGTCGACGATTCGCGGCGGCAGCCGGCGCCCCGGCGATCTCCGGGTGCTCAGCGGCGAAGAGGCAGAACCGCCGCGTGGCCGCCAACGGCGCTGACGCTGGTGGCGTCCCAGCGCGCTCGAAGCGATAGCAGACGCGGTCGCCCGCGATCTCTGCGCCGTCCCATCGATAGCCCGCGACCGCCGGGTCGCCATCGATCCAGGGCGCCAGCAGCTTCTCGACCAAGGCCTCTTGCGCTGGACCGATCACCCGGTACGGCAGCGGCGGATTGGGATCGTCGTGGGCGTAGCTGGGGCGTACGCCGAGCGTCACCAGCGACGCCACGAGCACGTGGACCGCCGCGATGCCCCGCCGTCGCGCGGCGGCCCGAGCGCATTGGGCGTTCACGGCGACGCTGGAGGCTGGGGCAGGTCGTCGCGCGCCGGGCCCGAGGCCTGGTATGCGGTCGCCACGTCGCCGGCGGGCGCGCCGGTGGTTGCAGCTTCTGGCTGTCGTCGCGCCGTCATGGGCCGCCAGATGCCGCCGTCCGACCAGCAGCGAAAGGCCCACGGCAGCCAGCGCAGCAGCGCCGAGACCAGCCAGAGGCTCCACAGCAGCATCCCGACACGAAAGACCCAGAGCGGCAGCGAGATCATCGACGACTCGGGCAGCGGCCCATCGACGCGATCGACATACCAGGTCAGGTGGTTGTTGCTGGAGCCGGCGCCCTCCACCTGCATGTCGACGTCCAGCAACAGGTTGCTGTGGATGGCGGCGTAGAGCGAGCCGAGGGCGGCCACGGTCGCCACCACAAGGCCGAGCTGCACGAGGTCGAACAGGCCGCCTTGCGCTGGCGAAGGACGCGTCGAGAAGTGCTGGCGCCGCCAGGAGAGGGCGATGAGCCAGCCGACAAAGAGCAGCAGCGGCGGGGTGCCGATGTTGGCGAAGCCGATGCAGAGCAGCAGCCACTGGAAAGGTCGCAGCGGCAGCCCGCGCAGCCGCGACAGCAGCACGGCCAACAAGAAGAGCACGCCGAGGTGGCTCCAGAACAGCACCGCCGGCCCCCACGCCGGGCCACGCGCGAAGAGCAGCCAGCGATCGTCGCCGAGGTGCAGGGTGGCGCGCAGGTTGACGGCGGGACCGCCGATGTCGACCGTCGGCAAGGTCTCAACCGCCGCTCGCTGCCAGGGCTGCTGCCAGGCGATGTGGACCTGGGCGGCGCCAGGCTCGATGGGAAGGTGCAGCACGCCGCGCTCGAGTTGCAGCGCGCGGTCCTTGCCGCCGATGCGGACCTTCTGCAGCTCGGCGTCTGCCGGCAGCGTCAGCTTGCGGATCGCCCCCTGCGAGGCCCGCACCTCGAGATCGAGCGTCGCCGCCAACAGACGCTGACCCGGCGTGACGTCGAAGCGCACGGCGTCGATGGTCAGCGCTTGCCCCTCGGCGCCGGCCGGTCGCTCGATCTTGAGGGTCAACAACTCGCCCGGCCACGGTCGATAGGTCGGCTGCAGGCGCCCATTGCCGTCGACGCGCTGCACCGGCAGCACACCTTCGCCCTCGCAGCGCCAGATGGGGCTGCACTCGACGTGCCAGGTCTCGGTCCATGGCACGCCGCGCGGCGCCGTCAGCGCGATGGATGGCGACACGGTCAGCTGCGACGACAGCGTGACGGTGGTGTCGTCGCGCTCCAGCTCCACCAAGGCGACCCGGCGCCCCCCCTTCTCTTCGACCCGGACGTCCTCGCTGAGCACGGCCTCGCCCTCGAGCAGCGGCAGCTCGACCAGCGTCGGCTGGCCGGGCCGCATGCGGACGATCTCCGTCTCGACTTGCCAGGGCAGACCGATCCGCAGGCGGCGCTCGACCGTAAACCAGTCGGGCACTTCGGCCGCGGCGCGCTCCTGCACCGTGGCGCCGGTCTCGGGCTGCACCCGGCTCAGCTGCAGGCTCTCACGCGGGATGCCGTCGGGGTCCAGGCCATCGACGCGCCACTGCGGGGCCTCGACGCCGAGCCGACCCGGCCGCGACCAAGCGTCAAAGGCCAGCACCACCGACGCGCCCGCCGGCAGGAGCCCCTGGACCTCCACCGCGTGGCGACCCGCCGATAGCCGCAGCCAGGTGGTGCCGTCGGCCTCGCGCCGCAGCGCCGTCGTCACCTGGCCGTCGACGCGCGCGGTGACGATCTGCATCCCGGTCGGGATCGTCCAGCCCGCCGCCCGTACGACGTGGACCTCCGCCTGCATCGTCACGGCGCCAGCGGCGTCGACGCGCAAGGTCGCGCTCGGCGTGGTGGTGCAGGGCCCACCGCAGGACTCGGCCTCGATCAGTCGAACGCGAAGCGCATCCAGCGCCTCGGACGGCGGCCAGCTGCCAAAGCCGGGGCCAGCCATGATGCGCTGCGACCCAGCCGCTCCAGCGTCGTTCGCCGGCTGGGCCCACGCCGACGGGCTGGCGAGCGAGGCCGCCGCGCAGACGACGAGCCACAGCGCCGCGCCGCCGCCGAACATGCCGGTGCTACGGGCCAGCAGCGCCCGCAGCGAGGGCAGCACGGCGCGCAGCTCGAGCACCTGCACGGCCAGGGCCAGCAGCAACGCGACGCGCAACAAGGCCAGGAGCAGGCCGTGCAGCGGTGACTGCAACCACAGCCGCATGGTGTGATCGTGGCGCACGGGCCCTGACCACTCAAGCGTCCAGGTCGAACCCTGCCAGGTCGGCACGCCAAAGCCGGTCTGCACCACCGCCTTCGGGTCGACCTCGACCAGGTTGCGCTCGGCCTTATAGTCGTATGCCTTGGCGAGCTTGCTGCTCGGTCCGCGCATGCCGAAGGTCCGGCCCGACGAGGCCGCCTCGACGGCGCCGCCGGCCGCTTCGGCGAGGCCTTGCTCCATCTGTTGCTGCGCCTCGGCTGGGACCTCGGCCGCTTTCTGCGCCATCGCCTCGGCAGACGGCTGCTCCTCTGTTGGCGCGGCCGCGGCGCCCTTCGCCTGCTCGCCACCCTCCAGCGCCAGCGACCCGATCTGGAAGGCGCTGCCGAAACCGCCGCCACTCGCCACCTGCGGGTAGACGCCATGGCGGATCTGCAGAATGGCGAAGGGGATCGCCATCACCAACAGCGCGCCGCCGCACAGCACGCGCAGCCCGATGCCTATGCGGCGCAGCCAGCCCTCGGGGAGCACCCGCAGCGAGGCGGTCAGGGCCAGCAGCCAGACCCAGATCCATGCCGGCGCGTCGTCTTCGCCGTGGCAGATGACGGTCGTTACCAGGGCCAGCAGGCCGCCGATGGGGCCAAAAAGCTTGCCCGTCGCCAGCGCCACCATCAGCACCAAGAAGAAGTCGAGCAGGGTCCAGGAGGCCATCCAGGTGTTCGGCGCCCGGTCGACGCCCTCGGCGGCCAGCAAGCGCCAGCCGGGTGGCAGGTGCAGGTTGGCGCGGAGCTGCTGCGGATCGAGGTCCCAACCGACGGCGAGCAGCGGGTCGATGGCGCCCGCCAAGCGGGACTCGGCGCGCAGCTGGACGGCGCTGTCGCGCAGCTCGACGCCGACCCGCGGGCTGCCATCGGCGCCGGCGCGGGTGGTGATCAGGGCGTCGCGCTGGGCCTTGACGTCGTGGACGCGGCCCAAGCGCCCGCCGGCGCTGGCGAAGTCGACGCGAAACGCCCGGTGCATCACGCCGTCGATCTGATCGCGTGTGGTCCAGCCGCCGCCGTCGAGGTCGAGCCAGAGGTCGCGCTGCAGCGTCAGGCGGTCGGGCGCCGCCTCGGCCATGCCGCGCCGCAAGGTATTGATCTCCAACGCCTCGCCTGGCCGTGCCAGCAACGAATTGCCGCCTTGCCAGTCGGTCGGCAGGCCGGCGCGGGTCGGGTCGACCGGCGTCAGGCCCGAGAGCTCGACGCTGCGCACCGCCTCGTCGGCGAACCAGGCCCAGGCCTCGACCTCCTCGATGCCGGTGGCGCTGGCGTGGGCCGGCACCGGCACAGAGGTCGGGTCGCCCGCCAGCACGGCGCAGATGGTGACGGTGTAGCTGCCGGGCCGCACATGCAGCCGCAGCGCGCCGTCGTCGCCGATCACCGCCGGCAGGCCGCCGCCGTCAAGCGACGTCGGGGTGGCGCCGAGCGGCAGCACCAAGCCGACCGCGACGTCGCGGGCCCTGCCGGCCGCCTGCACCTCGAGCCGCGTCGTCAGATGCATCGGCACGCCGTCGTCGAGGCGGCGAAAGACGCGCACCCGCAGGCTGTCGCGCGCGCCCTCGTCGCTGCGTTCCTGCTGGCCGAGCCAGAGCTGGCCGCCCTCGCGCCGGGGCCGCGGCACCTGCTTGCCGAGCGTGGTCAGGGAGATCGCTGCGACCTCAGCCGGAATCGGCAGCGTCTCTGGGGCGCTGGCCCAGTCGAAGCGACCGCTCAGCTTGTGGTGACCGGCGAGCAGGAGCGCGGCGGGCCGTCCGTCGCCGTCGCGGACCACGAGCGCTGGGAGCTCGCCGTCGCGGACCTCGGTTGGCAGGCGTTGGGCATCGCCCGGCAGCGCGACCCTGCCTGGGGCGTCGAGCCACACCTCGAGCGCCCAGCGGGCGTGACCTTCGCCGACCTCCAGGGTCAGCAGGCCCGGCCACTGGCAAGCCCTGCCCTCGCCGAGCGCCGCGCAGAGCAAGTCTTTGTGATCGTGGAGGACCCAGCCGCGGTAGGCCTCCAGGGCTGGCGGGATGGCAGGCGCCTCGCGATACGGCTCCTGGGCGGTGGCCGGCGCGGCGACGAGCGTCCACAGGCCAGAGGCGCTGAGCGCGGCGCACAGGGCCAGTCGGCCGGCGACGGCGAGGGGAGGCCGGGAGGCCATGGGCGCGACGGCCTTGTGGCGAGGGGGGCGGAGCGACATGCGGCACCTCCAGCGAGTCTGTTAGGGTGCCACGGCGTGTCGGGGTCGGCCAGGGGGGCGTTGCAGCGGGCCAGCCCACCGCGCCCCGGCGCAGGCCGTCTTCTCAACGGCCTCAACAACCCCTACCCTCGCCATGAGCCGCAAGCGCCGCAACGAGGCGCCCCCCCGCTGCCCGCGAGCCCCAATGCCCCGCCTCGACAGCCACCTCCGCCCGAGCGACGCGACCTACCGACAGCGCCACGCCGTCATGACGTCGCTGCTGGCGACGCTCTCTGCGCGTCAGGCGGCGGTCCGCGACGCTGGCGGCGAGAAGGCGCTCGTCAAGCTGCGTAGCCAGGGCAAGCTGGCGCCTCGGGAGCGCGTGGAGCGGCTGCTCGACCGCGACGGCGCCTTCCTGGAGCTGTCGACCTTGGCCGCCTTTGGCCAATACAGCGACGAAGCGCCGGGCGGCGGCGTCATCACCGGCGTTGGGCACGTCTGCGGCCGCCTCTGCGTCATCAGCGCCAACGACGTCCGGGTCAAGGGCGGCGCGATCTACCCCGCGGGCGCCGACAAGATGATCCGCGCGCAGCAGATCGCCATCGACAACGGTCTGCCGGCGGTGGCGCTGGTTGAGTCCGCCGGCGCCAACTTGCTGCACCAATCCGAGCTGTTCGCGATGGGCACGCGCGGTGGGCGCGGCTTCTCCAATCAAGCGCGGATGTCTGCGGCCGGCCTGACGCAGATCGCTGTGGTGTTCGGCAGTTCGACCGCTGGCGGCGCCTACGTCCCCGGCATGGCCGACCTCAACATCCAGGTCCGCGGCAAGGCGAGCGTGTACCTCGCCGGGCCGCCGCTGGTGAAGGCCGCCCTCGGCGAGGACGCCGACGACGCCGCGCTCGGCGGCGCCGAGATGCACGCCACCGTCTCGGGCCTCTGCGACCTGCTGGCCGAGGACGACGCCCACGCCATCGCGCTGGCCCGCAGCACCGTCGCCACGCTGCCGCCCATGGGCCACTTGACGCCGCGCCGCGCCGCCCGGCCGCCGACCCACGACCCCGAGGAGTTGCTGGGCCTGGTGCCGAGCGACCTCCGCGAGCCCTTCGACCTGCGCGAGGTGATCGCTCGCCTGCTCGACGGCAGCGAATTCGATGAGTTCCGCCGCGACCACGGCGCCGAGTTGGTGTGCGGCAGCGGCTGGCTCGACGGCTGGCCGGTGGCGCTGATCGCCAACAACGGCCCCATCACGTCTGCGGCGGCGCAGAAGGCGACCCACTTCATTCAGTGGTGCAATCACCAGCGCTTGCCCATCGTGTACCTGCAGAACACGGTCGGCTACATGGTCGGCGTCGTCGCCGAGCGGGCCGGCATCGTCAAGCACGGCTCGGCGATGGTGCACGCGGTCTCGACGGCCACGGTGCCGCAGTTCACGGTCCTCATC
>SXNM01000460.1 GCA_005777155.1 Pseudomonadota bacterium | reverse complement strand
GCGGCACCCTGGTCCTTGACGAGATCGGCGAACTGGAGCTCGAACTGCAGCCGAAGCTGCTGCGCGCGCTCGAGCAGCATGAGGTGCGCCCCGTCGGCAGCAACGAGCGCCGTCGCGTCGACGTGCGCATCGTCGCTGCGACCAACCGCGACCTCGGCCAGATGGTGCGTGAAGGCAGTTTCCGCGAGGATCTCTACTGGCGCCTCAACGTCTTGCGCGTCGTGCTGCCGCCGCTGCGCCGCCGCCCAGAGGACATTCCGCTGCTGGTGCGGCACTTCCTGGCCGACGCAATGGGGCGAAGCGGCGGTCGCAACCTTACGATCTCCTTCGAAACGATGCAGCAGCTCACCGGCCACAGCTGGCCCGGCAACGTCCGTGAGCTGCGCAACGCCATCGAGCGCGCCAACGTCCTGTCGTCGGGCCTCGACCTGGAGGTCGATGTCGCCCCGCGCGAGGTCGTCGTCAGCGACGCCGGCCTGCCGCTGCGCTTTGACCTGCCCTTCAAGGACGCCAAGGCGCGGCTGGTCGACGCCTTCGAGCGGGCCTACTGGGAGCGCGCCTTGGCCAGCCATAGCTGGAACATCTCCGCAACCGCCCGTGAGACCGGCCTGCACCGAAAGAGCTTGGAGTACCTCGTGCGGAAGCTGGGGCTCGAGCGCCCCGGAGAGGGCTAGCGGCGCCATCAGCTCCAATGGGCCGCGCCTCCCGCCGTGTGTGCTAGAGGCTCGGCGCCGCCTGGGCGGAAGAC
Source organism: Pseudomonadota bacterium (assembly GCA_005777155.1). Taxonomy (GTDB): domain Bacteria; phylum Myxococcota_A; class UBA9042; order UBA9042; family UBA9042; genus SXNM01. The sequence continues at coordinate 4,023 of SXNM01000460.1, read as the reverse complement.
TCTTAATTCTCTGGCTGTGCCGATCCAGAGCCGCGGCTCCTTCGGCGCGCAGAGCGCCCAAGGGACGGCGCCGCTCCGTTGTGTCTGATCGGCCCTGCCAGCACCGCGCTGCGCCTCCTGATCGGAGGGCCTTCCGAGATCTCTGAAGCGATCCCAGGGGATCGAGATCACGAGCGAAATGGAGAAAAAATTGCGCGCCGCTATGGATCGGGTACAAGCAGGAGTCGGGCGCAGTGGATCGTCGCGCCCACGCTGTCGAATCGACGCCAGCGACCCGCTCGCCAAGCCGAGCGCACAGGGGCGAGCCGCGCCCTCCGAGGAGTCGACAGTGAGCCGAACCCGCATCCCCTCCCGGACCGAGACCCAAGTTCAGACCCGCACGCGCGTGGCGACCGATCGCAGCCTCGCTGCCGCGGGCCTCAGCGCGACCGAAGAGCAGGTCCTGCGTATGCGCCATGGGCTGACGCTGGCCAGCGACGCGACGCTTGAATTCCACGGCGAGGGTCAGCACCGCGTCTCGCCCGAGGCCGCCGCTCAGCTGGCAGCGATCGAGGCGCGCGCGATCGAGCACCTGCGGGCATCGCGGCCGCGGCCGTCCAGCCAAGAGCAGGCGATCGCAGACGAGATCCTCGGCGGCCTGCGCAATCTGTAGGCGCAATCGGCGCCTGCGCCGTCATTCGGCTCCGGGCCGCAGCCGCCGACGCATCGGGCTACCCGCAGGCGACGCGCGGAGATCCCGCCATGGCGCAGGCGTCGGATGCGTCGAGCGGCTCCTGGTCACCCAACATCGTGAAGAGTACGCTTGACGTCGCGCCCAGCCTCGGGCACAACGCGCGCCCCGTCTGGGAGGACGAAATGGCTAGCAAGACCCAACAGACACAGAAAATCCGCAAGCACAAGCACCGCACCGCCGGCGCCAACCGCAAGGCGGAAATTCGGCGCGACCATCGGTTGCAGTCCGAGAAGGTGCTCGAGGCCGCGCTCGGCGAGCACTTTACGCTCGACACCGTCCGCAAGTAGCGCGCGGCACTGCCGCCGCAGGCCCTCACGTCCCGCGCGCTGTGCGGAGGCGTCGGTCTCGGCGTGTGACCCCGGCGCTGCGCCGCGGGGTTGAATCCTCGCGACGACTCGCGCGTCCCACCGAATGAGGCCCGCGCAGGAATGTCCCGTGGGCCGCCGGGTTGACCCGGCGTGCCGCGACTGCGACAGACGCGGCTGACTCGGCGAGGGCGGCAGGCGCCGCCGCGAGGGGCGGCTTGACGCAGAGACTCGCCACACCCGCCGCCGCCGTGGCCTCGATCGGCCCTGCCGTGCAGAGCGCCGGCGCCGAGCCCTGCACGCTGCAGCCACGGGCGCTGACGCCAGAGCTGGTGGCCCGAGTCGCGGCGCCGCTGGCGCAGGTGGCGCGGGCACGGCGGCGGCTCTACCTGCAGACTCTCGTGTCGCGGCTGGTGCCCATCGCGGCGGCTGCGCTGGCGGCCGTGGCGGTGTGGGCGGTGCTGGCGCGGCTGGCGGTGCTGGGGCCCGCTGACGACTCGCTGAGCCTGGGCGCCATCGCCGCGTTGACGGCCATCGCCGTTCTGCTCGCCGCGTGGCAGCGCAGCCCCTGGCTGACGGTGGCCGCCGAGCTCGACGCCCGCGCCCACGGCCAAGATCGCCTCGCGACCGCGCTGGAGTTGGCCGCCCGTGGCCGTCGCGACGCCTGGGCCGAAGTCCAAGCCTCTGGCGCGGCGGCGTGGGCGCAAGGCCTTGACGTCCCTAGACTATTTCCGTGGCGCCTGCCGGCAGGCTTGGCGTGGCTTGGCCTCGGCGCCCTCTCCTGTGGCCTCGCCTTGGCCGCGCCGCTGTGGAGTGGTGGCGTCGGGGCTCGTGCCGCCGTGACCACCGGCCTCGCGCTGCACTGGCCCCCTAGCCAGGTCTCGCTGCAGGCCGCCGCCGATCTGCTCGGTCAGGACGCGATGGAGCTGCTGCAAGTCGACGTCGACGTGCTCAACGACATCGAAGCCCAGGTCCACGATGAGCCGACGCGACGCTGGATCAGCGGCGTCCGCGCCGTGCTGCAGGACGTCAAGGGCGGCGCCATCGACCGTCGCGAGGCGCTCAGCCGGTTGGCGGCCCTAGAGGCCGCGCGGCCAGAGGCGCCCGAACGCCAAGCCGACCCTGCGGCGGCTCAGAGCGCTGGCGGCAAAGACGAGCCCACGGCCGGCAGCTCCAAGGGCGACCCCGGCAGCGATGGCAGCGCCGAGGGCACCAAGGGCGCAGAGGCGGAGCGTAGCCGGGAACAGGCCGCCGAAGCCGAGCGAGAGCGCGACAAGGCGGTGCAGAAGGTCGTCTCGGAGGCGCTCAAGGAGGCGCTGAACGCCGCGCCGGAGGGTGGTGACAAGGAAGAGATGAAGAAGGCCGCCGACAAGGGCGACATCGGCGCCTTGGCTAAGCTGGTCGAGAAGCTGGCTGACCGCGACATGAGCGACAAAGAGCTCGAAGGGTGGGTCAAGACGGCAGAGAAGCTGGCCAAGCAGCTCGGCATCAAGTCGACACCCAAGGAGTTCAACGATTTGGCAGACAAAGTGCGCCGCCTGGAGCAGAAGCGCGCCGCGCAGGGTGGCCTCGACGCCGCCGATCAGAGGCGCCTGCACAACGCCCGCCGCGCCCTCGAGCAGCTGCGCCGCGATCAAGGCGACGTCGCCGGCGCTCAGTCGACGCTGCAGCGCCTAGAGCGCGGCGCCAAGTCCGCCGCTGACGAGATGCGCCGCGATCAACAGGAGCGAGGCCGGCTGGCCCGCCCCGGCGAAGGTGGCGAGGCAGGCAAGGCAGGGCGCGAGCAGCAACGGCAGGCCCTCCGTCAGGACATTCAGAAGCAGCTGCAGCGCGCGGCCGACGAGCTCCGGCGCGAGTCGCAGGGCCAGCAAGACCGCCAGGCGCGGCGGGTCGCTGATGGTCGCATCCGGGATCTGCGCAACGCGCTGCAGCGCTCGGCGCAGTCCTCGGAGCAGCGCCAGGGCTTCGAGCGGCGCGCGGCCGGCAAACGCGACGGCGACGGCCAAGCCGGAGAACGCGGAGAGAAGCCGGAGTCGCCCGGCGGCAGCCGCGAAGAGGCCGAGTCCGCAGCGCGTCAGCGTCAGCTAGAGCGCAAAGGGCAGGCGGAACAGCGGGCGGCTGGGGCGCCGGGCGAGCGCGAAGGCGACGAGGCGCGCAGCCGCCGCGAGGCGCTCGGCGAGGACGGGCTCGGCGAGCGAAAGCCGGGCAGTGGTGAACTGGCGGACGGCAAGACACCCGGCGGCAAGGCCCAGCCAGGCGCGGCGGGACGCGAGGGCGGCAAGGCGGGAAAACGCGCCGGCGCCTCGAAATTCCGCCTCGGCGGCGGCAGCCTCGACGACGACTCGCGCATGGCCAAGCTCGGCGAACAGGCGCCGTCTGTGGCCGGCACCGGGGGCCTGCGCGGCGGCGACGCCGAGGGCGACGACAACCTTGGCGTCGGCGAGGCCCGCAAGAGCGGCGCGGCGCGGACGGAGAAGGTGGCGGGTTCCCACGGCGATGGCCCCTCGATCAAGCGCACCTTCGTCGACACGGCGCGCCGCGGCTTCGCCAAGACGGGCTGGGCCGATGTGTATGGCGATTACAAGGATGTAGCCCAGGAGATGCTCGACAAAGAGTCGTTGCCGCCAGGTCGCCGGGCGCTGGTGCGCCGCTACTACGAGCTGATTCGCCCCCGCTGAGCCAAAGTCCATCGGGCGCGCCGCCGCTGCGCGCGCCTCGCAGGAGCCGCCGATGAGCCAGACCCCGCCGATCGAGCGCCGCAGCGCCGACGCAAGCAGTGACTCGTCGCGCCCCGACATCGATCGCGCGCTGCAAGATCCAGCGGCGCTCGCCGAGGCCCTAGACTGGGTGGGAGAGCGGACCCGCGCGCTGCGGCAGGCAGTCGGCAGCGTCATCGTCGGCCAAGCCGAGGTGGTCGAGGCCGCGATCGTCGGCCTCTTCGCCGGCGGCCACATCTTGCTCGAGGGCATCCCCGGCGTCGGCAAG
>SXNM01000459.1 GCA_005777155.1 Pseudomonadota bacterium | reverse complement strand
TCCCAAGCTGAATGTCGCGGGTTCGAGACCCGTCGCCCGCTCCGCAAGTCCCATATCGCGCTTGACGCAGCGGACCGCTGGCGGTCGCTGGTGCATGGTCGAAGCGTCCTCGTAAGCCCGCGGCGACGTCCGCTCCGTGAGGGGCCCGCGTCGTCCGGCCTACGCGAAACGACGCCAGCGCCGCGACCGCCGCAACCCGAACATGCCGAGCGCGAGCAGTAGCGCCATGGCGCCACCATTGGCGCTCACACCGCGCGTTGGCCCCGCTTGGCAGCCGCCGCCATCGCTCGCGGCGTTGGAGCCTGCGGGCACGGCGGTGCCACCGCCTGTGGCGCCGAGATCCGCCGGTACGCCGCTGTCGCTGGCCGCGCCGCTGTCGCCGCCGCCTGCGCTGGCGTCCGAATCGCCGCCGGCGCCACCACCGCCGCTGTCGGCCGTGGCAATGTCATCGGCCGGCGCTGGCTTCGGCGATCGGCAAGCGCCGACGCTGCCTTGCGCCACCTCGCAGATGAGCCCAAGCGGGCAGGCGTTGGGGCCGAACGGGTTGCAGGGCTTGCCGCAGAGGCCGCCGTCGCAGAAGAGCGAGGCGCAGCCTGTGTCGCCGCCGCAAGCGCCCCCAAAGCCCTCCGGCCCCTTGGTGCTGCACGTGCCTTCGGGCTTGTCTGGCTGCAGCCGGATGCAGCCCTTGCCGGACTCGCAGGTCGCGCCACCGCCAAAAACGGTGCACGAAGGCGCGCACGTGCCGCCGAGGCAGAGGTCGCTCACGCACTCGCTGGCGGCCTGGCAGGCGCTGTAGTCGGCGACGCAGGCGACCTTCTTACCGACCTGGCACCAGCCCTCGCCCGAGAGGTCGGCGCACTGCTGGCCACAGGCGCACTCCACATCGCCGGTGCAGGGCGTCGCGCAGACGTAGCCCTTGCCGAAGTCGACGCACTCGCCGCTCTGGCAGTCGAAGGGGCTGTCGCAGGTTTTGCCGCTGGCGCCGTCGCCGAGCTTGGTGCAGGCGCCGCCGCCGCCCTGGAGCGGCGCGCACGCCCAGCCGCCGCCACACTGGGCGTCCTTGGTGCACGGCTGGGCGCAGGTCGAGTTTTTTTGATCGCCGACGCAGAGCCCGGACTGGCAGTCGTTGGACGCCTCGCAGCTGCCGCCGACGCCGGCCTTCTGCTGCGCTGGCAGGCACGCCCCACCGCCGCTGACGGCGACGCACGTCGTCCCGCTCGGGCAGGGCGCAGCGCCGCTGCAGGGCTGGCTGCAGATCATCTTGCTGCCGGAGGGGAGGCAGAGTCCGCCTTGGCAATCGAGGTCTTGGCCGCAGGTCTCGCCGAGCTTGCCGTCGCCGGTCTCGAAACAGCCGGACTTGCCATTGCTCAGCGCCTTGCAGGCGAAACCGGGCGCGCAGACCTTGGCGGTGCAGTCGGCGAGGCAGGTGCCCTTGCCGCCCGAGCCGACGCAGAGGCTCGAGCTGCACTGGCTCGACGCCGTGCATACGCTGCCATCCGGCATCAGGCTGCCGCCGCCGCCGCTCGGTGCCTGGCCGCAGGCGCCATAGCTCTTGCCGGCAAAGAGCTGGCAGGCTTGACCGCTCGGGCACTGCGCGCTCGCCGTGCACGGCACCTGACAGGTCGCGCTGGCCCCGGAGGCCACGCACAGCTTCGACGTGCACTCGCTGCTCGACTGGCAGGCCTCGCCGATGCCCTTGCCCGTGCTACCGCCGCCACCGCCGGCACCTTGCAGGCAGGCGCCTTGGCTGGAGCTGCCCTGGTACGCCACGCAGCCAAAGCCCGACGGACAGCCGCCGCTGGCACCGGGCGTGCAGAGCTGGCTGCAGACCGCCTGGCTGCCGGAGAGCGGCTGGCAGAACAGGGGCTTGGCGCAGTCGTTATCGCTGGCGCAGCCCTCGCCGATCTTGGCGTTGCCCTGTGGCACCGCGGTCGGAGCGCCGGCGCACACGCCGCCTTGGCAGGGGATCTGGCCCGCGTAGAACTCGCCGCTGGGGCCGTCGTCGACCACCTTGGGGCACTGGGCGCTGCTGGTGCAGGAGACGTTGCCCGACTTCGGATAGAGGAAGCAGAGGCCGTCGATGTCGTCCTTCTCTGGCGTCCGCGAGCCCATGAACGGGTCGGCGGTGGGCGCCATCGTCTGCGGGTTCTGGTTGTCAGGGACGAGGTTGTGCTGCAGGCCGAAGAAGTGGCCGATCTCATGGACGGCGACGTTCATGACGTCTGTCGAGTACTGCTTGCCGCTCGTCGACCACGTCTGCTGGTAGCCGTTGAAGGCGATGTCGGCCTCGATGATGATCGCGGTCTCCTTGCCCGACGTGTAGTAGAGCGGCGAGGTGACACCGAGGACGTACTTGCCGTAGGTCCACGCCGAGTTCTCGACCCAAGCCAGCTCGTTCTTGCCGTTCTCGTTGTAGCCGACGGCGATGAGCTTGAGGTTGGTTGAGCTGCCGGCCTCCGTGAAGGTCAGCGACGAGCAGGTGGGGCCGACCCACGCGGCGAAGGACTTGCGGACCTCGTCCAGGCAGCCCGTCGCCGGCAGGTCGGCCGAGCAGGCCGGGTGCAGGTGGTAGGGCACCTGGCCGCTGCCCCAACGGACGACCTTGCCGCCCTCCATCGACACGCTGGCGGCGTGAGCCGACGTCGCGGCCGCCAGCGCGACAGCGAGGACAAGGCATCCCGAGAGCAGCGCCAGCGGCGTCGACTGCGGTCCGTAGCCAGTGCCCAAGTGCGCCATCGCTGCCTCCGCCGCGGCAGCGGGGGAGCGCCACCAGCGGCAGAGAAGATAGAGAAGACGCCACGGAACGGCAATCGGCGGCGAGCGCTGGCGGCTGTGCGCCGATGCAGCGGACTGTGTGCGGAGCGGGCCCTGGCCGGCGAGAGAATTCGCTTGCGCTGACCAGCGCAAAGGCTACCTTCCAGATGGGTCACGGGCCCGGCGCATATGTCCTTGGCCGTATCGAATGCAATGGGAGCCGGTTCTTTCGGAGGGAACGTTCGAGCCTGCGGTGGCGAGCGGTGGGCATGCCCACCGACGTCGAGACAGGAGGGGCTGAACCTCTGGGCTGGCGTCCCACCTGGACTGACACGGGTCCAGGGCGCGACCGCCGGGTCCGTTGGCCTAGATCGTCTCGCGGAGGCCGTCGTCGACATCGGGTCGGCGGCGGCCTTCGTGCTTTGGGCGGCGCGCGACCGCATGAGGCGGCTGCCACCCGCGACCTCGCCGTGGTTGACGCCCATGGCGTAAGTGCGCGATCAGCGCGGTCGGACGTGACACCCTGCGGCGCCGGCGATCTCGACGTCGAGCCAGGCCGCGATCGCCGCGCGCTCGGCGTCACCGGCCAGCGCTTGTTGCAGGGCTAGCGCCAAGATCGCCTTGAACCCATCGCCAGCGCCAATCCCAGCGCCAGCGCCAGCGCCAGCGCCAACCGCAGCGCCAGGGGTCGCGCCGCGCAGCCGCGCCACCGCGCCGCTGATGGCGGCGGAGTCGCCGGCCAGGAGCAGCGACCGTGCCTGCTGGAGCTCCTCACTCAAGGCGCCAGAGTGCACAGGTGTCACCGCCATCGACCGCGAAAGCGCCGGCGGCAGACGCGACAGCTCGGCGCGGGCCGTGGCGCGGGCGTTCTGCATGCGCACGAGGTCCTTTTAGTCGACCACCACGTCGGCCACTGGGCCGGCGCCTTGCACCGCGAGCGCGACGTCGATGACGTGGCCGTCGCTGCCGAGGAAGGCCGGGATCAGCATGGTCATGCCGAGGCCGTCGTCCTTGCGGTCCGACTGCACGCCGGCGACACGCGCCAAGTTGGCGTCGACGGCCTGCTCGCGGCGCCGCACCTCGCGGGTCTCCTCGGCGTCTAGCGCCCGCGAACCGACCACCCGCAGGGCCACGACTCCTGGCGCCAAGCGCAGGTCGACGCGGACCAGCCGCGCCACCACCCGACTCCAGCCCTGCCACAGGGCGCGGGCCGCCACCACCTCTTGGGCCGGCAGCGCGTGCTCCAGCGCGCCATGGCCGGCGTCGGCGAGCGCCCAGGCGTCGTCTCCCGGCAGCGCGGCGCCGTGCTGCAGCACCGAAGTCAGGGTGGGGTCGTCCACCGCGGCGCTGGCGACGGGCACGAGCTCGCGCAGGCCGTCGGCCTCGCCTGCCAGCACGACGATGGCGCGGGTGCCGGCGACGCGGTGCTGGGCGACG
>SXNM01000458.1 GCA_005777155.1 Pseudomonadota bacterium | reverse complement strand
TCGTCGTCGTCGTCGTCGTCCTCGTCGTCGCCGTCGCCGTCGTCGTCGTCAGCGTCGACGTCTTCGAGGTCAGCGTCGACGTCGTCGGTCGCTCCCGCTGGTGTCTCGAGCGCCGCCGCGACGACCTCGTTCGCCTGGGGAGCGTCGAGGACGGCCGCAGCGCCCTCGCCCTCGCTTGCCGCGCCGGCGTCGCCTGCCGCGTCGCGCGCCTTGCCCTTAGCCGTCGCCATGCTCACGCTCCAAGACCGCACAAAAGAAGCCATCGCCCGTGATCGGAGGCCAGGGGCCGAGCGCCAGCGCCGACGGATCGGCGAGGCCGAGCCGCTGGCGGCGCAGCAGACGCCAGCCGAGCCGCGCCTGCAAGCGCTCGACCACCTGCTCGTTCTCCGCAGGCATCAGCGAGCAGGTGGCGTAGATGAGCCGGCCGCCAGGGCGCACCCGTCGGCTGGCACGCAGGGCGATCGCCAGCTGCTCGCTGACCATGCGGCCAAGCCAGTCGGCGTCGAGATGCCAGCGCAGCTCCGGCGTACGACGTAGAGCGCCCGTGGAGCTGCAGGGGGCGTCGACCAGGACGCGATCGAAGCTGCCGAGGGCGTCGTCGCCGGCGGCGGTCGCAGGCAGAGCCCGCACGTCGACGAAGGCCTGCAGCCCGGCGCGCTGCAGCCTGCGCCTGGCCTCCGCGAGGCGCTTATCGTGGACGTCGAAGGCGCAGAGGTTGCCGCGGCCGCGCATCGCCGCCGCAAGCGCCAGCATCTTGCCGCCGGCCCCGGCGCACCAATCCGCCACCGCCATTCCGGGTTCAGCGCCGACTAGTGCGGCGATCTGCTGCGATCCAGCGTCTTGCAGCTCAAAACCGCCGCCGGCGAACTGCGGGAGCGCGGTGATGCGTGCGCTCTCGAGGAGCATCAGCGCCTGCGGCAGGCCGGGCACCGGCACGGTACGGACCCCGATGCCCTCGATGTCGCTGCGCAGCGCCCCGAGCGCGTTGGCCTCACGGCAGCGAATGGTCGGCGGCCCAGGCAAGGCCAGCGCCTCGACGAGGCGCGACGCCATCGTGGGTCCCCAGGCAGCGTCGAGGGCGGCCAGAAAGTCCGGGTGAACGCCGACCTGCGCCGCCCGTAGCGCCGCCTCGGGCAAGCCGGCGACCTCGCGCGTCGCCGTCCGCAGCGCCTTCTCCAGCGCCACCATGGGCGCCGGCAGCTGGGGCACCCAGTCTGGCCGGCGCTGCAACAGCCCGCGCAACGCAGAGGCCTCGCCCGGCGCGCGGTGAGGCAGCGGCGTCCCCTCGGCGTCGACGTCGGCGACGGTCAGGCACGCCAAGGCTAGGGCGTCGCCGGTTCGCAGGCTGCGCGGGTCGGGCAGCGTCGTGAGCGGTCCGCTGGCGCCGCGCAGCAGGTCCACCGCCCGCTGCAGCACGGCCAGTCGCCGCAGCGCGTGGTGCAGCAGCGCCGAGACCGCCGCCCGCTCGTGGGCGCCCAGCTGTGGCCGCACGCCCAAGGCATGCTCGACTCCCTTGACGGCGTGACGCAGCCCCTGGCCGATCGTCGTCGCCAAGGCGTCGGCGAGCGCCACCACCCCAATGGTGCGCAAGAAGAGCGTCGCCGGCGTGCGGGCGGCGTGATCGCGCAGGGCGGTCAGCAGCGGCAAAAGGGCGGCGAACGCCCGCCCGCGGTGGCTGCAGGCAGCCTTGGCCGCGGCGCCGACCTCGGCGAAGGTGCCGGCGAGGCCATCGGCGACGAAGATCGGGTCATAGCCGAAGCCGCCGCTGCCACTCGGGGCCTCGGTGATCGCGCCCTCGACGCGCCCACGCACGGCCCGCCAGGGAATGCCGTCGTCGCTGCGGTTGGCGAGCGGTCCCTCGGCGATCGGACCGGCGAGCACGAGCACGCACTCAAAGGCCGCCCTTCGCTGCGCCGCCGGCAGCCCCGCCATGCGCTGAAGGACTAGCGCCAAGTTGCGGCCGTCGTCGCGTGGCGCTCCGGCAAAGCGGGCGCTGTGGACCCCGGGCGCGCCGCCCAAGGCCTCGATCGACAAGCCCGAGTCGTCGGCGAGCGCGCTCTGCCCAGTCGCCCGCACCAAGGCAAGCGCCTTCAGCAGCGCGTTGTCGAGAAAGGTCTCGCCGTCCTCGACGACCTCAGGAAGCGGCGCCCCGTCAGCTCCGCGTAGGGCGGCCATGCCCACCAGCTCGACGCCGCTGTGTGCCGCCATCGCCTGCAGCTCCGCCAGCTTGTGGGCGCTGGTGGTCGCGACGTGCAGGCTCAGCGGCGGCAGCGGCGGCGGGTCACGGCGCAGACGCCCCTCGGCGCGCTCCGGCCCCGGCGGCGCCTTCGGCTTTGGCTTGAATTTCGGCATGATGGACTGGGTTTTCCTGCCAGTGGGCGGCGAAACGGCGGCCCCGGCGCGGCGGGTTGTAGCCGATCAGCGCCGGGGTTGCGAGGGCCCGGCGCGGTCGGGGCACAAGTCTGGCCTACGCTGACGTCGGCGGGGCGCAAAGGCCGGGGTGGCGCGGCGCGGGCAGAGGGGGAGAGAGCGCGCGGCCCGTCTGACGGAGCGGGTGATGGGGTCCGCGCGCTTGCTGAGGTGAGCGGCGGGGTAGCGCGCGTGCAGGAGCGTGGCCCAGCCGAGGTGGCGCGGTGTTACTGGCAGACCGTCGCGTTGGGCTTGAGCGTGAGGAAGCTGAGGTTGGCGCCGCCTGCGACGTTGGCGGCAACGACCAAGTCGGTCCCGACGATCGGCAACAGCTGCGCCACGCCGATGCCTGCCGGGTTCCAGGTGTTGAGCAGATTACCGTTGCCATCGTAGCGCAGCACGGTCGGACCGCTGCCGCCGAAGCCGCCGACCATGAGGCCATCCGCGACGGGGACGATGTCGTAGGGCGCGAGGACGACGTCACCGCCGCCGGCGAACATGGTCGCCGAGGTCAGGACACCGCCGCCGAGGTTCATGCGGGTCAGAAACGCCTTGCCTGCGCTCGGCCCGGGACCGGGCAAGTAGCCTGCCACGGCGATGACGTCCGACTTGCCGGTCGGTCCGAGCGCCGAGATGAAGTTGTAGCCTGGCGTGACCCCTGAACCTCCCAGGTCGAGCCCTTGCTGCCGATCGCCTGCAGGACGACGATGTAGTCCTCCTTGATGTAGAGGAAGCCACCTGTGACGTTGAGCAGGTACTTGACGGAGCCTCCGCTCGAGGCGACCACCGTCGTACTCACGAGTGCCTTGCCTGAGACCTCGAGCACCGATGGCACCTTGGCGAGCGCGCCCGGCTGCGAGGCCTTATCGAGCGTCCCGATGAGCGTCGACCCGGCCGCCGTCGTCGATCCGCCAAAGACCGTGAGCGTAGCGGGGTCGCCGCCGGGCAGTTTGAGCGTGCCGTCGAGGCTGCCGTCGGCCAACATGAACGCCGCCATCAGCGTCGGCGCCGAGCCGCCGGTGCGCGTGACGATGGTCCAGCCGGCCGGGGTAGCGATCAAGTAGGGCCGGTCGTTGTTGGTCTCTGGCAACCACAGCGGGGTGGGCTGGCCGATCGCCTGACCGGAGCTGTTCATGCGCGTCACGCTGGTGCCGAGGCCCAGAAGTCCGGTGCCGCATTTGGCGTGTCCGACCACCGCGATGGTGCCGTTGGCGTGGCGCCCAAAGGCGTGCCGCGGGTAGTTCGATACGTTCAGGACGGTGCACGATTGTACGCTTGCGTGGCTCACAGGGCTGAGTTGGCTGCCGCCACAAGCCTTAGCGGAGCAGGCGTCGCCCGCCGTGCAGACCGCGCCGTCGTCGCAAGCCTTGCCGTTGGCGGTGGCGGTGCAAGCGCCCTTGCTGCAGCCGTCGTCCGTGCAGTCGTTGCCGTCGTCGCAGTTCTTGGCTTTGCCAGGGTCGCAGCCGCCAGCGACGCACTTGTCGCCGACCGTGCACTCGTTGAGGTCATCGCAGGAGATGCTCGACAGAGGCTCTGTCTTGCAGAGGCCGCCGGCGCAGGAGTCTTTGGTGCAGACGTTGCCATCGTCGCACTTGGCGGCCGGCCCGGCGTCGCAAACGCCTCCCTTGCATCGGTCTTCGGTGGTGCAGGCGTCGCCGTCTTCGCAAGGGATACCGTCGACGTCGGTCGTCGTACAGGCGCCAAGCTTGCAAGCGTCTTTGGTGCAGATGTTGTTGTCGTTGCAGACCTTGGGCGCACCCTTGCACTTGCCACCGGCGTCGCAGGTCTCGCCAATGATGCAGCTGTCGCCGTTGTCGCAGGCGGAGTTGGCCGCCTTGGCCTTGACCTTGCAGCCGAGGCTTGGGTCGCCATCGTCGTAGGCCGGGGTGGGGGCGCCCTTGCAGACCCCGGCGTCGCAGGAATCGGCCTTGGTGCAGGCGTCGCCGTCGTCGCAAGGCGTCGCAGCGACGGGCAGCGCGGCGCAGGCTCCGTCCTTGCAACCATCGGTGATGCATGGGTTCTTGTCGTCGCAGACCTTGGCAGCGCAGGGATCGACCGCGGCGTCCCCGGTCTCGCCGTCCGCGCCGTCGTCGTTTGTTGCGTCGCTGCCATCGCCGCCCGCCGCATCGGCATCGAGCTGGGCGTCACCGCTGCCGGAGCTGTCGTCGCTGCTGCCGTCGGGGTCCGCGCTGTCCGGCGCTGCGTCGCCGCCCGTGTCGCCGCCCACGTCGCTGCCCGCGTCGCTGCCTGCGTCGCCAGCGTCGCTCAGCGCGCCAGTGTCGCCGGCACCGCCGCTGTCCCCGGCAGCGCCCGCTCCGCCAGCGTCGGCCTGCAAGAGCTCCGCCTGACAGCCAGCGCCCGCCAGAGCAGCAGCGCTCCTGTGTACATCAAGGCCGGCGCGACCGACGCACGCAGTCGGAATTGGGTATCGATCGACAAGCCAGCCCCCGCATTCTGCCCACATCGGGGCCTCTGAAAACTACCTACCGGGCGGCTGCGGCGCAAGCGCGCGGGCCGGCTTGGTGTGGGCAGCCATCGCTCCCCAGCGGTGCGCTCCATGCGACCGCAGCTCGGCACCGGCCCCGCATGGTGTCGCGGCAGTGCAGCGACAGCGGAGCGCCCATGGGTCCGTCTTTGGTCGCTCTGCGCGCCGCCTAGCGGCCGGCCACAGGCTGGAGCGGCTCGCTGTCGTGAAAACGCGCGTGGTCGAGGACCACGGTACCGTCGGGCCGCGAGGTCATGACGTCGACGAACCTCTCGCCGAAGCGCAGCTGGTCGTGATGATAGGTGGTGCGGGCATGGACGGTCTGCATGGTCGTGCCATCGAGGCCGCTGAGCGTGACGATGATCATCATGTCGTCGTCGCGAAAAGCCGGGAGGTCGACGCCGTTCAGCGGGCTCTCGGCGTCGATGGGGTGCATGACCGTCCAGCTGAGCAGAAAGACCGGCGAGTTACGGCGGGTGAGGCGCAGGTCGTGCAACCGGCGCAGCACCTCGCCCTCGCTGGAGCGTTCGGTCCTGAGGAGCGAGACCTGGACGTTCGCCTCGAGCACGTCGTTGCCGCGGGCGTTGGCGGCGCGGAACATCAACGTGGGCACGCCGTCGCGGGGCCGCACCACCGCCACAGCGGAGAAGACGATGTGCGCCGTCGGACGTGCCAGCTTGGCAAACGAGACGCTGGTGGCGAGCGACAGGCCGAGCAGGCCGCACAGGGCCTCGACGGCGACCAGCGCGTTCGCCCAGTCGCCCCGCGGCGTCATGGTGCCGTAGCCGATGGTCGCCATGGTTTAGACGCTAAAGTGAAAAGCGTCGACGAACGAGCCCTGCCGGGCGCCGGCGATGCTGTCCAGCGCCGCCAGATAGAGGGCGGCGAAGCCTGCGTTGGCGAGGACGTAGCCGACGATGACCATGCCGAGGAGCTCCAGTCAGTGCGCGGCGATGAGGCGGACGTACAAGTTGCGCCAAAAGTCGCGCGGCACGTTGACGCGGGCGACGCGGCCGAATCGCGGGGTGGGGCGGGCGGTCATGTCGCGCAGGGCTCCTTGTTCGGGGCGAGGGGTGCCGAGTGGGGTGGACGTCGGGCAGCAGCGTCCGTCTGCAGTGGCGAGTGGCTGCAGCGAGTGGCGGCAGAGGGCGGCAATGGCGGGCGGCAACGGAGGGCGCTCTGCCTTTCATTGCAGCGCCCGGACGCGAGTGGGCGTGGCGGAGCGCTACTGTCCAGCTTGCCAGCGTTGGCGTGCGCCGGCTAGGAGCCGGTGGACTGGCCGAAGGTGGAGCACCGGAGGCTTTGGAGCTGGGGGTGCGGCGGCGGACGGTACCCGACGATTGGCTGGGGCCGCGGGCGAGGGCGACGAGCTCGACGATCGCCGGGCGGCAGACAGGAAAAATACGGAAACTCAATGCCTTGGTGGGCCGCGTAGGCTGCAGGTCAGCGACGCAGCGCTGGCACGCAAGCCGCTGGCGGCTGGGATGCCGATGTTGCTGACGGAGCGCGGTGGTTTCGAAGGGCGGGCGGGGCCTTCCGGTGCGTGGCTGGTGGCGCTGGGCGGGGTGGTCTACATGCCGGCGACCCTCGAAAGGGCGGGCGCGACCGCGCCCTGCTCCGCCCGGCCTTCGCCAGGGCAGCCACCACAGCGCGCAAGGCTGCGATGGTCCTGGCCGTCGCAAGATCCGCAGCCTGGAGCGCACGGTTCAGCGACGGGCTCCACAGCCCGCGCGACGCCGAGCGGCCGTCGCAGCGCCCTGGCCTCAGCAATGGCAGGGTGACGACCGCCAACACGACGATGCAGGCGTTGGTGGCAAGACCAGACGAAAAGCCCTGGCTGCAGGTGCTGGTGCAGACCGTCACGGGCAGCAGCAAGCGCGAGCCGCGACAGAGTGAGGGCCGGCGGCGGCCTTGGTTGACGATGGACGTCTAGGGCCAGGCGCTCTCTCACCATGCCTTGAGAATCGCTCAGACATTCGTCAGCCAAGAGCAGCGGAGTGTCTGCCGGCGCCTGGGTATGGTGCGCGCGGTGCTGGTGTCGGCGCCGGGCCGACTGGCGGTAGAGAAGTGGCCGTTGCGGCCCGCCGAGACGACAGAGACTGATTCGGCACGGGTCCCGTTTGCCGGCGAGACTACCATTCTCTGACTGTTCGTCACGTCGCTGCGCGAGCGGCATGGTGAGCTGGAGACGAACTTCACGCTCCACGTCGGGCATTGGAGCCGAGAGTTGTTGGCGCGCTTCGACGACGCTGGACGAGGCCACTCGGACAACCGCAAAGAGAACTGGCGGGTGCTGGAGTCCGAGGTGGAACGGAAGCTGCGGATTGCCCAGGCGGGGGGCGGACCGGACGCGGCATCGGTCTCGGAGGTCTGCCACAAGGGCCAGATCCGCCGCGAAGCTTGGCGTGTGACGACGCTGGACGACGGGAATGACCGGCGCCAGCCGCGGCACAACCTCGTGGTCAAGCAGGCGACGCGGCGGCGCGACCGCGAGCAAGTTGCGGGTACCATCGTTCCGTTTTGGGACGAATATGCCGACGGTGACGTTGAGTCCCGGACAATCCTGCTGCGGGTCCGACGGCACTTGCCGATCGAAAACGATTGCAGCCCGTCATTCGACAAGGTGCTCGGCGATGGCGCCGGCACCGGTGCACACGCGGCGAGGCAACCCTGGCTCGCGGAGTGCTGCGGACGATCGCTCACAACATTTTGCAATAACTACGCTAACGCCATGTCGGACCGCGGCGCCGGACCAATACGTCGGCGTGGCGGAGACACCGCGACCTCGGCGCGAGCTGCATTCGCTCGTTCTGTCTGCCTGGATCCGCATCGTCCTCGCGCCGCTCGAGCGGCTGAAGTCAGCGCAATCGGGCTGACGCAAGAGTCTTTCGGGCCGAAACCAGGCAGCGCAGGCGTGTTCTCTCTCGGTGCGACGACAACGCTCTTCGATCGGCAAACGAGGCGGCGACGAGCGTCCGCGGGCCGCAAAGAGCGAGCATCTCGGCTGAAAACGCGGGCCGCTTGCGATGGAGTTTCGGAGAACCGATCGGTCTGTCGCGGACCTGCAGCCTCGATTGGTGCCCGCCCGCTGAGGGGTGGATGACCCAGCGCGACGTCCCGCGTTCGCGTCACGGCCGATCACGACCGCAGCATGATGCACATCTTCGCAAGCCCTGAGGGGATCGCCCGCTGGCACCGCGGAGTG
>SXNM01000457.1 GCA_005777155.1 Pseudomonadota bacterium | reverse complement strand
GACCCCAGCGACGCCAGCGACAGCAGCGACCCCCACGACCCCCCCGTCGCCAGCGACGCCACCGACACCTGCGACGCCAGCGACGCCAGCGACGCCAACGACGCCAGCGACGCCAGCGACGCCAGCGACGCCAGCGACGCCAACGACGCCAGCGACGCCAGCGACGCCAGCGACGCCAGCGACGCCAGCGACGCCAGCGACGCCGGCGACGCCGGCGTCCCGGTCGCCGTCGTTGCCGGCGATCTGAAGCCCGGCGACCTCGTCATCACCGAGGTGATGGCTGACTCCAACGCCGTGGCCGACGAGCTGGGAGAGTGGTTCGAAGTCCATAACAAGCTGGCGCAAGTGGTAGATCTGCGCGGCGTGACCATCATCACCAAGAGCCTCAAGCCTTGGGAGATCAAGGCCGACGCACCGATCTTCGTCCCGCCAGGTGGCTATGTGGCGCTGTGCGCCTCAGCTGACGTCAATCAAAACGGCGGCGTCACGTGCATCTACGCCTTCGGCAACAAAGTGCAGCTGACCAACAGCAGCGACTCAGTGGTGCTCGACGTTGGCGGCAAGGAGATCGACCGGGTCGAGTACTATAACGCGGGCGACAAGGGCTGGCCGAGCCTGCTCAAAGGCCACAGCCAGCAGTTGGCGCCGGACAAGACCGACGGCGCGGCCAACGACGCCGGCGCCAACTGGTGCGTGCCGCAGTCGCCTTTCGGCGCGGGTGACTTCGGCACTCCCGGCAAGGTGAACCCGCCCTGCCCTGCCGACACCGACAAGGACGGCGTCCTCGACACCGCCGACAATTGCCCGATCACGGCGAACCCGAGCCAGTTTGACGAGGATCTCGACGGCCTAGGCAACGGCTGCGACAACTGCCCGAAGATCGCCAACCCCGATCAGAAGGACACCGACAAGGATGGCGTCGGCGACGCTTGCCCCGGCCCGGTCTGCGGCGACAAAAAGATCAAAGCGGGCGAGACCTGCGACGACGGCAACAAGACCGATGGCGACGGCTGCAGCGCCACCTGCCAGACCGAATCGGCCAAGATCGGCGTCGGCGACCTCGTGATCACCGAGCTGCTCATCAACCCGGTCAAGGTGGCGGACGAGAAGGGCGAGTGCGTCGAGATCTACAACGCCACCGACGCAAAAATCACGCTCGACGGCGTCGTGATCGTCAACAAGACCAATTCCCATGTCATCGCGCCAAAGACGCCACTCGTCATCGGGCCCAAGTCTATCCTCGTCCTCGGGGTCAACGCCGACCAGGCCACCAACGGCGGCGTCGTGGTCGACTACGTCTGGACCAAGATCGCGCTCGGCAACTCCGGGAGCGACATCGCGCTGGTCGCCGGCGGCGTCACCATCGACAAGGTGGCCTGGCCTGGCTCGGGCAGCAGCGGCTGGCCGAAGTACAACGACGGCAACAGCATTCAGCTCTCGTCGGCGCAGCTGACGGCGGCGCTGAACGACGACGGCAAGCACTGGTGCGCCTCGACGACCGAGACCGTGGCGGGGGACAAGGGCACGTTCGGCAAGCCCAACCTCGAGTGTCCGCCGAAGTAGCGACGCCCGCTCGACTCACGCAGACGGCGGGCACCGGTTGCGTCGATGCATGGCGTCTCGAGTCGCCAACGCGGGGCCTCGGCGGCGAGTTGCGATTGCATCCTCTGCGCGCTTGGGCCTAAATCGACCCTGGGATACCAGACCTCAGCACGGGGCCTGGTGACGCAGGGCCGGGGTGCGCGTGAGCGACGAGAAGGCCAAAGCAGTATTCGGCAACCGCTACCGGGTCGTCGATCCGGTCGGCAGCGGCGGCATGGCGACCGTGTATCGCGGCGTCGACTCGCTGCTGGGTCGCGACGTCGCCATCAAGGTCATGCACCCCCACTTGGCCTCGCGCGCTGACGCTAGGGCCCGCTTCAGCCGCGAGGCGCGCTCCATCGCCCGCCTCAAGCACCCCAACATCGTCGACGTCTATGACTTCTCAGGCGACAGCGACCTCGACTCGTACATCGTCACCGAGTTCGTGCACGGCCTGACGCTGACCGAATTCGCCAACCGCCACGGGCCCTTGCTGCCGCCGGCTGCGGCGCTGCTGGGCCACGCCATCGCCGGCGCCATGGCCCACGCCCACGGCGCCGGCCTCGTGCACCGCGACATCAAGCCCGACAACCTGATGATCGCGCGCGAGGGCGCGATCAAGCTCATGGACTTCGGCATCGCTACCGCCATGGACATGGAGCAGATGACGGCGACTGGCGCGATCCTCGGCTCACCGGCGCACATGGCGCCCGAGCAGATCGAGGGCCGGACGGTGGACGCCCGCGCCGACATCTTCGCTTTTGGCACCGTGATGTACACGCTGGCGACGGGCAAGCTGCCCTTCGTCGCGAGCAACCCGCATGCCCTGTTCCGCCTGATCCTCGAGTGCCAGTACACGCCGCCGAGCCGCGTCAACCCTGTCATAGACCGCGACTTCGAGGAGATCTTGGTCACGGCCATGGCGCGCGAGCCTGGGGATCGCTGGAGCAGCATGGCGGCGGTGCAGCAGGCGCTGGCGGCCTACTTGCAGCGCTTCGAGCTCCAAGACGTCGCCACGCACCTGCCGCGGCTGCTGCAAGCGCCGGAACAATTCCAGCTCGCCCTGCGCCCGAAGCTAGTGAAGGCGCTATGCGAGGACGGCAAATCGCACGCCCAAGACGGCAACTTGGCCTTGGCGATCGACTGCTACAATCGCGCCTTGGCGGTCGACCCAGACGCCGACGAGCCGCGGGCCGGCCTCACCGACCTCACCTCGCGCAGCCGCCGGCGCCGGCAGTTTCGCGCCGCGTTCATCGTCGCCGCCGGTGCACTCGCTAGCACCGCCGTGCTCTTCGTCGCGCTGCAGCCGCGCGCCGAGCCGCCGCCGCCGACGCCGACCCGCGCGTTGCCGATCGGCGTCCCCGCGGCACCAGACGCCTTGCGCATGGCGGCACAGGAGGCCGTGGACGCCCGCCGCCGCGAGACCGAGGCCCTGCGCCAGAAGCGCATGATCGAGAGCGCTGCCAATGAGTCGGCCCGGCTCGCCGCTCAGGCGGTGGCGCGACAGACGGGCGAGGCGAGCGACAACGCGGCCAGAGCGGCAGCCCAGGGCGGCGGCAGCGTGCGCCGACCCAGCGCTGGCGGCCAGGTGGCGCGCGTCAGTCGCCCGAAGGCGGCGCCGAGCGCCGAGTCGCCTGCCGGTGCCGATGCAGCGCCGGTCGGCGCCGGACCGACCCAAGCGACGACGCCTTCGCCGCGCGAAGGGCTCATCGAGGTCGTCCTGGGCAGCGTCCCGGCGATCGCCGTGCTCTACCTCGACGGCGACCAGATCAGCGTCACCGGCTACCGGCGCATGGCCTTGGTCTCTGGCCGCGAGTACCGGCTGCGCTGCGAGCCGCATGTCGCCAGCTGCCAGAGCTGCCCGCCGTTCCTTGAGGTGCGCTTCCGCGTCCCAGAGCACCCGACCGCAGACGGCACCGTGCCGACGGCCAAGTGCGACTTCCGGCCCTTCGTCCGCTGAGGCCGTCGGCCGCCGTCGCGGTACACCACACACGCGAGCGTCCTCGGCCGACCCGCTTTACACCGCAGGAAGCGCACGCTACACCCCCGCGCGCCCGCGCCACCCGTCTTGGCGCCCATGCCGGAAAACGATGTCCTTCGCCGTCACCTTGCGCGCCCTGCAGCAGCATCACGCCGACGCTTGGTGTAAGGCCCTGCGCGACATCGCCCGCCGCATGGGCACCGACGCCGAGACGGGCGCTCGGCCCGCCGACGCCGCGGCGCTGCGCCAAGAGCTGGTCGCGGTAGGCGGCGAGGAGCGGCTGTTGTCCCTCAGCCGCGAGGCCGCGGCAGTCGTGCGCGAGCTTGCGATCGACGCTCTGTCGGTGTTCGGCGGTGACGGCGCGCGGGCGCGCCTGCTCGAGGCCTGCGGCGACGAGGTGCTGGAGGTGCGCGCTTCGGCCGTCGGCGGCCTGGAAGCCTGGCCAGATGACCGCGAGATCGTGGAGGTCTTGCTGATCGCGCTCGAAGACAGCAAGTGGCTGGTCCGCATGCGCGCCGCGCGGGCGCTGGCCGGCATGGCGGGCAGCGACGTCGACGCCGCCCTCATCGCGACCCTGCTCGACAGCGAGAGCTACGTCCGGACCACGGCGGCAGACGCGCTGGCCCTGCGCCCGCCCGAGGCGATCTTGCCCCGCCTGCGCCGGCTGATGCAGCAGCCATCGCCGCACCTGTTCGACGCGGCCTTTGACCTCATGGGCCAGATCGGCGTCGAAGAGGACGCGGCATTTCTCGCTCGCGTCGGGCGATTCACCAATTGGTCGCAGCCCGGTCCGGTCAAGGCGTGGGCGCGGGCTGCGGCGCGGGCGATCCGAGAGCGGCAGCGGCAGCGGCATTGAGCAGGACGACCGGATTGGCCGGCGCCGCGCGGTCGCCGCGTCATTGGCGAGGGCGCGGGCAGGACGTCGGCGGCGGCCGCCGGCGAGAGGGAGCGCGAGGCCATGGATGAGTCGGTAGGGGCGGTCATCAATTGGCTGATGTCGTTTGACGCGACGACGATCTACGCCCTCGGATTCGGCGTGCTGCTGCTCTGCGGCTTCGGCCTGCCTGTGCCTGAAGACATCACCCTGCTGTTGATGGGGTACATGACCTATCGCGCCCTGCCCGACGGCACGCCGCGCCCAGGCGCCGACGTCGTGGTCGCGACGTGCGTCGGCCTCGCCGGCGTCATGATCGGCGACGGTTGCATGTTCACCCTAGGCCGCCGCCTCGGCGTTCGACTGCTCGGGCGCTGGCCGTTCCGCTCGATGTTCGGTCGCGGTCGGCTGGAGCAGGCGCAGGGCTTCTTGACCCGCAATGGCGCCAAGGTGCTGTTCTCAGCCCGCTTCATGCCGGGTCTGCGCTCGGTGGTGTTCTTCACCAGCGGCACGCTCGGCATCTCCTTCGGTCGCTTCCTCATCTACGACGGCGCTGCCGCCCTGCTCTCGGTGCCGGCGCTCGTGTTCTCGTCGTGGTATTGGGGCGCGCAATTCGATGAGGTGGTCGCCAAGGCGCGCGCCGCCGAGCACGGCATCCTGGCTGTCATCTTACTGCTGGCGGCGTTCTTTGGCGTGCGAGCGTGGCGCGCCCAGCGGGCCAAGACGCGCGAGGCGGCGTCGGAGGCCGCGAGGCCCGAGGCTCAGCCGCCGGCGTAGGCGCGTAGGCCCTCGCGCAGGCAATCGACGGCCCGCAGCAGGGCCGCCTCTTCCAGCACATAGGCGATGCGCACCTGACTGCGACCGGCGCCTGGCGTCCGGTAGAAGCCCTCAGCGGGCGCCAGCATCACAGTCTCGCCGTGGTGATCGAAGCGCTCCAGCAGAAAGCGGCAGAACGCGTCGGCGTCCGCCACCGGCAGGTCAGCGATGAGGTAGAAGGCGCCGGCCGGACAGGGCGCGACCACGCCGGGGATCTCGCGGAGCGCAGCGATCAAGACGTCGCGGCGGCGCTTGTAGACGGCGATGCTGGCGTAGACCTCGTCAAAGGGCGCCTGCAGCGCGGCGAGCACGGCTGCTTGGTCGACCGTCGGCGGCGACAGGCGCGCCTGGGCGAAGCGCACGCAGACGTCGAAGAGCGCGCGGTTGCGCGTGACCAAAGCGCCGACGCGGGCACCACAAGCCGAGAAGCGCTTGCTCACCGAGTCGATCACCGCGACGTGCTGCTCGGCGCCAGCGATGGCGAGCGCGCTCGGGGCGACGCCGGAGCCGTCGTAGACGAACTCGCGGTACACCTCATCGAGCACCAAGAGCAGGTCGCGGCGAACAGCGAGGGCGCCCAGGGCCTCCAGCGTCGGTCGGTCAATGACGGCGCCGGTAGGGTTGCCAGGCGACGACAGTACGATGGCGCGGACAGCCGGGGTCAGCGCCGCCTCCATGGCCGCGACGTCGATGGCAAAGCCGTCCGTGACCGCGGTCGCGACCGAGACGACCTCGATGCCGAGCAGGTGCGCCACGCCGCGGTAGTTGGTGTAGTAGGGCTCGGCGACCATGATCGCGTCGCCGACATCGCAGGCGGCTGCGAAGACCAGCTGCAGCGCCTCACTGCCGCCGACCGTGATCAGCACGTCGTCCGCCGTGATGGGCGCCAGCGCGCCGGGCAGACCCTGGCCGTTGTAAGCGTCGGCCCAGGCGGCGCGCAGCTCGGCCGTGCCCTGCGACGGGCTGTAGGCGACCGTGGCGCAGTCGTAGCTGCGGTAGGCCTGCCGCATCGCCGAGACCGTCGGCAGGTCGGGCTGGCCAATGTTCAGGTGATGGACATGGACGCCACGGGCGCGCGCGCCGTCGGCCAGGGAGGCCAGCCGCCGGATGGGTGACGCCGGGGCGAGGCGTCCGCGCTGCGAGAGGGGGGCGGTCATGGGCTAACTCCTGCGTCGGCGGGGCGCCTCTGCTCCGGCGGTGCCGCGGCGGGGGTGGCCACGCCACCGAACGTCGCCCGGTGGGCCGCGGCGACGGCGCGGATAATGCGGTTCTCGTCGATCGGCCCGAGATAGCGCCGATTGCCGAGGTAGATGACGGGGTCGTCGACCATATCGAGGCGCGTCGCCACAGCCGCGGCCGCAGCCATCGCCGCGCGCACCGCAGGCTTGGCCACACCCTCACCGAGCTGTGTCGGCGTGATGCCGAACCGTCTCACGATTTTGCGCAGCATGATCCAGTCGTTGGCGTCCGGCGCCCCAAACAGCCCGAGGGCGCAGTCGAGCGCCTTGCCGCGCTGGGCACAGACGTGGAGCGTGGCGCTCGGCGGCGAGACGCCTGGCTCGGCCGAGGAGGCGATGGACATCAGGCGCAGGCGCACCGGGTGGTGGGCGTGGGTGCGCAGCAGTCGCAGGGCGTGGAAGGCGGCGCGTGAGGCGGCCTGCGTGAAGTCGACGAAAAGCCATGCGTCGAGCGCTGTCACGCCCGGCGGACCTGCGGCCTCGAGGTCAACGGCAGCGGAGAGGTCGCCGAGGGACTCCTCGCCGTCGAGGTCGATCTCCGCCTCGTCGCGCACGCGGCCGTCGGCCACCAGGCGGGCATGCGCCTCCAGGCCCTTGCGACCGGTGCGCTGGGCCTCTGCGCGTCCGGCGTCGAACGCGGCGTCGAGCCCTGCGTCGCTGACGACGCCTCGCCACCGGCGGCCGTGGACATAGAGCGTCCCTGGCCGGGCATCGACGGCGATGGCGAGCCGGACGACGCGATCGGCGGCCACCGTCGCGCCGGTGTCGGCGCAAAAGCGCACACGCTCTGCCTCGCTCCACTGCAACCGCGCCGCCAGGACGTGGCTGTCTGCCGGCGCCGCCGCCGCGGCCAACCGCTCGACGATGCGGCCAGCGCCGCTGCCCGCGCCGCTGCGCAGGGCGGCCAGCAAGGCGACGTTGGCGGTCACCGCTTCCGGCGAGGCGCCGCCGCGGCCTGGCTCCACCTCGCCGAGGGGCAGCAGGGCCACTCGCAGCCACGGACGGCTGGCGACCAGGCGCTGCAGCTCGTCGAGGGCCGCCGGGGTGTCGGGGTCGGTGACGTCGAAGAAGAACGCCGCGATGACCTCCGGCCGGGCAGCGCCGATTGCGGGCTCGTCGCCGGTGAGCATCAGCCGCCAGCGCTCCCCCAGGCTGCCGCGCACTGCCGTGGTCGCCGCAGCGGTGCCACGGGGAGCCGATGGCTGGCCTGCCACGCTGCGCCCACGCAGGGCCGCCAATGCCGCCAGCGAGCCAGGCGCCTTGCGACGCACGACCTCGCGCTCGCAGTCGCGGCCGCCGCGGCTGCTACAGCGCGCCCAGGCGCTGCGGGCCTGGGCCAGGGCCGAGCGTAGCACCACGGCCGGCACCACCCCCACGAGCCCCTGCCCACCGATGAGGGCCGTCGGAGTCGCCCGCACGCCAAAGGCCACTGCGGCGCGCCGCTCATGCTCCACAGCGGCCTGGAGCACCGGGCTGGCGCGCTCGGCGACCACGGAGTCGGCGTCGAGGCCGACCGACTCAGCGGCGATACGGACATCGGCGGTATGCAGCGAGGGCCGCGCCAGCAGCGCGCGCACAAACTCAAGCTCCTTGCCGTGACGGCGGGCGGCGTGGGCGGCAGCGGCGGCGGCGCGGGCAGCGGGGTGGCGACCGAGCGGTACGTGGTGCAGCACGACCACAAACCTCGCGGCGTCGGGCTCAGCGCCGAGGACGGCGAAGGCCTGCTGCAGCGCCGAGCGGCTGTACTCATCCTGAAGGTCGATCGCCATCCGCACGGGGATAGGCTGCGCCGCCTCGCCCGCCGACGACGCCACGCGGTCGATCGCGGGCGCACCGGCCGCCTCGGCGCTGCTGACTCCTTCGCTGCGTCGCTCGGATCGAGACTGCGCCAGCGCCGGTCGGTCGCCGAGCGCTAGCGCCGCCAGCCAGGACGCGGCGAGGAGCCCGCACGCGCGAACGCCAGCGGCACGAGAAGCCACGCCGATTCGGACGGCCACGCCTGTGCGCGATCGCTGCAAGGGCTTACTCGCGGCTACGCAAGACGCGCTGGACCGCGACGCGGAACGTGGAAGCCGAGAAGCCGAGCTGCGGCGTGAACGGCAGCCCGTTGATGTACACCGTCGGCGTGCCCTTGAGCGCCAGCGCATCACCGACCGCCTTGGACTTCTCAACGTCGGCCAGCCACTTGCCACTGTCGAGGGACTTGGCGAGGGCCTTGACGTCGAGCCCTGCCTGACGCCCAAGCTCTAGCAGGCCGTCGCGATCCAGCTTGTCCTGCGCGTTCATCGCGATGGCGTGGAACGGCCAGAACTTGCCTTGCGCGTTGGCCTCGCGGCCAGCCTGGGCGGCGAGCAGCGCATGGGGGTGGACGTCGACGCGCGGATAATCCATCCAGGTCAACATGACCTTGCCCTGCATCTCGGCCTCGATGACGCGCAGGTGCTGATCGAGACGGGCGCAGAACGGGCATTGCAGGTCCTGGAACGTGACGATATGCACGGCGGCGCCGGGGAGGCCACGGCTGAGTCCGGCGCTGGTGTTGATGATGGCGGGCAGCGTGCCAAGGGAGTCGAGCAGCTTGCCGCCGCCGACGAGCTTTTCGTAGAGCTGGGCGGCCGGGGTGCCGGTCTGGAGCTCGGCCTTGGCGCGCGCGAGCCCCTCGTCGACGACGGTGCGCAGCGTCGCGGCGTCGACGGCGCCGATGAGGTGGTGACCGTTCACGTAGAGGTTGGGCGTGCCGCGCATGACCAGCGCGTCGACCTGCTCTTGATCGCCGGCGAGTCGATCGGTGGCGCCGCTTCCCGCCAGCGCTAGGCGGAACGCCGCGAGGTCGAGGCCGGCCTTCTGCGCCGCGGCTTCGATCTTTTCGGTAGAGAGCGGCGCACCCGCGGCGAACCCCGCGTCGTGCATCTCCCAGAACTTGCCCTGGGCGCGCGCCGCGTCGGCTGCCTTGGCCGCAGGCAGGGCGCCTGGGTGCATCGAGAGCGGGTTGTGCTTCCAGATGAGGCGGACGTCGCTCGGCAGATCGGTCTGGAGGGCGGCCAGCGTCGGCTGAAGCGCGGCGGTGTGCGGACACTCGTAGTCGCCAAAAACCACGACCGTCACTGGCGCCGTCGCGGGGCCGCGCGGGGGGTCGTCGGCGCGCACGAGCACGCGCCAGATCGTCTTCGGGTCGGCCGGCGGGTCGCCGAAACGCAGCGTCTGGCCGATGGGCGTGCTGGCGGCGCCGGCGGGCGCAATTTGGGCGCCGATGATGCCGCTTGGACGCTCGACCTTGGCCGGCACCGGCGCCGCGGGCGGCTTCTCGCCCTGCAGCACGTGCTTGACGTAGAAGGGCGCACGCTTCGGGCTATTCTTCTCTACCAGCGCCTTGAGCAGATCTGCGGGCTTGGTGCCGCCCTGCAACAACGCCGCTGCCTCACCGGCCTGGGCCTTGACGATGGCTTCCCAGGTCGCCTTGGGCTGGACGCCTTGCAGCAGCGCGCCGTTGACCAAGTAGGAGGGGGTGCCCTTGACGCCGAGCGCCTCTGCCAGTCCGACGTCGAACGCCAGTTCGTCGGTGACCTCTTGGCCCTGGCGCAGGGCGTCGAACTTGGCGGCGTCGACACCCGGTTGGGCCGAGAACTGCTTGATCAGGCTCTCGTCGACCTTCTCGGATTCGAAGACGAGCTTCCACCAAGCCTGCCACTGACCGAGCTTGCGGGCAGCGATGGCGGCGCGCGCGAGGGCGACCGAGTCCGGGTGGGCCTCAAGCGGCAGGTTGATGAGGCGCAGCCGCGTCGTCTCCTTGTTCGCCTCCATCACCGCGAGGAGGTCGGCGGCGCTGGCCTTGCAGTGTGGGCACTGGTAGCCGATGAACGCGATGACATCGACCTTGGGCGAGTCGCTGCCGAGGCCGGCCCGCTCAAGCGCAGGTGCCGCGGCGCCAGCGGCCGGCTTGTCGTTCGCAGAGCCGCCTTTGTTCCCACAAGCGACAGCGGCCAGGCAGGCGAACAGCGCGATGGTGTGGCGGGCGATCGCGAAGCGAGCGCTGCGGGGACGGAGCTGAGAGGGAGCGTGCATGAAACCTCGACGTGGCCGAGCCAACGGAGGCAGCAGGGTAGGGTCGAGGTGCTCCGGGGTCAAGGACGCCCTGTTCATGCCGCGCGAACGCCTGTCGCGCGGCGGCGGCTCGCCAAGGGCCCGCGGGTGATGCGGTCTTCGCGCCGTAGCGGCACCCTGCGGTCGTCGCGGCGGCCCGAGCGGAGGTGGGCGACGCGGCACCTAGCGATCGCCCTCGGGCAGCGCCCCTGCCACCGCCCCGGTTAGCGCTGCGCCGACGATGGCGACCTAGCGTGTGCCTGGGCCGTGCGCTAGATTGGCGAGCACCGGCTCGCATGCATTGGAGTCTGCCCGATGTCCTCGCTGCCATCCCGTGACGCCGCGGCCGGTGCGCTCCTGCGCCACCCGGTGTATGTCGGCAGTCTCCTGGTGCTCGTGCTCAATGACCATGTGTTCAAGCTGGCGGTCGCGGGCGGCGGCGACTCGTTGCCAGCGTTGCTCACGGGCAAGCTCTCTGACCTCGTCGGGCCCGTCGTCGCTGGCGGCGCGCTGGCCTTTGTCTTCGGCGCTCGCGGTCGCTCTGGGCGGGCCTTCGCCTTCGCCGCGGCCGCAGCGTTCGTCGCCGCCATCAACGTCTCGCCGGCGCTTGCCGCCGCCGTCGAGGCGCTGACGGCGTGGCTCGGTGTGCCCTGGCGTGTCGTCGTCGATGCCGAAGATTTGCTCGCGCTGCTTCCCTTGCCGTGGCTGGTGCGGCCCTTGCTCGACGCCGGCGCCACGGAGGCGCCCACCGAGACGGGCGAAGCGACGGTGGCGGCGGTCACGACCGGCCGGCGTCGACGCTGGCTCGAAGGCGGCCTGCTGGCCGCCGGAGCGCTGGCGAGCGCGGCTACCAGCCCGCCGCGACCGCCTCTCGACCTCAGGGAGCTCGGCTGGGACGCCCACCTCGTGCTCGGCAACCGCTCTTCACGCGACGTGTCGGTGCGGGTGCGGCGCCTGCGTTCGGGGGTGGCGCTCGACTGCGGCCGGGTGGCGGAGCTGCCGAGCGAGCTGCTCAGCCTGGACCTGTTCGCGCCGGGGCGGACCTTCTCGCTGCAGTCGGGCCGCACGCTGCCGATCGGCGGCACGTTGTCGCCGACGCAGGTCGGGCTCGATGCCGAGGCTTTTGAGCTGCGAACGCCATGCGACGCCGTGCTCATCGAGGCCGGCCAGCTGTCGGCGCGCGTTGTCTTCTGGCACGAGCTGGACGTGCCGCTGAAGGGCGTCGCCAAGACGACGGAGAAGGCCGACCCGGCGCGGCTGGTGGCGATCGAGGCCATCGACGGCGGCGGCGACGGCCTGCGCTTTGCGAGCCACAAGGCGCTCTTTCTGCCGCCACAGCCGGTCGGGACTCCCCCGCCCGGCTGCGCCCCGACGGACGACGCCCTGGTCACCAGCGACAGCGTCGAGGGCTTCCTGCTGGCGCGAGACCAGGATGGCGAGGCGTCGCCGGCGATCGAGCTGACATTGACCTCGCTGAAGTCATTCGAGGATGGCTGCCACGCGCTCGGCTTTGCCGAGGTCACGTTGTGGGCCTGCGTGCCAGCGGGAGCGATGGTTTTTCAGGTCGGGCAGGCGCTGGCGCTGACGAGTGGCCCGCTGGCCGCCGGCGGTGGCGCGCTGACGGGCTACACCATCCGCAGCGCGACCCACCGACTGCGCGTCGGCCGCGGTGAAGCGCCGGTCCTCTACGGGACGAGCAAGTGGAGCGTCGCCGACGCCGCCAGCTGCCAGCCGGTGGTGGCCTCCTGTGGTCAGATCGCCGAGCGAGTGAGCCTGCAGTTGCAGACCAACGTGCTGCAGCCGCCGAAGAGCCTCGCGCTCGGCCTCCCCTTCAGCCTCGGCGAGGGCCGTACGCTCTGGCTGACGCAGGCCAGCAGGAGGCTCGCCAGCGACGAGAAGTGCGTGGCCTGGCCGGGCAAGGTCGGGGTGTCGCTGGAGTCGGTGTACCTGGAGGCGCTGTGAGCAAGCCGGGCGGCGGCGCCAAGGGCAGCGCTCGGTGGGGTCGTGTGCGCTCCAGCGCTCGGAGGGCGGCGATGCGGACAGAGCGGCGCGTCGAGGCGGCGATGCGTTGGACGCCACGGGGCCTGCGATTCGGCGCCTCTGTCGCGTCCATGGTCCTGGCGCTGGCGGTCGGCGCCTGCGCTGACGAGTCCGGTGGCGACTCGGCCGGCGCGGTGCCTCCTCTGGGTGGCGGCGCTGTTGCCGTCGTCACGCCGGGCGCCACTGACTTCGCCGCCTTCAAGGCCCTGGTCGACTCGGGCGCCATCCCGGACCCCAAGGTGCTGGACGACTTGGGGTTCTTCGCCGAACACAGCTTCAACCTTCCGCCGCCGACGTGCGGCGAGGAGCTCTGCATGCACGCGGCGCTCGGCGTACGCGGCAACTTGCTGACCGGCACGCCGTGCACGATCCTGCAGATTGGGCTGAATTCTTCGCTCGATCCGAGCAAGCTGGCGCGACCGAACCTCCACCTCGTGGCGGTCGTCGACGTCTCGAGCTCGATGAGCGGCAAGCCCATCGCCGACCTGCGGGAGGGACTGCTCCGACTGCTCGGGCACATGCAGAGCCAGGCGTCGCAGGACCTGCTTTCGATCGTCGCCTACAGCGATCAAGCCAGCGTCGTCGTCGAGGCCGCCGGTGTCGCCGAGGCCAACGCCATCCAGGCCGCGATCCAGGGCCTCGACGCTGACGGCGCCACCAACCTCTACGCTGGCCTCGCCGTCGGCTCCGAGCTCATCCAGCACAAGACGCCGAAAGGATTTGCTGGGCGGGTCGTCCTGCTCTCCGACGGCCTGCCCACGGCGGGCCTTGTCGACGGCGCCAAAACGCGCGCGCTGGCCAGAAAGTGGGCGCACGCCGGGGTGGGCCTCACGACGGTGGGTGTCGGCGCCCAGTTCGACCACGAGCTGCTGACGCAGCTCGCCGAGATCGGCCAAGGGAACGCTTACTTCCTGAGTGACTCCGAGGCCGTCCGCGAGGTTTTTGTCGAGGAGTCCAACACCGCGCTCTTCCCCGTGGCGGCCGCGATCACCATCCGCTTCGACGCCGCCGACGGGTGGGTCGCGCGCGGGGCGTACGGCGCGCGAGACGCCTCCCTCGACGACGGCGGCGCGACCCTGCGCATCCCGGCGCTCTCCCTGGCCAAGCGCCTCACGGCGGTGGCGCCGATCACGGGCAGCCGGCGCGGCGGCGGCGGCGCGATCCAGATCGAGCTGATGCCGCTGGCGTCGAACCTCGACGCGCCCCAGCTGACGCAGATCGGCAGCCTGAGCATGGAATGGCGTCCGGTGGCCGGCCCGAGCCTGAAGACCCAGAGCCTCACGCTGACGGCACCGCAGCTCTCGAGCGCGACCGCGGCGGCGGGCCTCTTCGACAACCCAGCGGCGGAGAAGGGCTTTGTGATGCTAAACCTGTTTGTGGGGTTGCGCCTCGCCTGCGCCCTGGTCCGCGACGGCGACGTGGGCGCGGCGCGCGGCACGCTCGAGCAGCTCCATGACGCCGTCGCGGCCTGGCTCAAGGCTCATGACGACGCCGACATCGCCGACGATCTGACCTGGGTCGGCAAGCTGCGCGCAGTGCTCAAGGGCTTGCCAAGCGCGCTGCAGACCCCGATCGTGCCGCCGCCCGAGCCTTGGTTCGTCGACTGAAGGGCGCCAAGCAGAGATCGGGCAGGAGCACGCCCATGGCCGATGCGAACGCCACCGAGGCCGACCCCGTCTGGCTGCGCGCCCAAATCTCGATGGGCCCGGACCGCCCCTCGCCACCACCGCTCGACACGGCGCGGGTGGCGCTGCTCGACCTCGCCTGTGCCTACGCCGGTCGCGGGGCGCTGGCGATGATCGATCACGCCAACCACAAGCCGGAGAACAAGGGCGGCAAGCCCAAAGTCGGCGGCCACCAGGCGTCGTCGTTGTCGAGCCTCCAGATGCTGACGGCGCTCTACCTACAAGCGATGCGGCCGGGCGATCGGGTGGCGGTCAAGCCCCATGCGGCGCCGGTGCTCTACAGCCTGATGCACCTGCTCGGCCGGCTGCCCACCGGCCAGATGTCTCGGCTGCGGGAGCTCGGTGGGCCGCAGCCCTATCCGACCCCGGCCAAGAACCCCGACTTTGTCGACTACACGAGCAGCTCCGAGGGGCTGGGCGTCGCCGCGACCATCTACGACGCGCTCGAGCTGCAAGTGCAGAACCGGACCCTGCGAGGGCGGGCCCGGTCCGACGGCGCGGCATTACCAGCGCTGCAGGCGACCCACTATGCCCTCTGCGGCGACGGCGAGCTGACTGAGGGCCAGGTCGACGAGAGCCTCTATGACGCTGGCCGCTGGCAGCTGCCCGGGCTCGTCTGGATCGTCGACTGCAACCGCCAGAGCCTGGACCGGGTGCTGGACGACGCCGTCGATGGCGAGGGCGGCAGCGGCCGTCTGGACGCCTGGATAGAGGCCAAGTTCCGCGCCCAGGGCTGGCAGACGGAGCAGCTGCGCGAGGGGCCACGCCTGCGCGCGTTGCTGGCGCGGCCGGGCGGCGACGCGCTCCAGGCCGCCCTGCGCCGCTGCAGCGACGCCGTCTTTCAGGCGCTGCTGCTGCTCGACGGCGCCGCGCTGCGGGCCTTGCTGCTCCAAGACGTGGGCGCCCGGCAGGCAGCCAGCGCCGCAAAGCCAGGCCTCCGGCTGCTCTTCGAGACCGTCGATGCCCTCTGGCCGCAGGACTCCGATGGCCGCGCGGGGATCTACCGCTGCCTCGAAGGCGTCCATGATGGCGACCTGCGCGCGGCGCTGCACGATCTCGGCGGTCACGACGTCGAGCAGCTCGCCGACGCCTGCCAACGCGCCGCCGCGGCGGGCCGCCCGGTCTGCCTCATCGCCCACACGGTCAAGGGCTTCGGCAGCAGCCTCGCCGGTCACCCGGAAAATCACGGCGCGCTGATGCCGACCGAAGAGGCGCTGGCGTTCGGCGAGGGCGCCGGGGTGCCCAGCGGCGAGCCCTGGCCGCGGCCACCGGCCGACAGCGCCCTCGGCCGCCTGCTCGTCGAGCGCGAGGCGCTGCTGCTGTCGGGGCCCGCGGCGTCGCCCTTTGACCACCGGCCAGCGCCCGGACCGCTCGACGTCGAGGCTGCGCTCGCTGGCCTGCGTGCGCCAGCGCGGGCGACGCTGTCGAGCGGCGAGGCGTTTCAGAGCCTGAACGCGGCATTGCTGCGCAGCCCGGCCGGCGCGCTGGCAGTTTTCGCGGCGCCGGACGTCGGCCAGACGACGCACCTCGGCCCCATTATCAAGGAGCATGGCGTCTTCGCCCCGCGCGATCTGCCCGATGCTTGGGGGTTTCTCCGCGCCGGCCGCGCGGTGTCGTTCGACTGGCGACCGAGCCCGAACGGCCAGTTTCACGCCCTCGGCATCGCGGAGGGCAACGCCATGCTGTGGGCAGGCGCCATGGGCCGACCGCGCAAGCGCCTCGAAGGTCGCGTGCCGCTGCTGCCCGTGGTGACCGTCTACGACAAATTCATCGAGCGGGCGCTCAACCAGCTCGATGTCGCGCTGTACTCGGGCAGCCGCTTCATCTTGGTCGGCGTACCCTCAGGCACCGGGCTCTCCCGTGAGACGTTCACCCACCAGTCCGTCGCCACGCCGCGCATGGTCATGGACACGCCTGGCATCTGCGCATGGGAGCCGGCGTTCGCCGCCGACCTGGCGGCGATCTATCGGTACGCGTTGGCCGATCTCTGGCGCGACGGCGGCGAGGCGCACTATCTGCGCCTGACAACCCAGCCGCTCGAGCAACCGACGTCGCTGCCTGATGACCACGCGGCGGCGGTGCTGCGCGGCGCCTACTGGCTGCTGGGCGAGGACCGATACGCGCCGCAGCCGGGGCGAGAGACGGTGCTGTTCGCGGCGTCGGGCCGTAAGCTCGCCTGCGCCCGGCGCGCCGCTGCCCGGCTGCACGCCGAGGACGGTGTCGGGTGCCGCATCCTCAACGTCACGAGCTGGGAGCGCCTGTGGCGTAGCTGGGACGCCTGGGCGCAAAATCCTGCAGCCTGGCGCGACCCCAACGCAGGCCACACCCTCGACGACCTCTTTGACGACGACGCGCTGCTCGCCGCGCCGCTCATTGTGGCGGTCGACGCCGCACCCTCGGTCGCCGAGTGGCTGTCCGGCGCGCTGCAGCGAGTACACCCAGCTCGAGTCCTGGCGCCACGGCGGTGGGGCGAGGCCGGCGACCTAGCCTCCGTCGATCGACTGCACGGTATGCACGCCGACGACCTCTGTGCCGCAGCGCGCGCCGAATTGGCGCTGCGCCAAGGCGCCGGGTAGGTCCAGCGGCCGCGACGCGGTCGAGAGAGCGTCGCCCCGATGGGTCGCTTTACGCACCTACACCCCGGATATACCAGCAAAAAGAACAAAGAGCACCGTTGCCCTTGAACTTCAAGGGGATCATGATGGCGTTGTTGAAGCGTTACATCACCAACGGGGTGCAGAGATGGAGCAGCAGGTAGCTCTTCCGTTCAAGTACCTGGCGACGACGACTTGCGGCGCGACGGCCCTGGCAG
>SXNM01000456.1 GCA_005777155.1 Pseudomonadota bacterium | reverse complement strand
GGACCGGCTCGGCGACAGCGCCGGGGCCTGGCAGGCGCGCCAGACGGCCGCCCGCTGGCAACGCAGCAGCCGCCGGGCCCGCGAGCGCGCTGACGACGCCCCACAGCGATGAGCGCGATGGCGACGGACCCAAGGGCGAGGCTTCATGCCGCCTGAGCCCCCGCCGACGCGCTGGCGTCCCACGACCCAGTCGAAGAAGCGCGCGTTGCCCTGCCGGGCGAGGCGTCGGCTCTAGGAGTCCGCGGAGGCGTCGTCGAGGGCGCCTGAGTCGCTCCCTGCGGTCGTCACGCGCCGGCCTTGGTTGGCCTGCACGGCGAGGGCATTGCGCTGCACGCCCGCCAGCTTGGCCCGCCGCAGCGGCGACCCGGCGAAGCGCGCCGCGAAGGCTGCCTCGTCGAGGGAGAGCAGGTCCGCCAGCTGCGGCCCGACGCTGCCGGGCCGAGGTCTTAGCGCTGGCTCGTCGGAGGGTCGTGAGAAGCGGTTGAAGGGGCAGACGTCCTGGCAGAGGTCGCAGCCAAAGACGTGGTCGCCGACCCAACGGGCTTGCTCTTCGCTGAGTGGGCCCTTGGTCTCGATGGTCAGCGCCGAGATGCAGCGCCGGCTGTCGACCACCCGCGGCGCCACAATCGCGGCCGTCGGGCAGACGTCGATGCAGCGCGAGCAGCTGCCGCAGTGGTCGAGGGTCGGCGTGTCGGGCGCCACCGTCAGCGTGGTCAGCAGCGTCGCCAAGAAGAAGAAGCTGCCGTGCTGCGGGTGGACTAGCAGGCTGTGCTTGCCCTGCCAGCCGAGACCGGCCTCCTCGGCCCAGCGCCGCTCGAGGACCGGCCCGTAGTCGACGGTGCCGCGGAGGTCGCGCCGCGGGTCGAAGGGCCCGGGCGGGGCGTCTGGGCCGCGAAAGTCGTCGCTCAAGCGCGGCCCGAGCTGGCGAGCGATGGCGTCGGTCAGCGCCGCCAGCCGGCGCTCGATGACCTCGTGGTAGTCGTCGCCGAGGGCGTAGCGCGAGATCCAGCCATGACCTTCGGGGGCGCTGGCGCCATCGCGGCCGACGAAATCGACGCTGCGCACCGCGTCGCAGTCGTAGTCGAGGGCGAGGACCAAGACGCTGCGCGCGCCGGCCAGGACCCGGCCTGGATCGCTGCGCCGCTCAGGATCGCGCTCCAGCCACGCCATGGTGCCGTGGTGACCGGCCGCCAGCCACGCCTGCAAGCGCTCGAGGTCCTCCGGCCGCGGGTGAGCGCGCGCCACGCCGAGGCGCGAGAACCCCGCCTGTTGCGCCAGCGCACCGAGCGCCGCCCGCAGCGACTGCGGCGAGGCGTCGGCGCCGTCGGCATCGGCCCTAGGCGGGCGCCCGGTCGCTGAGTTCGGCTCCTGCACGCCTAGGCTCCTGCTGCCGCCGGCGACCCCATGACAGCCGCCGCGCGCTCGACGATGCTGCCGGATCGCGAGGCCGCGGCACAGAGGGCCCGTAGGAGCAGGACCATGCACCCGACGTCAACAAGCGACCCCTCGGCGGTCTCCACCGCATCGCCCGCGCCGAGCGCCGCGCCGAGCCGCTTGGACCTCCTGCCCGGCCGACCGCTGGTGGTCGCCGCCGAGATGGGCTACGGCCACCTGCGCCCCGCCCGCAGCCTGGCGCTGGCGCTCGGCGTGCCGCTCTTTCGCGCCGAGTCGGCGCCGCTCTGCGACGAGGCCGAGGCCGCGCGCTGGTCGCGGGTCCGGCGCGGCTACGACGCCCTGGTGCGCGCAAGCCAGACACCGGTCGTCGGCGGTCCCTTCGACGCCCTGCTGCGCGCCATCACCGAGATCCCGACCTTTCACCCGCGCCGCGACCTGCGCCGCGCCGATCTCGGCGTCACGTCGCTGCGCCGCCTCATCGACCGCGGCCTCGGCGCCGGCATGGTCGCCGCCCTGCGCGCCGATCCGCGCCCGCTGCTGACCACGTTCTACGCCCCAGCCATCGTGGCAGACGCCCACGGCCTCGACGACGTCTGGTGCGTCATCACCGACACGGACTGCGCCCGCATCTGGGTCAGCGAGCGCCCAGAGACGTCGCGGGTCCGATACCTCGCGCCCTCCGACCGCGTGCGTCGCCGGCTTGAGGCCTACGGAGTGCCGCCCAACCAGATCTACCAGACCGGCTTCCCGCTGCCGCCGCAGCTGACCGGCGGCGACGAGCTGGGCGCCCTCCGACGCAACCTCGCCGCGCGCCTGCGCCGACTCGACCCCAAGGGCCGCTTCGTCGCCCAGCACCGGGCCGAGCTCGAGACCTTCTTGCCCGAGGTCGAGGATGCCGCTGACGCCCGCCCGCCGCTGCTGCTGTTCGCCGTTGGCGGTTCCGGCGCCCAGGTCGACATCGCCGTTGAGGCGCTGCCGGGCTTGCTGCGCCTCGTCCGTGAGCGACGCCTGCGGCTCGGCCTCATCGCCGGCATCCGCCCCGAAGTGTACGCCGCTTTTGCCGCAGCGCTGCGCCGCGCCGGCGCCTCGGAGGTGAGCGTCGACGACCTCATCGCGGGCAGCGCCGACGGCGTCGCCGTGGTTTTTGCGGCCCAGTTCGACGCCTACGCTGCCGCCTTCGACCGCCTGCTCGGCGCCGCCGACGCCCTGTGGACCAAGACATCGGAGATGAGCTTCTACGCCGCGCTCGGCCTGCCCATCGTCATGGCGCCCGCCGTCGGTGTGCAGGAGCGCTACAACCGGCGCTGGCTCAGCGAGGCCGGCGCCGGTGTCGAACAACGGCCACCGCGTGACGCCGGGGATTGGGTCGTCGAGCTGCTCCACGACGGCGTGCTCGCCCGCGCGGCTTGGACCGGGTTTCTGCGCCTGCCCAAGCGCGGCAGCCACGAGATCTGCCGGCTGGTCACGGGCGCTGGGCCGGCTCCTGGCCTCGGCATCGGCTGAGGCGACGCCCCTAGGCCGCTTCCAGCAGCGCCTGCACGCGCGCGGTCAGGTCGTGCTGACGAAAGGGCTTGGCGAGCAGCGAGACGTCGGCGCCAAACTCGGCGGAGATGGCCGCGGAGTCGGCGTAGCCAGACATGAAGAGGAGCGAGCGGACGCGCCCATTGGCGAGCAGCTCGCGCGCCAGCGACGGACCGGTGCGGTGCGGCAGGCAGACGTCGGTCACCAGCAGCGCCATCGGCTCGCCTGTTCGCATCGCCAGCTCAAGGGCCTCCTCGGCGCTGGCCGCCTCTTGCACGTCGTGGCCGAGACGCGCGATGACCCGCGCCACCATGCGCCGCATGGTCGGCTCGTCTTCCACCACCAGCACCCGCGCCCGGTGGGCGGGGCGCGTCTTGACCCGCTGGGAGGTCCGGCGGCTGGCGTCGCGTTGGCGGCGACGCGGCAGACTGAGCCGAAAAATCAGCTCGGACCCGGCGTCGACGCGCGTCAGGTGCAGGCCTGCGGCGTGAGCGTCGGCGATCAGCTCAGCCGACTTCGCCGCGCTGACCATGGGGCGGCCGCTGACCACCTCCCCGCCGATAGCGGCGCTGAGCAGCGCCAACTCGAGCCACAGCACCGTCGTCGACGTCTCGGGCTCGCAGGTGCGGACCACGAGCCGCGACACGCCAGGTCCGTCCGCGCTCAGCATGGCGATGCGCGCGAGCAGGCGCCGCACGGTGATGGGGTCGCACTCGGTCCATGGGCTGGACGCCTCCGCTGCCACGGGCACCGGCACCGCGTCACCGAGCA
Source organism: Pseudomonadota bacterium (assembly GCA_005777155.1). Classification (GTDB taxonomy): domain Bacteria; phylum Myxococcota_A; class UBA9042; order UBA9042; family UBA9042; genus SXNM01. The sequence continues at coordinate 10,130 of SXNM01000456.1, read as the reverse complement.
ACGCCTGCAGCAGCGGCGCGCTCTCGACCGCGAAGTCGTTGAGGTGGATGAGCGCGCTGCCGCCGGTGGCGTTCGGGTCGAAGATGCGCAGCTGCGCCGCCAACGACTGCGCCCGCTCTGCGGCCAGCGACAACGACCGGGCGTCGTCGCGGCGGCTGCTGCCGTCGCCCTCGACCAGCAGCTGCACGTCGGCCTCGAGCGTCGACAGCGCCAAGTCGAGCTGACGCGCCAAGACCCCAGCCGCCGCCGCAGGCAGCAGGAGCTCGGACGGCGCCGCGACGGAGCGCGTCACGCGGGCAGGCGCGCTGAACTGGGCGCGTCGCTCGACGGCGCCTGCGAGCAGGTCGGCGGTGATCTCCAGGCAGCGCACCGCCGCGCCATCCCACGTCGCCTCGGCGGCGCGCCTTGCCGCCAAGAGCAGGCCTACGGCGCGGCCGCGCGAGACCAACGGCATTGCGGCCAGCGGTCCGAGGCCCATGCGGACCAGCGCCCGGTGGAGCGACGCCTCGCTCGGCGGCAGCTCTTGCGGCGTGCGGCAGTAGACCGTCTGGCGCTGGACCATGCGCTGGATGAGCCCGGTCAGCTCCAGCTCATGGGCCAACTCGGTCACCGCCACACGATCGCAGGCGACGCCGCCGCGGGTGCCTGCCAGCGCGCGGACACCGCCTCGCGCCTCGCCAGGGAGCACAAACGCGAGCAGGAGCTCGACGTTGACGCGCGCTCCGACCTCGACCAGGAGATCCTCAATGCTGGTGCTGATCTCGTCGCCCGTCGCCGCGTTCAGCCGCGCCGCTTGCCGCAGCAGCAAGTCGTCGTGGCGATTCAGCGTCTCCACGCTCGCGGTCTGCTTGGCGCGCTGCGGCGAGCTCGCTGTCGGTGGGGCGGCGAGCGCCATGTTGGTCGTCGGCGCGGGATCGCGCACCTTCGGTCGCTCGACCTCGACCGTCTCTCGATTCACCGCCGCGCGCCGGCTCTGGGCGCTCTCGACGCCGCGCAGCCCCGCCGGAACGGGCTGCACCCTCGCATGACGGCCCCCGTCGACGCCGCCGACGGTGCGCGCCGCCCTCGGGTTGCCCACGCCGTGCGCGCTGTCGCCGTTTTGGCCGGCGCCCTCGCCGGGGCCGCCCGCAAGGTACTGGACGCCCGTCTCGACCCGTGTCATGACCTGCTGCAGCGTCGCCCCGGTTCGATCGCTGAGGCGGCGGCCGTCGGCGGAGTAGGCGATGATCCCGTCGGCGCCCTCGCGACGCGCTGCGACGGCGGCCTCGACGGTCTCGGCCGTCACCGCCAGCAGCAGGCTGGTCGGCGCCGCTTCTCGCAGGCGCATCAGCAGGTCCAGGCTCTGCCCTGGGTGGTTCGAAGCGTCGACGACGATGATGTCCGGATCGGAGTCGAATGTCATTGCCTCGTCGTCGAGCCCGTACATCCCGACCTGGTAGCCCGCCGCAGCCAGGCCCCGCCAACAAGCGCGCTTGACATGTTCATCTTGGACGACGAGCACCGCCCACCGAGCCGCGTGTCGAACCATGCGACGCCTCCGTGCATCTCTTCCCGGAGCATGATACCATGACTACCAGGAAGTCAGCAATGTCTCGACGTCGCCCGGCTCAGGCGCGAGTCGGGCGACGCGTTGGCGCTCTTTATGTCTCGGTCCTCTCCTCCAAGTCCGAGCCCGTGGAAGTGATCGCATGAATGTCCGTATAGTTGCCCGTCAGCCTGACCAGTCGAGCGACGCTGGGGGGCGCCCTGTCCACCTGGCGCCCGCCGTCGGGCTGGACGTGCTGTTCGTCGAGGACGAGGCCGACAATCGGCTGGTGCTGCTGGCCATGTTCCGCAGCCGCTTCACCTGCCGCGCCGTCGCCGACGCCGCAGCCGCGCTCGCCGTCCTTGAGGCCCAGCCCGTGGCGGTGTTGGTCACCGACCAGCACATGCCGGGCCGCACGGGCGTCGAGCTCTGCGCCGAAGTCGGCCAGCGCTGGCCAGACGTGCGACGAATCGTCCTGACCGCCGACTTGGAGCGCCAGGCGGTGGTCGACGCCATCAACGTCGGGCGGGTCCACGCGTTCGTCGACAAGCCCTGGGACGTCGAAGCCCTGGAGCAGCTCTTGCGCCTCCATGTGGCCGAAGTCTGCGCCGCGAGGGCGCATCAGGCGCTGCAGGCCGCCATGGCGTCACAGGAGCGGCTGGCGTCGGCGGCGAACCTCCGCCAGGCCTTGCTGCACGATCTGGCCACCGCGGCCGGCATCGCCGATCTCGGCTACGACGCCCTGATCGAGCTGGTCGAGGGCTTGGAGGGCCAGATCGATGACGACGAGCTGCAAGACGCCCGCGCCGGACTGCACGCGCTGCGCGATGGGCTCGACTACATCGGCCAGCTGCAGGCGGAGTTGCGCTCGGCCAGCCGGGTGAGTGAGCGATCGCCCGAGCCGATCGAGCTCCTGGAGCTGTTGAGGCAGGCCTGCGCCCTCGCTGGTCAGCCCCAGGGCGTCCTGCAGCAGATCGACGTCGCGCCCGACGTGCCCACGCACATCTTCGCCGATCGCGTCGCCGTGACGCGCATCCTCATCAATCTGCTGCGCAACGCCAGCGAGGCGCTGGTGCGCGTCGGCGGTGGGTCGATACGGCTTCGCGCCCTCCTGGAGCCCCGCAGCCCGAGCCGTCGCCCGGCGGGCCCAGACACGGCGGCCGCCGCAGCTTCGCCGGCGCCCCAGCCTCCGTCGCCCGCGGCGCGGCACCCCGCCGAGCCCACCGCGCTGTGGATCGTGGTCGAGGACGATGGTCCGGGCGTCGCCGAGGCCGACCGCGCCCGCCTGTTCCACCAAGGCTTTAGCACCCGCCCAGACGGCGCCGGCATCGGGCTCGCGACCTCGCGTGACTTGGCGCTGCGCGAGGGCGGAGAGCTGTGGTTGGACGCCAGCCAAGAGGGCAGCGGCGCCCGCTTCGTGCTGCGCTTGCCGATGAGCGCCGGCGTCGTGGCGCCATGAACGGGCTCGACCGCGATCTGCCGCCTCGTGGGCCGGCATTTGCCAGGGCTTACCCCATCTTGGCCGTAGGCGACGAGTTGGACAACCTGCTGGTCTTGCGGGCCACCTTTCGCGACGAGTTCACCGTCTACGCCGAGAATTCAGCGGACCAGGCGCTGCGCTCGATGGAGACCCGCCCGTCGCGATCTTGCTGACCGACCAACGCATGCCAGGCATGACGGGCATCGATCTCTGCGAGCGCGCGCGCGACCTCTACCCAGACGTCCAGCGCATGTTGATCACGGCCTACAGCGACCGCGAGGTGGCGATCGCCGCCATCAACCGTGGCGGGGTCTCGCGTTACATCCACAAGCCTTGGGACGCCGAGCAGCTGCGGCAAATATTGCGCGACGCCGTAGCACGGGCCCACCTCGAGCGCATGGTCCGCCGCCTGCGCCTGGCCATGCTCGACCGCGAGCGCTTCGCCGGCGCCCACGCCGCCAACGCTCGGCTGCTCCAGGATCTAGCCCGCACCAACACCTCCCTGGCCGCTTGCTGCGGACGTCTGGAGGACCTCGCGCAGCGGCTGACGGACGAGCTCGAGCCCGATGTCTGGACCAGTTACTACCGCGAGATCGTGGAGCTGCGCCGCTACATCGACTATGTCGGCGCCCTGCAGTCGCGCTCGGTCACCGTCGACGATGGGGTGACGCGGCCGCAGCGGGCGCTGCTCTCGGTGGAGGACCTCATCGACGCGGTCGTCGAGCTGGTGCGCCATGAGCTCGTCGGCGTAGCCCGGCTCTCGGTCGAGTGCCCAAAGCGCGCGGCGGTCTGGGCCGACGCCACCGACGTCAGCCGCATTCTGATTCATTTGGTCCGCAGCTCAGCGGCCGAGCTCGGCAGCCTCGGCACCGGCACCGGCAACATCGCGGTCACCGTCAGCGCCGAAGCCGGCACCACCGCGATCGTGGTCGCCGACGACGGCGGTCACGGCGACCCCGTGAGCCAGCGTGAGCTGCTCGCCGGCGGCAGCACCGACGCCCGCGCGCCCGGTCTGGAGGCCGCGCTCGAGCTGACGCTGGCCAACGGCGGTGAGCTTGACGCCATCGCGCCGGAGTCGTCGGGCTGGACCGCGTGGCAGCTCATCTTGCCGGCCAGCGAGCCGCAGGGGCCGCAGCCGTCGTGGGCCCCCGACCCCGCGCCAGCGGCCCCAGGCTCGTCGCAGGCCGAACCGCGCGAGCTGCCATGAGCGCACGCACCCAGGCGCCTCCGTGGAGCCACGGCGATCGCCACGCTCGCTTGAACAGCGAGCCGCATGAGCTGAACGAATTCCCGCACCTCCCGGCGCCAGGCTGGGCGGTGGTGCCTGCGCGCATCCCGGTACAGGCCCGCTTCTCCGAACACGGCCCGGCGCTCGAGGTCTGCCGCATCGGCGTCTTTGTGCTGTGGCTCAACCTGCCGCCGCCGTCCCGCGCTGGCGCCAAGGCCGCGCTCGCCGAGCTGCCGCCACGCGACGGCCACGCGGCGGTCTGGCTCTAGCTTGGCTACCGCACCGTCGGGCCCATCGCCTGTGACGTCCAGCACTTGGACCATGGAGACGGCCTGCCGCGGGTGGCCTGTCGCCTGCGCCACTTCGAGCGGGCGTCGGCGATCGCCCTGCAGGACGTCATCAGCGCCCTGCTCGCGCGTGGCGTCTTGGCGCCGCCGCAGACCACGATCGCTCGCAGCTTCGACATTCAGGACCCGGCCTTGCTGCGCCGGCAGGTCGCTGCGCTGTGCGCGTACCGGGCCCACGGGCAGCTCTTGCCGGCGTATGGCGCTCCCTGGCCGGTGCGGTTGGCCGCGCTGGAGTCTGGCCCGCTGCCGTTGCGGCTCGACCTCGACGGCCCGGCGCCTGAGCCGCTGTTTCAGGTCGTGGTGGAGGGCTACCAGGCCGTCTTTCGCTTCCTGGTCGAGCGCGCTGAGGCCCGCGGCGGCGCGCTGTATGCGGCGCTGCCCGATCGCCTGGCGCAGGTGCGCCGACGCTGGCGGCGAAGGGCCCGGGCGCCTGAGGGGCTGACCCTGTGCTACCGCCATCCGGCCTGGCCGCGCGAGGAGGTCGTGCGGCCGCTGCGCGACGTCAGCACGGTCGGGCTCGACATGTGGGTGGTGCCCGAGTTCGACCTGCTCGAACCGGGCGTGGCGCTCGACGACGTCGCCGTGCTCTACAGCGGCGAGCTCGTCTGCGAGGGCAAGGCGGTGGTCCGCGACGTCCGCGAGCTGCCGCCGACCCGCTCGGAGCGCGGCGACGCCATCTGCGGCCTCAGCTTTCTGGCGCGTTCGGCCGGCGACGACGCGCGCTGGGTCAACCTCGTCCACCACCTGCTGCACCCCACCACCCGCAGCGGCGCGGTGTGGAGCCTGCAGTCTTGGCGGGTCTACAACGACTCGGGCTACTTCCACCTCTCTGGCAAGCAGCCGACGCATTTCGAGAGCCTGCGCGCCAGCTTTCGCCAGGTCAGTCGCGGCCTCGACGCCGCACCCTGGCTGGGCTGCCAGGCGGTCTGGCCGTCTGATCGCGGCGTCGAGGCGACCTTTACCTTCGTCAAAGTGTACAGCGGTACGTGGTTCGGCTACCAACTGGCCAAGTCGCCGGATCGCCCTGACCCCGGCGTCGCCGTGCCGCGCCGGGTCCTGCGCGAGCTCTATTTTCGCGTCTTCGAGCACATGCAGCACGATCGCGACCTGCGCTGGGTCGCTGGCTACCTCGAGGGCAGCGTGCCGTGGAATGAGGTGGCGCAGTTTGCCTGGGCGCGGCGCTTCCAGGACGGCGAGGAGGCCTGCCTCGTCGACTTTCGCCTGCTAGAAGGCGTCTGCGCCGAGCTCGCCACCGATGCCGAGGGCGACCTGCTGGTGGATCAGGGCGCTGATGTCGACTACGTGGCGCTGCAGGCGCTGCTGCAAGCCCAATGGCCGCGCGCCTGGCGGCAGCTGCTCGACCTCGACGCAGACAGTCATCGGTTCGACGACATCTGCAACCTGTGGCAGAGCGCGTGCCTACGTCGCGATCGCCGCGTCATCGTCGCTCGCCGCGGCGGCCGGCGGGTGGCGATGGCCATCGTCGAGACCGGTGAGACCGGCGCCAGCCTCTTCTCGTTGCTCGACAGCGTTCGGCTCTACGACCTCGCCGACGACTCGGGCCCTGACGCCCACGTCGCGCTCTTGGCAGCCGCAGCCCGCGGGTTTCGCACCCTCGGCGAGGAGCGCTTCGTCGTCTAGGAGGAGCAGCGGCCGCTGGAGGCAATGCTCGCGCTCGGCCTGCGCGACCTCGGGCACGGCAAGCTCTGGGCGATCTCTCGTCAACTCCTGCCCGACTTCCTGGAGCACGTCGCCACGCTCCTCGCGCCGCACCCCACGGAGGCGGGCCAGCAAGCCGCGCAGAGGATCCCTCCGGGCGGTAGCCGATGAGCCTGACGGCGCCTAGCGCGGCGCAGCCGGCGGCCACCGCAGCCCAGCCGGCGACCACCGCAGCGCAGCTGGCGATCCAAGCAGCGCAGCCGGTCGGCGCCGCGACGCTCGGCCTCGCGGTCGGCCCGAGCAGCGTCAGCACGCTCGCCCTCGGCGTGTTCTGGGACGTTTTCGCCAAAGAGGGGCGAGACCGCGAACCGTTGCTCGCCAAGCTCGATGCGCTGGGGGTGCCACGCCAGCAGCTCCTGCAACCCGGCGGCTGGATCGCGTACGGCACCTTTGTCGCCTTCGAACGGGCGCTTGCTGACGAATTCCCGCAGAGGTGCGACCTCTTCCGCGCAATCGGCCTCGGCGTCGGCAAGGGCGGCGGCCTCGGCTTTCTGCGGACGGTGTCGCGCCTCGTGGTGTCCCCTCGCTTCGCCTACCAGCGCATGCCCGCCCTGATGCGCTTGTTCTTGTTCCGTTTCTTCGAATCCGACTTCGAGCAGGTGGCGTGGAATCGCATCCGCGGCCACTACCAATTCCAAGAGGGCTGCCCGCCATCCGATGCCTTTCTGGAGACCGCCAACGGCATCCTCACCAGCATGCCGGCGATGTTCGGCGCCCCGCTCGCCGAGGTAACGCTGCGCCGCGTCGGGCCCCTCGAGGTAGAGGCGACGTTGGTCGTCGACCGCTGGCCAGGACCGTGGCAGGCGCTGATTCGGGTGGTGAGCGCGCCGTTCCGTATCATCGGGCTCAGCCGCGCCGCCAGCCTGGAGGCCGCCCAGGAGCTCGAAGAGGCCAACCGGATGCTGCAGGAGCGGGTCGAGGAGCTGGAGTCGCTGCGGGCCGGACTCGCGCTCGCCGTCGAGGAGCGCACCGCCGAATTGGTCGACGCCCGCGATCGACTCCAAGGCACTGTGATGCAGCTGGAGGCGTCAGATCGGGCGCGTACCGAGCTCTTTACCAACGTCAGCCACGAGTTCAAGACGCCGCTGACGCTGATCCTCGGCGCGGTGGACGAGCTTCGGGGCCACCTGCGCCACGGTGGCCACGACGCCGAGCTCGACCTCGACCGCGCCGAGCGCGCCGCCGGCGACCTGCTCGCCCTCGTCAACGAGGTGCTCGACTTCGCCCGCATCGACGCCGGGCGAATGCCGCTGCGGCCGAGCGCCTTCGATACCGTCGCGGCCTGCGCCGACCTCGCGCGGGAGCTGGAGCCATTGGCGCGCGGGCGGGGCATCGCGTTGCAGGAGCCTAGCCCTTTGGGCGCGCAGTTGGTCACCCTCGACCGCGCGCTCGTGCTGCGGGCCATGCGCAACCTCGTCGTCAACGCCATCAAGTACTGCCGCCCAGGCGACCGCGTCCGGCTTGAGGTCGCCATCGTTGAGGAGCCCAGCGCCGCCGGTGGCGCGCCGCTGCCTTGGCTCTCCCTGGCCGTCTCCGACGACGGGCCCGGCATCGCTGAGGCGGAGCAGCGCAAGATCTTCGGGCGGTTCTAGCGCGCCGCCGACGCCGATGGCGCGCCTGCTGGAGCGCCACCACCGCGTGCTGCGGGCGCGCAATGGCCAAGAGGCGCTGGCGCTTGTCCGCGAGGTCCGCCCCGACGTCGTCGTTAGCGACGTGATGATGCCGGTCCTGGACGGGCTGGCGTTGACCCGCGCCATCAAGTCCGACCCGGAGCTCCAGCGTTGCGCTGTCATCCTTGTCACCGCTCGCCACGGCGCTGGCGCCGTCGTCGAGGGGCTCGGCGCCCGCGCCGACGATTTTGTCGCCAAGCCGTTCGCCGCCGAGGAGTTGCTGGCGCGCGTACAGACCCAGCTCCGCCTGCGCGACCTGCAGCAGACGCTGGTGCGCAGCGAAAGGGGCAGCTGCTCGGCACCCTCGCCGCCGGAATGGCCCACGAGATCCTGAACCCAGTCAACGCCTTGATGCACGCGGTGCGCCTGCTGCGCGAGCCCGTGAGCGAAACCCAACTCGCCGACGACGAGCGCCAAGAGCTGCTTGCGGCCATCGAGCGCTGCGGCGGGCGCGTCATGAATATCGTCAAAGCGGTTCAGGGCTTCGCGAGGCATGAGGCCCCCACGGCGCCGCTGCACGCCGTCTCGCTGTCCGAGCGCCTCGACGCCCTGCGGCCGCTGCTACGCCACCGCCTCGGCGAGGTCGAGCTGACCTACGAGCTGGGCTTCGACGGGCCCCTCGCCTGCTATCCCGACCTGCTCGACCAGGCTGTCATGAACCTGCTGGTCAACGCCATCGACGCCGCAACAGAGGTCTCGCCCGCCGACCGGCCGCGTGCCCAGCCTCGCGTGGTGGTGAAGAGCTCGGCGCACGGCGAGGAGGCCCACCTCACCGTCTCTGACAGCGGCCCGGGCGTGCCAGCGGCGGCGCGAGAGCGCATTTTTCAGCCCTTTCACACCACAAAAGCGCCAGGCAAAGGGACGGGCCTCGGCCTCGCCATCGCCCGGGAGATCGCTGAGCTGCATGGCGGCCGTCTTGAGCTCGACCTCGACGCCCCCGAAGGCGGCGCCTGCTTTCGGCTCACCCTGCCGCTGCGGGCCCAGGCCGCCGACGCCCCGACCTCCAACACCAGCGCCGCGGGGTCGGCCATCCCGGTCACGGCCAATGCCATCGTCACGCCGTTGGCGGCCAAACTCCCCGATCGCCACGACGAGGAACGCAGCACCCCATGAGCGAGCCCTGGCAAGTCGAGATCCTCAACCCGTCGCTCGCCGTCGACGCCGAGCGGCTCGAGGCGCTGCGTCAGCGGGGCGTGACCGTCATCGACACCCTGGCAGCGCAGCGCGCCGACCTCGCCCGCAGCCGTCGCGCCGGTCGCCCAGCCGAGCAAGAAGCTCCGGCGGAGCCGAGCGGCGGCGACGAGGCGATGGGCGAGCGCTGGGTCCATCGCCCCTGGGCACGGCAGCTGGTGCGGACGCTGCCGCCGGCGGAGCACCGTGCCCTGCGCCTCGACCGCAACCGCCACCGCATTCGCGACGATGAGCAGCGACGCCTCGCTGGAGCGTGCGTCGCGGTCTGTGGGCTCAGCGTCGGCCAGGCGATCGCCGTCTGTCTCGCGCAGGAGGGAGTCGGCACCTCCTTTCGCCTCGCCGACCCCGACCACCTCGACCTCTCCAACCTCAATCGGCTGCGCGCCAGCATCGCCGACCTCGGGCTACCCAAGGTGACGCTCGCCGCCCGCGCCATGCTGGACCTCGACCCGTACCTGGCAATCGCCGCGCTGCCTGAAGGCGTCCGCGTCGAGGACCCCGACACCCTGCTGCTGCGCGAGGACGGCCGGCCCGTCGACCTGCTCGTCGAGGAGTGCGACGACCTGCCGCTGAAGATCGCGCTGCGGCGGCGGGCGCGGCAGCTGCGCATCCCCGTCCTGATGGCCACCACCGAGGGCGGCCTGCTCGACGTGGAGCGCTTCGACCTCGAACCCGAGCGACCACTCTTCCACGGCCTCTGCGACGGCATCGACCTCGACGCCATCTTGGCCGGCGACGATGACGCGCGCACCGCCTTCGTGATGGCCGTGCTTGGGCGCCACGTGCTGTCGGCCCGGACCGCCGCCGACGCCCGAGCTCGGCGTCGAGCCCGTGCCCTTCCGCGCTGGCCGCGCGCTGCAGCGCTTCTGGCTCGCCGCGACGACGCGCGGTCTCGGCGTCCATCCCTGGGGCAGCGCCCTCTATCTTCGCCAGCTCGCGCGCACGCCGCACCGCGACGCCCTCCCCGCCG
>SXNM01000455.1 GCA_005777155.1 Pseudomonadota bacterium | reverse complement strand
GGCAGGTCGTCGATGCGGACGCCTACAGCGTCGTAGATCGCGTTGGCGATGGCTGGGATGGCGGAGTGCAGCGGGCCCTCGCCGGCCTCCTTGGCGCCATGCGGTCCGCGCGGATCGGCTGCCTCGACGATGATCGCCTCGATGCGCGGCGTGTCCATCGCGGTCGGCATCCGGTAGTCGAGCAGCGACGACGCCTGGAGCAGCCCAGACTTGCCGGGCCCTGGTAGGCGTCGGCCGCCGTCGGCGCGCAAGCCCGACTCCATGGCCTCGTGCTCCTCCATCACCGCCTCGCCGAAGCCCATGTAGACCGAGCCCTCGATCTGGCCTTCGACGAGCACCGGCGACAGCGCCTTGCCGCAGTCGTGGGCGCACCAGATGGCGACGACGTCTACCTGCCCGGTCTCCTCGTCGACCTCGACCTCGGCGATGTGCGCCGTGAAGCTGTAGGCCGGGGAGGCGCCGATGGTGCCGCCGCGGTAGTCGCCGTGGACCCCTTCGCGCGGCGATTGGTAGCTGCCGGTGCTGCCAAGGGTGCCAAAGCGGACCTCGGCGGCGATGAAGGCATCGGCGATCGGCATCGACCGCTCCGGGGCGTCGATGCGCGTCGCCAAGCGGTCGCCGAGCACGACGTCACGCGGCGCACAGCCGAGCTCGGCGGCGGCGGCCTCGCGGACCTTGGCGCCGAGATCGCGCGCCGCTTGCAGGCAGGCGTTGCCGGCCATCAGCGTGATGCGCGACGAGTAGGCGCCGAGGTCCACCGGGCAGAGGTCGCTGTCGGCGGCCAGCACGCGGACGTCGTCGAGGGCGACGCCTAGCTCGTCGGCGGCGATCGTCGCCAGCATCGTCGAGCTGCCCTGGCCGATGTCGGAGGTGCCGGCGAAGATCCGCACCCGCCCGCTGCGGTCGAGGCAGATCTGGACGCCGGACTGCGGCAGCTCGGTCGGATAGATGCAGTAGTTGGTGCCAGAGATGTAGGTCGAGCCGGCGACCCCAAGGCCGCGGCCGCGCGGAAGCTGGCCCTTGCGCGACCGCCATCCGGACGCACGCTCGACCTCGTCCAAGCACTCCAGAAAGCCGCTGGAGCCGATGTGGAACTCGTTGACCGTGCGGCCGCCTGCCGGCAGCGCGTTGCGGCGGCGCAGATCGATGGGGTCGACGCCGAGGGCGACGGCGGCCTTGTCGAGTTGGACCTCGAAGGCAAAACGGGGCTGCACCGAGCCGTGGCCGCGCTTGGGGCCGCAGGCCGGCTTGTTGGTGTACATGCGCACCGAGTCGAAGCGATAGCTCGGCAGCGTGTAGGGGGCGCCGAGCAGCTGGCCGCTGTAGTAGGTCGTGACGAGGCCGAACGAGCTGTATGCGCCGCCGTCGAGCACGCTGCGGGCGTCGACGCCGAGGATCTGGCCGTCGGCTGCGAACCCCGTGCGGTAGTGCATGTCGAAGGGGTGCCGGCCGCGGTGGGCGAGGAACACCTCTTCCCGCGTGTAGAGGAACTTCACCGGCCGGCCGGTCAGCATCGCCAGCTTGGCGGCGCAGAACTCGAGGTCGAAGGGCTCCGACTTTCCGCCAAAAGCGCCGCCGACTGGCGGTTGAATGACGCGGATTTGCCGCGGCGAGAGCCCGAGGACGCGCGCCAGGGCCCGGTGCAGGTAGTGCGGCACCTGCGTCGCTGACCACAGCGTCAGGATGCCGCCGGCGTCGACGTGGCCGAGCGCGCAGTGGGGCTCCAGGGCGCCGTGCGTGCTGCCGTGGAAGCGATAGTCGCCCTCGACCAGCAGCGAGGCGCCCGCGAGCGCGGCGTCGACGTCGCCGAACGCCAGCTCGACCCGCTTGCTGACATTGCCGTCTTTGTTGCGCTCGTGGATGCGCACGTCGGGGTGCGCCATCGCCTCAGCGGGTGTCGTCAGGGCCGGCAGCGACTCGTACTCGACGCGGATGAGGCGCAGCGCCTGCAGGGCGATGTCCTCGCTCTCCGCCGCCACCGCCGCCACCGCGTCGCCGACGTAGCGCACCTTGTCGACGCAGAGCGCGCACTCGTCCTGGGTCCAGGGGATGATGCCGTAGGGCTTGGGCAGATCGGCGCCGGTGATGACGCCATGCACGCCCGGCAGCGCCGCCGCGGCGGTGGCGTCGATCGCGACGATGCGGGCGTGGGCGTGTGGGCTGCGCAGGATCTTGCCGTGCAGCATCCGCGGCAGCACGAGGTCGTCGGTGTAGCGCGCCTCGCCGACCATCGGCGCCATGGCGTCTATCTTGCCGTGCCGTCCGCCGACGCGGGCGCTGCGGGAAGGAGCCACGACCGCGCCCTCAGCGGAGACGCCGGCAGCTGGCGCCGTCGCGGCGGCCCCGACGGCGGTCGCCACCCCGCCAGCCCGCACCTCGCGCGCCGCCTCGCCGATCGCCTGCACGATCTTGGTGTAGCCGGTGCAGCGGCAGAGATTGCCGCCGATGACGTGGGCGATGGCCTCGTCCGAGAGGTCGGGGTTGGCGGCCGCGGCGATCTTGTCGAGCCATGCCGCGGCCGACATCAGCATGCCTGGCGTGCAGAAGCCGCACTGCGCAGCGCCGCAGCGGTCGAAGGCGGCCTGCAGTGGGTGTGGCCGGGCGCCGCTGCCGAGGCCCTCCACCGTCGACACCGCCCTGCCCTGCGCCGCCTGGGCCAGCGTCAGGCACGACAGCACGGCGCGGCCCTCGACGCGCACGGTGCAGGTGCCACAGTCGCCTTTGTCACAGCCTTGATGCGTGCCGGTGAGGCCGAGCTTGTAGCGCAGCAATTCGAGGAGCGTCCAATGGGCGGGCGCCGCGACGGAGGTCGCCTCGCCGTTGATCGAGAGGTCGATCAACGCCACGCCGCGGCCGCCGCTCATCGTGGCGCCTCCTGCGCTTGCAGGGCCCGTAGCTGGGCCGCAGCCTCGCGGAACGCCAACGACGGGCGCTGCCGCACGCGGTCCGGGGCGTCGACGCCCTCGCAGCGTCCGGTGTCGCAGCAGCCAATAGCCAGGATCAAGGCCGCAATTCGAGCCTCTCGCGCCTCGCCCTCCAGCGCGTCGAGGCCCTGCAGCAGCGGCTCCACCGGCAGCGAGCGGGTCGGCGTCTGCAGCACCTGCAGCGAGACGTCGCCTTGGGCGAGCTGGTAGCCCTTCCAGGCCATGACCACCAGCAGAAGCGCGGCCAGCCCAACGACGAGGCCCTTGCCCGAGCGACCCTCCGCCCCACCGTAGGTGCGGTGACGCGGCTCGGCTCGCGGCGCGGGCGGATCGGCGACAGGCGGGACGGCGACCTTCATTGGGCTCCAAGCTGGCGGCGCCGTCGACACCCGGCGCGGCGCAGGCAGAGGCTAGGGGGATGGCACGCGATTGGCAACGAAGCCTGCGTCGGCGCGGTCGGTCGGCGCCGTCTTCAGCGGCTGACGAGCGGCTCGACATCGCGGCTGCTGACGCGCAGGGAGACGCCTGGCAGGCGCGGCCCGAGGCGCTGGGCCAGGACCGGCAGATAGCCGCGCTCGCTCGCCGAGTGGTCGGTGAGGATGACACTGGTGCCGGCGCCGACATGGGCGAGCAGATCGTGGTGCCGCAGCTCGCCGGTCAGGAGCAGGTCCATGCCTTGCACCTTGCTGAGGAGCGCGCCGCCGGCGCCTGGGCAGACCGCGACGCGCTCGATCGCCGCTGGCGCGTGGGCGCTGTCGCCGCCGTCGATTCTGGTCGCGCTGTGGCGGGCGGCGGTGGCGACGCGTACGTGCTGCAGGCCGAGGTGCGCCTTGACGCGGCTGATCGCCGTCTCCAGCGAGATGGCGGTGGTCAGCAAGCCCATGCGGCCCTGGCCGACGCTGCTGTCGAGCGGGCGGCGGGCGCACGGCGTGATCGGCGCCAGCATCGCGCACTCGCCAAACGCTGACGCCAGCCACTCGGCCATGCCGCCGACCGCGGCGTCGAGCGCGGTGTGCGGCGAGTAGACGGGGACTCCGGCGCCGATGAGGCGCAGCAGCGTCCTGCCCTGGGCGGTGGCAGGTGTCAGGCGCTTGACGCCGGCGAAGATCGGCGGGTGGTAGGCGACGATCGCGTCGGCGCCCCAGCCGATGGCCTCGTCGGCGACGGCCTCGTTGAGGTCGATCGCCAGCAGCACGCGCTCGATGGCGTCGCCGCCGAAGGGGTCGATCAGCACGCCGACGTTGTCCCAGTCCTCGGCCAGTGCCAGCGGCGCCAGCGCCTCCAGCGCGTCGTAGAGGTCCCGCCGTCGCAAGGCCGTCGCCATCTGCCCTCCCCCCGCGCCGCCAAGGCCTTCGTGGCCGCCGCTGGTGGCGAGGGTACGGGCTCCGCCGGCGCCCGCCAACCGCCGAGGTTCGACCGCGAGCCGAGGCCGTCGCCGGGCCATCACCGGCAGGACGCAGCAGCACAGCGAGCGCCGAAGAGGCACCTTGCCTTCGCTACGGACCAGACCGATCGTGAAAGCCGCGCGTCGGAAGCCCGACCCACTGCGTCGCGCAGCCCACTGAGGAGCCCGAAATGTCGACCCACTGCCCCACGCCGGCTGAGACAGCCACGCGAACCGCCATCCCTGCCATCGGCGACGCCAGCAGGCGCCGACGCCGCGCCACCGTCTCGGCCGGCCTCTTTGCCGCGCTGACCTCAGCGCTCATCGGTTGCGGCGGCGGCAACGCCAACAGCATCGGCACCGTCGCTGGGATGCCGCAGGGCGCGAGCGGCAAAGCGATGTCGAAAGCCGAGAGCTGCGATGACGGCGACCTCGACGCCTGCAACTGGGTCGGCGTCTGGTACATGGTCGGTGGCGCTGGCAAGGAGCGGCGCGGCGAAGGCGTGCGCTACGTCCAGCACGCCTGCACCCACGGCCACGACAGGGCCTGCAAGCTCCTGGCCGGGCTGCGCCGCGCTGCCGAGGAGCAGCCCTAGGCGCGCAGCCTCGCCCTCCCCAGCTACGGCGCGAGGGACGCCATCGCGCCCGACCAGGCCAGATCGCGTGGCGCTACCGAGCCCTCCTGATGGCGCCGCGCTGCAGTAGACCAGAGCGCCAGCGCTCCCTTGCTGAGACGCGCGTCTCGTTCTAGCGTCGAGCGTAGTGCCTCGCCGCCCAAGCCCATCCCGCCACGTGCTCACGGATGGCGCCTCAGAGGGTGCAGCGCGCGGCGCCACGGAGGACGCCATGCGCATCGCCTTCCTCGCTGCAGAGGGCGCCCCATACAGCCGCACAGGAGGCCTCGGCGAGGTCACCGGCGCGCTATCTGCGGCCCTGCACGATCCAAGCGCGACGACGCTGCCGACCTCGGTCGCGCTCTGCCTGCCGCTGCACCGCGAGACCTGGAAAGCGGCGGCCCTCGCCGGCCAGCGCGTCGCCAAGGTGGGCCTGCGCTCCGAGGCTTGGCTGGGCAGGCAGCGCTTCGAGTTCACGATCTACAAGGTGATGGGCGAGGCGCGGCCGGTCTATCTCTTCGACAATCCCGCCCTCTTCGATCGGGACGGCATCTACAACGACGCCGACTACCGCTCATGGCTCGACAACGCCGAACGGTTCGCCGCCTTCACCAAGGCCGCGGTCGCCGCGCTGCCCGAGCTGATGGGCGGCCCGGTCAACGTGCTGCACGCCCACGACTGGCAGTGTGCGTTGGCGCCAGCGTTCTTGCGGATGCGGCGGGGCGATCCGCGCTTCGACCAGACGCGCACGGTGCTGACGGTCCACAACCTCGCCCACCAGGGCAATTTCGATCGCCGAATGATGGACACCCTCGGCCTGCCTTGGGAGTGGTTCCACATCGACGGTTTGGAATTCCACGACCGCCTGAGCTTTCTGAAGGGCGGCCTAACGATGAGCGACGTCGTCACCACCGTCAGCCCGAGCTACGCCGCTGAGATCTGCACCGCGGCCGAGGGCTTCGGCATGGAGGGCCTGCTGCGGGCGCTGGGCGGGCGGCTCATCGGCTTGCTCAACGGCATCGACGGCGCGGCCTGGGACCCGGCGACGGACCCGGCGCTGGCGGCCCCGTACGACCGCGACGACCTCGCCGGAAAGGCCACCTGCCGCGCCGCGCTGCTCGCCGAGCTTGGCCTCGACCCCGCCGACGACCTGACGCCGATCGTCGGCTTCGTCGGTCGCTTCGCCTGGCAGAAGGGCGTCGACCTCATCACGGGCCTTGGCGATGAGCTGGTGCAAGCCGGCTGCCGCGTCGTCCTGCTCGGCAGCGGCGAGCCGCAGCTGGAGCGCCAGGTGCGGGCGCTGGCCTCGCGTTGGCCGGGCAAGGTCTCGGCCACGGTCGGCTTTCACCTTGACCTCTCGCACCGCATCGAGGCTGGCTGCGACCTGTTCCTGATGCCGAGCCGATTCGAGCCCTGCGGCCTCAACCAGATGTACTCGATGGCCTATGGCACGGTGCCGGTCGTCCACGCCGCGGGCGGCCTGCGCGACACGGTCATCGACGCCACGCCAGCCGCCATCGCCGCCGGCACGGCGACCGGCTTCTGCTTCGAGCACGTCGACATCGAGGGCCTGCGCTGGGCGGCCGGCCGAGCGGTGCATATGTTCCGCAACGACCGCAAGACCTTTGCCAAGCTGCAGCGCGCCGGCATGGCCCGCGACTGGACCTGGGGCGCCGCCGCCAAGCCCTACCGCGCCCTCTATGCCAAGCTCTGCGGCCTGGGCTGAGGGGCGCTTCGGCGGCGCGAGCGACCGCAGCAGGGCCTCTGCTGAGCCATGCCGGCCTAGTCGGGCTCGGTCGCCCCGCTCGGCGCCGGCTTGGGCGGCAGCTCCGGCAACTCAGCCAGCCAGTAGCCGAGCGCCGCCAGGGCCGTGGCCGAGCGCTGCAGCTCGTCGGGGTCGACCTTGTCGACGGTGTCGGCGTGGCTGTGGTGGTAGTCGAAGTACTTGGCGCCATGGGTCATGAGGCCGAGCGCCGGCACGCCAAGCGGGTGAAAGCGCGACACATCGGGGGCCGACTGGCCGCGCACGACCCGGATGGCGCCGAGCGGCCGCAGCAGTCGGGTCAAAGGCTCTAGCGTCGCGGCGTAGCGGGCCTCGGCGGCCTTGTCTTCGAGGAACAGGCCAAAGCCCACGGGCGCAAAGCCGCCAGCGTCGGCCTCGATCGCCGCCGCGTGGTCGGGGATCTCGGCCTTGTGGCGCTTGAGGTAGGCGCGAATTCCGGCCATGCCGCTCTCTTCGTTCGTCCAAAGCACGACGCGTAAGGTCCGGCGGGGCCGCAAGCCGAGCCGCCGCAGCTGGTGCAGCGCCTCCATCGCCATCACCACGCCGGCGCCGTCGTCGTGAGCGCCCTGCCCGACGTCCCAGCTGTCGAGGTGCCCGCTGAGGATGACCACCTCCTCGGGCCGCTCGCGACCGCGCAGCTCGGCGACGACGTTGGCGCTGTCGGCCTCGGGCATGTTGCGGCCGCCCAGCGTCAGGCGCACGCGCACGCGCTGGCCGGTGGCGAGGAGTCGGCCGATGCGGTCGGCGTCCTCGGTGCTCAGCGCCGCGGCGGGCAGGCGGGCACCGGAGTCGCCGTAGAGCATGGCGCCGGTGTGGGGCGAGCGCAGGCTGCGTGCCGTCACCGAGCGCACCAACACCGCCACCGCGCCGTGCCGGGCCGCGATGCGGGCGCCGTGGACCCGGTACTTGACGCAGTGGCCGTAGCCCGAGCCGTGGGCCTCGGTCCAAGCCGGCATGGGGTTGTCGAACAGGACGATGCGACCCTTCGCTTCGGCGCCACGCGCTTGCAGCTCCTCCTCGCCGCTGACCCGCAGCACCTCGGCGGTGATGCCCTCGGCCGGCGTCGGGTCGCTGCCGCCGAGACCGAGCAGCGCCAGCGGCACCTCTTGACCCGCGGCCACCGGCTCGACGATGGCCGCCTGCTCGACGCCGCGCACCCAGACCGGCACCCGTACGGGCTCGGCAGCGACCGCCTCGTGGCCGTCGCGCTTCAGGGCCTCCACCGCCCAAGCGATCGCCGCTTCGAGGCCCGGCGAGCCGCTCAGTCGGTGCCCGTGACCATCGCAGAGCGCCTGCAGCCGGGCGTAGGCGCCGCGTTCCGCCGGCATCGTCGCCAGCAGTCGCTCCACGCCGGCCCCAGCGCTACCGAACGCCCCATGGTCTGCGGCGGCGGCGGTGTCGTCGGCGCGACCGCTTCCCGCGCACGCCGCAAGCGCCACCAGCGAGACCACAGCCCCGAGCGGCGCACTACAGCGCGTGCCCTCGCCCAACCGCACGCGATACGGCCAAGAGCCGACAGCGGCAGGGGCGACTTGAGTCCAGCCCATCGCAGCCTCGAACGCGCAGAGTGGCGCCCGCCTATGCTAGTCGGCCTGCGTGCCGGCTACCAGTCCACAGCGCGCCCATGTAGGATGTGAGACACGTCTGCAGCCGGCCAGTGCTTGAGCAAAGGTCGCCCGATGAGGAGGGCACCGAGGAGCAAACGAGATGTGCGACCGTCGACGGCTCGGCGAGGCGAAGGCCTTCGCCTGCGGACTCCTCCTCCTCGCCGTCGGCTTGTTCGGCTGCGGCAGCAGCGGCGCCTCGCTAGGCGCCGTCAATACGCTGCCGCCCAACGCAAGCACCAAGGCGCGCCAGCAGGCTGAGCGGTGCGACGACGGAGACCTCGGCGCCTGCCGCTGGATCGGCATTTGGTACTCCATCGGCGGCGCCGGCAATCACCGCAAGCTCGAGGGTAGGCGCTTCCTGCGATGGAGCTGCGAGCAGGGCGACCACCCCTCGTGTACGTTGATGCGCGCCCTGGAACGGACCGCCAACGCGAACGACGCCAAGGGCTCGCCAGCACGAGCAGCGCCGTCAGGCGGCGACGCCATAACCAGGCAGCGTCCCGATCCGGCGCCAGCGCCAGCGCCGAGCGCGGGCGACCCGTCGGGCGACGGCGTGCTCAGCGCCGGCGGGGCGGGCTCAGGGGCCGGCACGGCCGAAGGCGCCGGTCCCTGCGAGGCCGGGCTGCCCGCCGACAAGGCGTCGGAGCAACGAGAGACGGCGCAGCGCTGCGACGCCGGCAATATGGCGAGCTGTCACCAGGTCGGTGTCTGGTACCTCACAGGGGGCGCGGGCAGCCAACGCATCGGCGATGGCGCCCGCTGGCTCAAGCACGCCTGCGATCGCGGCCACGAGCCGTCGTGCGCCCTGGTCGAGGAGCTGCGGCGGCGCCTGCAAGAGATGAAGGATCAGGGCAAGATCTGATCGTGCGCGCCTGTTGACCGGCCGAGATCAGGGCGCCGAGGCTTTGAGGCCGAAGGCGGCGCGGGTCTGCGCTGCGGTGGCGACATCGCGGCCAGCGGCGCGCGCGATGCGCACGAGCTCGGCGACGAGCACCCCGTTGTGGGCGGCGCGGCTGCCGTCCTCGAGGTAAAAGGTGTCTTCGAAGCCGGTCCGCAGGTGCCCTCCGAGCTCGGCGGCGCGCCGGTGCAGGGCCCACACCTCCTGGCGTCCGATGCCGATGGTCTGCCATTGCGCGCCGGGGGGGAGCTGCTCGATGAGCAGCGGCAGCCACCGCGGGTCAGCGGGCATTCCGGAGTCGACGCCCATCACCAGCGAGACATGGACCGGCGAGCGCAGCAGCCCGGCGGCGGCGAACATGCCGACCGAGCGCACGATGCCGGTGTCAAAGCACTCGCACTCTGGGACGACGCCGCACTCGTCCATCACCTCGACGAAGCCGGCGATCTTCTCGACCGGGTTGTCGAAGAGCATCGGCAGCCACGCCCACTCGCCGTTGGCGCGCGTCTTGAGGTAGTTCAGCGATCCTGCGTTGAGGGCCGCGATCTCAGGCCGCGCGGCGCGCAGGCAGGCCACGGGCCCAGAGATGTCTGGGCCGACCACACCGGTCGAAAAGTTCAGCAGCATCTCTGGCACGCGCGCCCGAATGGCGGCTGCGATGTCAGACGCCACCTGCGGATCCCACGTCGGCAGGTGGCCGAGCCCTGGCGTCTGGTCGCGAAAATGCAAGTGCACCACCGTCGCGCCCTCGTCCCAAGCCCGCGCGGCCTCAAGGGCCATCTCCTCCGGTGTGACCGGCACCGGGTGGCGCTTCGGATCGGTGAGCACGCCAGTCAAGGCGCAGCTGATGACTGCCGGGCCATGGGGCGCGCTGGGATCGGGGGCGTGGTCCATCATCATCGACTCCTTGACGGTGGCGGCGGCCGACCGCGGGCGGCAGCGTAGCCGCGGCGCGCCATGGCGGTCCACCCCAGGGGCGCGGCGGCGGTCGGCCTCGCCTTTGGGAGCGGCCCGATCGCCCCGCCTTTACGCATCTGCGTTGCCCGCGCGGCCTGCGCTTGCTACCGTCTCCGCCTCGCGCGTTGGCCGGTGCGCCGGCCTGCTTGAACCCGCCAACCGCCGCCGACGAGGGATCTCGATGGACCGAAATGCCCGCGCCCTGACCCAGCGCCTCTGTACGATCGTGCTGCTCTTCGTCGGCGGCTGTGCAACTGGCGGTGGTGGTGGCGTCGCCAACTCGGCCACGCCGATCGGCAGCGCCGGCGCCGCCGACTCGAAGTGCAACCCGCTGGTCCAGGTCGAGGGCTGCTACGGCAGCAGCCAGATGCTCTGCGACAACGCTAGCGGCACGTGGCAGCTCCTTGGCGTCTGCGAGGCGCCCACGGTCTGCGGCGAGAACGGCCTCGGCGAGCAGGCCGGCGCCTACGTGACGGTCTGCCAGATCCCGCCTCCGCCCGAGACCACAGACGCCTCGGGAGGCCAAGACGTCGTGGCCGGCGGCGGCGGCGGCTCGGGTGACGCCGGCCCCGTGGGCCCGGGCCCCAGCACCGCTGAGGCGGTCTGCGCGCGCTGGAAACAGGACCGCAGCGACCTCGCCGAGGGCACCTTCTCCGGCAGCATGGCGTCCTGTGACGCGGGCGATGTCAGCGAGACGGCAAAAGACAACGCGCTCAAGCTGGTCAACCTCTACCGCTGGCTGGTCGGCCTGCCGGAGGTGACGCGAGCTCCCGACCTAGACCAGAAGGCCCAGGCCTGCGCACTCATCATGGCGGCCAACGGCAAGCTGTCGCACACGCCCGCCGAGAGCTGGAAGTGCTGGACCGCAGACGGCTCGCTGGCCGCCAAGCGGAGCAACATCTCGACCGCGCCCGGCGTCACCTCGGTGGACCTCTACATGGTCGATCCCGGCGCCCACAACCACGACACGCTCGGCCACCGCCGATGGATCTTGTCGAATTCGCTGGGCCCGATCGGCGTCGGCTCCACTGCGACCAAGGCGTCTTGCCTGTGGGTCATCGGCGGCAATGGCAAGTCGCAGGCACCCTTCATCGCGTGGCCGCCGGCGGGCAAGGTGCCGGTCAAGGCTTTTGGCCCCTATGGCAAGGAGTCGATCGACGGCACGGGCTGGTCGATTCAGAGCGACAACATCGTCATGACCAAGGCAAAAGTCCGAGTCCTGGACGCCGACGGCGCCGAACTGCCGACGACCCAGTGGCCGCTCGGCGGCTGGTACGGCAGCAAGTACGCCATCGGCTTTGCGCCGAGCGGCTGGAAGGCAGAGGGCGGCAAGACCTACACCGTCGAGGTCAGCGGCGTGGCCAAGCCGTTCAGCTACCAGGTCGAAGTGTTGAGTTGCGACTGAGGAGACGCCGCCAGCGGAGCGCGCCGAGACGCCGAAATTTGCCGACCGGTTGCGCTCGCACCACACTGGGCGGGTGGCGGAACAGCGGATGCAAGCGCGCGGCACCCAGTTGGCAGTGGGGACGACATGAGCGGGCGCCATTCAGTCAGCGCGGCGGTGCGTGATATCCCCCAACGCTTTGATACCTATGGACTACTGACCCACGCAAGCGAGCTGCTCCGCGACCGCACAACCAACCCGAGCGCGGAGCCGCTGGGTGAGCCACTGCTCCGCTTCTACATTGAGCGCGGCTTGGTCGAAGGCCCCGAGACCGAAGGCAGCCGCCAGATCTTCCACCAGCGCCAGCTCTTGCAACTCTGCGCGGTGCAGGTCCTGCGCAGCGCCGACCTCGACCTCGAGCGCATCGCCCAGCTGGTGCACGGCGTCGACGAGGACCACCTGCGCATGCTCTGCGATGAGCCGGAGGAGGCCGCCAAGAAGGCTGCGGTCATGCGCAATTGGATGCAGATGATGGATAAGGGCCGCTACTCGCGTGACGAGCGCGGCGAGACGGCCATGGCGAACCGACCGAAGGCCGAACCAATAGCGCCGCGCCCCGCCCCATTGCCGCCGGCTCGGACGGCAGCGCGCCCGGCGCCTGCGATCCCCGACCTCCAGCTGGGCGTGGCGGGCTATGGCGCGGCGCTGGCGAACGGAGTGGGGGAGGCCCTCGCCGACGTCGACGACCTGGGCCTGCCAGACGCGGTGCCGATGCAGATGACGCCAGGACGACCGCAGGGCCGCGGTGGGCCGGGCAGCCGCCGTGAGCGCGAGACGTTGGCGGTCGGCGATCTGCAGTCGCTGATGGACGCTTCGGGCGACGCTCCGGGCGCGGTCGACGGCGCGACCGTGGGGCAGACCCAAGCGGTCGTCACACAGGCGCGATTGGCAGGCACGGACGGCGAGGCTGCGCTCGCCAAGCAAGTCGCTCCGCCGCCACCGCCAACGCCACCGCCGCCGCAGCAGTACCGCCGGTCGCCGCCACAGCAGCAGCAGTCACAACCTCCGCCGCCACCTGCACGGCCGGCAGAGGGCGCGAGCGCCGTGGAATTCGTGCCCGCCAGCCAAGACCAGCCGGCGCGGCGAAACGCTTCCCGCGCCCAGGGCCGGGTCTGGCGCCGCCACAACTTGGCGCCTGGTCTGGAGCTCCACGTCGAGGAGGGCTCGCCAGCGCGGCCGCGTGACGAGGCGTCGCTACAGGCGATTTGCGATCGGTTGCGCGAGATCCTCGGGAGCTAGGCCAGCCCAATCGCCGCGCGCTAGGCGCCCTCGGGCCGATGCAGCCCGCACTCCTTCTGTGTCGCCTCTTCCCACCACCAGCGACCCGCGCGCTCATGTTCGCCAGGACCGACCGCGCGCGTGCAGGGCTCGCAGCCAATGCTGATAAAGCCGCGCTGATGCAGCGGGTTGGTCGGGATTCCGGCGCCGCGCAGGTAGCGCCACACCTCGGCGCTCTTCCAGTTGGCGAGCGGGTTGAATTTGAAGAGCGGCCGCTGCTGGCTGGAGAAGCCGCGGTCGAGCTCGCAGAGCGGCACGGTGGCGCGGGTGTCTGGGCTCTGGTCGCGGCGCTGACCGGTCATCCAGGCCGGCACGTCCGCAAGGGCGAGGCGTAGCGGCGCGACCTTGCGCAGGCCGCAACACTCCTTGTGGCCGTCGACATAGAACGAGAACAGGCCCTTGCGCTGTACCAGAGCCAGCGTCGCCGCAGCGTCCGGTGACCGCACCTGCAGGGCGATGCCGTAGTGCTGGCGCACCTCTTCCAGGTAGCGCAGCGTCTCGGGGTGCAGCCGGCCGGTATCGAGCGTGAGGACGCGCAGCTCCCCGGCGGCGCGGGCGCCGAGCACCTGCACCGCGAGGTCGACGACCAGCACGTCCTCAGCGCCCGAAAACGAGACGACGAGCGCCGGGCCGAAGCGCTCAAACGCCGCCTCGACGACGTGGAGGGGCTGGCGGCCCTGCAACGCCGCGTCCATGGCGCGCGCCTCGGCGTCGGCAGCGTCCAGCGCGTCGGCGTCGCTGGCGGCGGTCTGGGGGGTTGGCTCGCTCATGCTGGCCTCCGGCTGGCTGGGCTGGCACGATAGCGGCGATGGGGCCACGACTTCAATCGCTGGAGGCATCTGCCGGGGCTCCACAGGCCCGTCCGGGTGTCACCATCGCCGAGCTCGACCTCGGGGAGTTGGCTGCTGAGGGCCCGCTCCGACGGCGTTTCCTCGCGATCCACGGCCCAGATTGGATCGACCTCGGCATTAGTCGTTGGATCGACCTGCTGCGGCCGTCAGGGACTTGGCCTGTGCGCGTGCTCGGCGCCTTCGCCGACGGCGCCATCGCCGCGTCGCATGGCGTCGATCCGTCGTCGCTGATCGGCGCCATCGTCGGCGTGCATGCCCCGGAACCCATCGACCGTTTTGACGATCTGCTTGAGCGCCGCGGCCCTGGTCATGCCCAGGCATTGGATCGCCCGCCAGGCGGACGCTGGCACTTCATCGCCTTATCGGTCGCTGCTCAGGCCCGCGACGGCGGCGCCGCTCAGGCCCTGCTCACCGCCGCCCTGGACGCGGTCGCGGCACAGCCCGGGGCGAGCGCCTGCACGCTCTCGCCGGCAGCCGGGCTCCGGCAGGCGCTGCTGGCGATGAACCTCAGCCCCGAGGCGTGGGAGGCCGGCTGCGCTCGCCCTGTGCTGGACGCCGACACCGCGCCGTTTCAGGCCGCCGTCTGGCGCGTGCTCCGACAGCTAGGCGACTCACGAGGTCGGCCAGCTCTGCCCATTTTCGCCCTGCACCCCAAGGGCGGCGCCTGGCTCGAGCGGGTGCTGTTCGCCTCCCGCCGAGACGAGCACCGCTCCGCCGGCGTGACCCTTCGCTTTTGTTATGATCTTGAGCCATCGGCCCGCGAGTCGCGCCGAGCCGCATACGCCGCTTGGTGCGCACGGCGCGCCGACAGGGCCTCTGCACCTGGGCCACTGCCAGGGAGCCGCTGGTGGCCTCTCTGCCGCGTAGGTGAGCGGACGACCGTCGCCGGCCTAGGCGGCGCCACGATCGAGTTGGACGACGCGTTCCTGTTCCCCTCGGCACCCACGGACCTCGCTCCAGGTGGCCCGCCAGACGGCGACGCGTGATTGCGTGCGCGTGCGGCAGCGACCATACTCGGCTACGCGCGCCGCAGCCTGAGGGCCGCCGCGGTGGAGCCTACCGTGCCGACTCGAGCCCAGTCCCAAGCGGCGCGCGCAGCGTCGACCCTCTGGCTGACCGTTGGCGTCCTCATGGCGTCGGGTTGCGGTGGCGCGGCCAAGAGCGCGAATCAAGCCCAGGTCGTCGCGCCGGCACCGACCGCGGCCCAGGTCGCCGCGCGTGCCTGCGGCGAGCTGGGCGCCCGCCGCGCCGCTGAGATCAAGGATGGCAGCTTCCATCCGCCGGACATCATCTACCACCGCATCCCAGGCGACGCAGAAGACGCCAGGCTCCGGCGGGTCGCCGAGGCCGAGTTCATTGCGCTGCTCGCCTCGGGCAAGGCGCGGACGACGCTCGTCATCGCCCGCGGCGGCACCGGCAAGTCCAAGCTGGGCTGGTCGGTCGAGGCGAGCCTGTGCCCGACGCTGCCGACCGCACGGGTCGACTTGCAGTGGGACGTCGCCGAAGCCGAGGGGCTCACCATCGGCGGTGACGACAACGCCCTGCAGATCATCGCCGCACGGCGCTTTGGCGCCCCGGCGGACGCCCACGGCGGCGACTGGCTAGCCAAGCACTTCGGCGAGAAGCCCTGGCTGCTCTTGCTCGACGCGCTTGACGAGGTCGCGCTGCAGCGGCGTCTGATGGTGGTCGAGACGTTGAACCAGACCCTCGACCGCTTCCCCAACGTGCGGGTGGTCGTGTTCACCCGTCCTCCTGTTTTCACGGGCACTTATGGCCTGCGCACGGTGGACGCGTTGGTCGAG
This sequence comes from Pseudomonadota bacterium, assembly GCA_005777155.1. GTDB lineage: Bacteria > Myxococcota_A > UBA9042 > UBA9042 > UBA9042 > SXNM01. The sequence goes on along the minus strand of SXNM01000455.1, from coordinate 9,877 downwards.
CTACCGCAGCTGGACTGCGCCCGGACCGACGCCGCCATCGCAGAGATCATCCCGGACGCCGAGCGCCGCGCGGCAATGCTCAACCTGCTGCGCCGCTACGGCCTCGATCGCAAAGCGCAGAGCGCAGATGGTCGCTGCTATTACCCTCACCTCTCGACCTACCGCGACTTCTTCGTCGCTGAGAAGATCGCCCAAAACTTCGCGGCAGCCGGCGGCACCGCGCCTGGAAATCTGGAGCCGAGCCGGACCCGTGTGTACGAGTATTACCTAGAGGTCCTGCTCATCAAAGACCTGCAGGGGACGTCCATGGCGCCGCGCGCCGCCATCGCGCTGGTCGATCGCCTGTTTGCCAAGGCGTTTCCCGACGATGGCGACCGCAACCTCTCGTTTACGCTCGAGGCCTGCCTCACCATCAGCCCAGGGCGCGACGACGGCGAGAAGAAGGCGATCTGCGAGCGCCTGCTGCAGTCGTCGCTATTCGAGGCCGCCCCGCGTGGCGACGGCCGATGGAAGTTGAAGAACCAGTCCCTTTACGACCTCTTCCTCGCCCGCAACGCCAACGCCGAGATTGAGGCGACTACGGCGTCGCCATGCTCTGCCATCAGCCGCCGCTCCTCGCTGCTCGAGTCCAATGAGGTCGCGGGCTTCTTGGTCGGAATGCCCGGCGGCCAGCGCTGCCTCGTCAGCGTCGTACACCAGCTCTGCCGGGCTGCAGGGTTCTCGGAGTACACCTGGGAGCAGCTCGACCAAGGGCTCCCCTCAGGGCCCGAGCGAAAGCGCCTCGTCGAAGAGGCGGCGCAGACGGCCAAAGAGGCCCTCGCCGGCCATATGTGCGTGACCTCAACCCTTGAGCGCCTGCTGGCCGGGCCGACACGAAAGGCGCCGACCAACACCGAGGCCCCGCCGGCGCCGGGCTCCTAGCCACACGCCAAGCGCGCCCGCGTCGACAGAGGTGCCGCCGCGCCAGCACACCGTGACGCCGTGCCGCGCCAGGTTCGTGCCCCGGTCGGCGCGCCGCTGCGCTTCAGCGCTTCTCCACGCTGCCTTGGTTGGCCTGTTGATCCGTCGCGTCGCGCAGGCGCTGCGTTAGCACCCGAATGACGCCCTTGCCGAGCGCCGGATGCAGGTCGAGCAGGTCCTGAAAGTCTTCGCGCGCGATCGCCCACAGGCTGACGTAGCTGCGCGTGCGAATGCTGGCGCTGCGCGGTCCACTGTCGAGGAGCGCCATCTCGCCGAAGCACTCCTTCTTGCCGAGCACGGCGACGCATTCGCCGTCGTGCAAGACATCGACCTCGCCCTCCAGCACGAGGTAGACGTGGTTGCCGAGCTGACCTTGCTCAAAGACGACCTCGCCCTTGTCGAAGTCTACTCGCTGCACGATGTCCGCCACCGGCAGGAGCTGCTCACCCGAGAGCCCGGCGAATAGCGGGACGCTCTTGAGAAGAAAGACCACGTCCATCGGATCGGTCGTCACGTCCACTACCCCGTCGTCCGAGAGCGTCAGCCGCTCGTTGTCCGTCACCGCCCACTGCCAGACGCGCCGCAGCCACGGCGTGTGGTCCGACAGCAACGCTGCCACCTTTGCGTCCGCGGCGTCCAGGGTACGCACTGGCACGGTCACTTGGCCGCTGTCGTCGAAGGCGTGCTCCACGAGGTGGATAAAGGGCCGCAGCTCTGGCTCGCGCAGGTGTTGATCGAGCAGCTCGATGGCGTTGCTGCGCGCTCTACGGCTCGGGCTGCGGTAGTGGAGGTAGGCGCGGTACATGGCGGCGCGCGAGATCAGGAGGCCGAGCAGGCGAAAGACCCGCGTCTCCGCCTGCGCCCTCATGGCGTCAAGCTCGCCGAGGAAGAAGGTACGCCGCACGTCATCAGCGCGCAGCGCGGCGCGGACTTTGTCATAGATCCCCAGCACTTCGATCTCGGCGCCGGCGCGCGAGCGGAGCCATGACGTCGGCGGCTTGGGCTTCTCTGGGTCACGGGCGATGCGCCACAGCGAGAGTAGGGCTTGGTTGCGCAGCGGCATGCGCTGGACCATCGCGGCGCCCATCAGCAGCTCGGCCGCAGCACGTCCGCCGAGCCCCTCGACCACAGCCAGCAGGCGAATCTGGGTAGCGACGCTGAGCGCACCCGACTCCAGCCGCGTCGCCACCTCGGGCACCAAGGCGTCGCCATAACGTAGCAGCGCCGCCCGGGCGCGGTCGGCGAGATCGCCGCGGCCCAGCGCATCGACGAGCGCGTCGAGGTATTCCGGCAGCCCGACCTGCCCCATCGCCTCGACGGCGTTGAGGCGGACCTGCAGCGAGGGGTCGAGGATCATCTTGGGCAGGTTGGCGGTGGCCTGACGAATTCCTGTCCGACCAGCCACCACCGCCGCGCGGGCCCGCTTCTCCGGGTCGCTGCTCTCGATATCGGACATAAGATCCATGTGGATGTTCATGGTCGACTTGTAGCCGGCGACGCGCTTGAGCCAGACCACCGCCAGCGACGCCACCCCAGGGTCGTCGTGGCTGGCGTAGACCCGCATTCGGTCGATGAGGCTCGGATCCTGGTGCGGCTCCAGGGCGCTGAGCACCTCGCGCAGAAGCGACGGGTCGGAGTCAAAGCGCAGGTGATCGACCGCGACGTCGCGCGAGACCTTGTGGCCGACTGTGTTCAAGATCTCCAGCGCTCGACGGGCGACGTCGAGGTCCGGAAGGCGGCAGCAGGCTTCGAGCGCGGTCGGGCTGATCGGCAGCCGCAGGTCGCGGATCATCTCGAGGGCGCGCCGCACCACGTCGAGGTCGTGGCTCGACAGCCTCGCCTCCACCTCGCGGACCGCCGTGCGCTGCACCTGATCGTGGAGGAGGGGATCGGCGTTCGGGTCGAGCCGCCGCGCCGCCAACGCCTCGAAGAGCGTCCGCTGGTAATGCGGCCCCAGCCGCACCGCCACGATGACGACCGCGACCGCCGCCAACATCGCGACCGGCGACAGCCAGATCAGCTGGTCCGCCGATGGGCAGAGCACCAGCAACACCACCGACACGAGGAGCGTAGCGCCGCGGTAGACCACGCCGTCGATGAGCGTCTTGGCGCGCTCGCCACGCCGAGTCTCGATCGGCGTCACCAGCATCTGCATCGCGTTGCGCGACAGCGCGAAGTTGGCGACGCGCTCCAGGAACGAGGCGGCGACGACGATCCAAAAGCCAAGGGACGCCGCGTCGCCGAGCGCGCCCAGCCCAGCGAGCAGGTAGAGCCCGGAGCCAAGCGCGACGAAGATGCCGGACATCGCGATCGAGAAGCCGATGCCGACGACCTGCACGAGGCGCGCGCTGGCGAACAGCGCCACCGCCAAGGCGATGAGGTTGGAGGCACCGTAGTAGCGGCCGAGGAAGCCGGCGATCTCGTCGCGCTGGAGCCGCGACTTCAGCGCACTTGAAAACTGGTAGTCGAGGGCGACCGAACCGATCTGCATGAGGAATACGAAGAGGGCCAGCCGCACCAGCAGCGGCGACTCCATGATGTTCCGCACGCCCCGCACCATCTCGGAGTCGGAGCGGACCGGGCCGCGGCGGCGCCCAGCCTCGACCTCAGCGACGCTCGGCGGCATCGCGCCGTCGAACTCGCGCACGACAGACCCTACCCGCGCCAAGGGCAGCAACAGCAACGCCACCACGAGCCACACCAGATCGTGGGCAGGCAGATCGAGCCCAAGCACGAGCTGCACCATGCCGCCACCCGCGGCGGCGCCGGCGGTGGCGATGGCGGCGAACACTGGAAAGAGCCGCTTGGCTTGGCGCGCCGGCAGCAGGCCCGACGACAGGTTCCACATCTGGATCAGCACCAGGTGGCCGATGCCGGTGCACCAGACGTAGACCGTGAGCGACATCGCGCGCTCTGCCAGCGGGTAGAGCAGCCGCAAGGCAGCGAAAGAGACCACCGCCGTGGCGAGCAGCGTCTGAAAGCGCGGCCGCAGCGAGAGCCGCTCCATCGCCATCACATAGAGCACGGAGGCGCCGGCGGTGAAGAGAGAGCTGCCGAGGAACATCCACGGCATGGCCGACACTTCGTTGGCCGAGAGGAACAGCGCCTTGGTGAACGAGGCGACGACGACGTTGCTGGCCGTGACGACGAAGAAGAGTGGTCCGAGCAGGTACAGAACGCGCCGATCTTCGGGCGCGAGGCTGAACAGCTTGAGGATCGACTCCATCATGCACCACCGGCGCGCGCCATGGCCGGCGACGCAGCGACGGTGTAGCCGGAATGCGGCTTAGGCGCCACCCTCGGCTGAGACGCTGGGCGCGACCGAGACCGCGCCGTCATCGCTTTTGTCCAATCGATGTCCGATTCTCGGGCGGCGTAGGGGCAAGCTTCGGCTACTGCGCCGGCACCACAGGCACCTTGCCGTTGAACATGGTGGCCAAGAATCGCGCCACCTGCGCGCTGCACACCTTGTCCTTGAAGGCGACAAAGTGACCGTCGTAGGCGGCGCCATTGGTCGACTGCGCCTTGTCGTTCAAGTGCTGCACCGTCACGCCCGTCACCTTCACCGCGCCGATGGTCAAGTTGCCGCTGACGTCGGCTTTGTGATCGGCCTGGACCATGCTGAGATCCCCTGCGGGGTCGTACCATGGCCCAGCGTCGGAGGGCTTCAGCATCAGGCCGCCCGTCGCAGCGGCGAACACCCGGCTGGTCTGCGGCGGCGTGTAGGTGTCGCCCTGGCCGAAGGTGTGCAGGACATGCTGCGGCGGGCCGAGCGGCTTCTTGTAGTACAGGTGCGCCACGCTCAGCGGATCGGACTCGTCGAAATAGTGCTGCATCAGCGCCAACATCGGGTGCCACTCGTCGAGGTCGCCCTCCTGCATGGCCAGCTTGATGCCGACCGTCGCGTCTTCCGGCGACTTCTTGTTGAGCAGCGAGTACACCAAGCTGCCGCCAGTGCCCGAGAACACCGCGCCCAGCGTGTCCTTGTTGCCTTTGCCGTCGTGTGCGAAGGGCAACCACATCGGACCCGTCGTCCCGCCCTGCGAGTGCCCCATGTAGGCGATCTTGTTTCCGTTCACTTGAAACTTGCCGACGGATGACAGCGTCGCGCCGTTGAGCGGACCCTTGGCGAAACGCACCAGCGCGAAGTTGTCGGCGGCGCCTTGGTACACATTGCCCTTGGCGGCCGGGGGGTTGGCGAAGTTGTAGAAGAGCGGTCCCGGATCGAGCGGCAGACCGCGGCGATCGCCGTGCATCGGCTGATCGGTCGAGAGCAGCGCCACGGCCAGGGGCGCGCCACCGTCCGTCAGCTTGGCCAGCGCGTCGCCCATGTCGGAGGGGCCACTGCGCAACGAGCCGCCCGTGCCGTGGCCGAAGATCAGCAGCGGCCAGCCGCCGGCTGGCATCGCCTTGCCCTTGGGGATGGCGATGGCGGCGCAGACATCCTCTGTGCCCTGCAGCTGCGGCGCGTTGGTGCCGCTGAGCGCGATACCACCGCCGCCTTCGAGGTAAGGACGCTTGCCGGCCTGCCACACCGGCATCTTGATCTTGAAGTGGATCTCAGTGAATGAGGCGTTGTCGGCGTTGGCTGGGCAGTCGCGTGGGTCCGGCTTGCCAGGTTTTTGGGCAGCGAAGGCGAGGTCGATGCACGGCGACTTCTTGCCCTTGTTGGCGCCACCACAGACGAATGGGGTCCCGACGATGGTCGGCGGATCCTTCACCGCCATCACGGCAGCGCGGAAATTGGCGAGCACGCGCGTCGGGTCGGCGGTCGTGAACGACGTGGCGGCGATGACCTTGCCGCGCGCCAGCTTTTTGGCGTCCAGCCACTTGCGCAGTTTGGCCTGTTTGTCCCACACGGCGGCCACCGTCGCGTCCGCCGGCTTGGCGTCCCCAAGCAGCGCCACAAGGTCGTCGCCCTGCACCGGCACCGCCGTCTTGGGGTCCTGGCCGACTGCGAGCTTGGCGCGGGCGGTGTCCATGATCACCAACCCGTAGGTGTGCTTGGACGTCAGGGTGCGGCTCCACAGCGGATGCAGCGCCAACCAGTTGGCGCAGATGTACTTGTTGCGCTTGGGCTGAAATTTCCACGTCAGCGGGTGCAGCTCGCCGCCGTTGATCACCCCGGCGTCGAGATCGACGAGAAAGACGTTCTGCTGAGGCCCTGAGGGCACAAGCGAGGCGGGATCGAGCTCGCGGGTGAAGCGGACGTAGAGCGTCGGCGCGGTCGAGAAGCCGTCCATCTCGGCGTTGAGGCCGTCGATGACCGCGCCGCCGACGTCGAGACCGATGAGGCCGGGGCCCGAGCGTGGGTGTTTGCTGATGTTGAGCTTTCCGGCGGCGTCACGCCAAGCGTCATTGGGGAAGGGCGTGCTGTAGAAGTCGAGGCTGCTGCCCTGCCGTGGGACGGCGTTGCGGGCCTGGAAGGGCAGCGACTGCTCCTCCAGGTCCGGGCAGGCGACGCCTGAGAAGAGATCGGTCGAGAGCGGCAGGCTGCCCGGCTGGCAGGTGCCCTGAACCTTGCTGCAGTGCAGGCCCGGAAAGCACTCGCCGACCTTCTTGCATGGCGCGCCGAGGTCGGCGAGCACAGTCGCCGGCTTCGAGCAGAAGCCCGAGATGCCCTTGAGGTCGCAGTAGAGGCCCCGCTCGCAGTCCGAGACCGAAGTGCAGGGCTCATTCTCCTTGCGGCCTGCGCTCGCCACGCAGAAGCCGAAGAAGCCGCACTGGAGGCCCGCCGCGCACTCCTCCGAGAGCAGGCAGGGATCGTTGGCTGGGCCGTTGGCGGCGGGCTTGCACGCCCCGCCTTGACAGGCGAGGCCGGCGCGGCAGACCTCGGCCTCGCTGCACTTGTTTCCGACGCCGAGCCCGTAAAACTGCGGCTGCACGTCGGGGCCGACGTCGCCGATATCGTTGCCAGCGTTGGTGAAGTGGTCCTCGCACCCGCTGACGCCGAAGAGGAGCGCCGCTACCGCCATGGCGATGGGCGCTGTCCGCCGGTCGGCAAAGGTCGGCAGAGGCCCGCTGGTCCGTGGCCCACGTCGCGTGGGCGCTGGGGCGCCGTTCAGGTGCTTGCAAGCGACAGCCATGCTCGCCTCCGCGCTGGCGCCAGTTGGGCGCCATACGCACGTCATCTCAGAGGTTCTTGATCAACTGGAGCACCGACAGGATCACCTCGGGTTGTAGGTCAACCTCGATGCCGGCGCCGTCGAATCGCAGGACGTAGAGATCAGGCCGCGCGATCGACAGCCTCGTGACCAGACGCAGCGCCGAAGGTTTGCCCTCGACGAGGCTCTCCTTGAGCCTGAGCGTATAAGGAACGTTGGGATCGATCTCGAAGCGTTGCGGCGTCTTCGGCGTAATGCGCTCGACCGATGGGCCGTCCAGCACCTTGACCCAGTGCGGCCCCTCGTAAGGCACCTGGGGCACGCCCTTCGCGCCGGCCGCGGTGGAATCTGCCGTCGGATCATCCATGGTGTTGAGGCTGTGCGGCCCCTCAAGGTTGGCAGGCAGCTGGCCCTGGGTCTCCGTCAAGATCATCGACAGATCGTCGAGGCTTGAGGTGACGTCTGCCTCCACGGGCTTGCCGTCGCCGCCGAGCGCGTCGCCGTTCCGAAAGAGCTTGAGCTCGAAGAAGCGCAGGCGCAGCTGCACGATCGCCTCGACGGCGGCGTCTGGGCTGGCTTGCTGCAGCTGCTTCGCGAGGTTCTGCGCCTTCTTCTCGTCGAGCAGCGCGACGTCGACGCTGGACTCGATACGCATGCCGCGGAACGCCCCGCAGAGGAACTTGCAGCGGGCGTCGCCGGTGCAGTTCGTGAGGCGAATCTCAAGGTTCGAGACCACGGACCCGGCACCGAAGTCGCTCTGGACGTGGCTCCGCTGGCAGTCGCCGGCGAGCGCCATGAGGCCCTGAACGTGGGCCAGCGTGCCCTTCTGCAGCGAGGTCGGCAGGCCTGTGATGAGCGGCTCGCCCGCCTTCTGCGTCGCGGTGGCGCCGGCGAGGGCGCTGCCGGTCATCTCGTCGATGTTGGGCCACAAGATGCGCTGCTGCACCCGCGGCAGCTGCCCCTGGCCGAGCGTGACCTCACCGGCGGTCTCGAAGAGGCCGCAGCCGCTGAAGAGGACGCTGGCAGCGACGAGCGCTGCGGCAGCCAGGTCGCGACGATCCGCGGCCAACCTCAGCGCGCCCTGCCGGCGCGGCGCGGGGAGTAGGTCTCGCGTCATGGTGTACCTCCAGCGCCGCGACGGCGCGGCCGCGGTGGCGCGGGTCAGCGCTTCTTCTTGCCGTAGTTGAAGCCAATCTCGGCGTTGATGTTGAACTGCAAGACGTTGCGAAACAGGCTGTCCGGCCCGATGCCGAACGGCGTGAAGGCCTCGGCATTGACGGCGATCGCCTCGCCGAGCCGGTAGCGGCCCTTGACGATGATCACGTCGTTGTTGCCAAAGCCCGTCGAGAAGAGCTCCGAGAAGTCGCGCGCGGTGCGGCGGTGGTAGGTGGCAAGGAACTGGATGCCATAGAAACTAGGCACTTCGAAGTGGATGAACCAGTTATTGTCGGGCGTGCTGTCGTTCATCTCGACGGCGAGTGCGATGGCGAACCAGTCTGCGGCCTTCCAGCTGGTCTCGAAGAAGATGCCCTTGACGGCTGGCGCGGTGGTGTCGCGGCCGAGGACCGCCTGCAGCTTGGTGCGGTTGGCCAAGTCGGCGCTGTTGGCGGTCTTTCCGGCGACGTACTGCACGCGCTGCACCTCGTACAGGGTGTCGAAGTACGACGGCAGGTAGTTGGGATCGAAGCTGCGCAGCTCGAGACGCAGGCGAAGGGCGTGGCGGGCCTCCTGGCTTGATCCCTGCCGATCCAGATTCAGGCGAAGCAGGTGGCCCCACGACGTGCCGCCGCTGCGGACAGCGCGGGTCGGAATATTCTTCCAGAGCGGGTTGCTGGGGTCGTCGGTCGGGATGCCGGTCTCCAGGAAGCTGTGGTCGAGGTAGGTCTTCCAGTCGACGGCGTCGGTGTCGACCAGCTTGGCCTCGATGCTGGTGCCATACGACACGACCTCGGTGCGTATGTAGTTGGGCTGAAAGGTCTTCTGGTTGATCGACAGCTCCTGCTCGCGCTTGCCGTCGTCGTCGTCGTCGTCGCCGTCGAGCCGGTTGCGCAACGGCGCGTCAATGTCGGCGGCGATGGTGGCGCCGAGCGAGAAGCTGCGCAGGAAGTAGTTGTTGCGGTTGATGAAAGAGAGCGGCTTGACGAAGGCGAGGGCGCCCATGACGTTCGGGCCGGTGACGTCGTTGAGGTAGGTCTCGAAGCCGCCGTAGTCGCCGAAGGCGTCGAATTCGAAGCTGACGCGCCGGCTGTTGAAGTTCAGGTTGGGATTGTAGCGCTTGATGACCGTGCCGTGGCCGATCGAGCTGGCCTTGAATTGATTGATGTCGAGGTACAGGCGCTCTTCTTTGCCGCCATAGGAGATGTAGGAGATAATGCGAGCAAAATCGCTGGGCTCGTCCCAGTCCTGCCGCCGAATGGAGCCGATGCCCTCGAAGCGATCGTCGCGCGGCCGGGTGTCGATGATCTGGAGTCGGACCGGGACCTGAAATGACAGGGAGATCTCCCTACCGCCGAGGTCGCGCGTATAGTTGAATTCTGGCCGGATGACGGCATAGTAGGTGGGCCCAAGGAGCTCAGGGCCGACCACGAGGCCAAAGCGGTTCTGCCATGGCGTGAGGCCCGTCGCGCCGACGTTGGCGAGCTCTCCCTCGATGAATCGCCGCTGCTCGCGATCCTTGCGCTGCGGCGGGACAGCCGTTTTCGCGGCGATGGCCGTCGGGGCCGGCGGAGGGGTCTCTGGCGCTGCGGGGGCCGGCGCAGGCGCTGGGGCTGGCGTCGGCGCTGGGGTCGGCGCTGGGGTCGGCGCTGGGGTCG
>SXNM01000454.1 GCA_005777155.1 Pseudomonadota bacterium | reverse complement strand
CATCACGCTCTGCGCCGAGGAGGTCTGCCCGGCCTTTCTCGGTACGGCACGCCGCCTGCACTGGCCGATCCCGGATCCTGCGAGCAAAGATCCGACGATTCCGCGCGACGAGATGCTCACCCGCTTCCGCAACGCGCGCGACACCATCGGCGGCTTGCTCCAGCGTTTCGCCGCTGAGGGCGTGCTTTGCGGCGACGAACGCGCGGGCGCTCACGCGCGGGCTAGCCATCACGCCAAGGACGCCGAGGACGTGGATGTCCGGGCGGAGCGGCCCGCCTCAGCGCGATCGCCGCAGTAGACGCCTGCCCGCAACGGCGTCGGGGACGGCGCGCAATCGCTGGCCGAGCCAAGCCGGGCGGGCGGCGCGGTCGGTCATGATGCCGCGCCGCGATGGCTTCCCTTCAGCGGAGTCGGCGCAGCTCGTGCGTGGCTTGAAGCCTGCGAGGGCACTGGGACGAGCACCTCGATCGGAAGGTGCCGGCCAGGGCGTGGAGGGCGACGTCGATGCGCCAGGGCTCGTGCCTCCGCACAGGATGCGGTTGGCGGGAGCCACTCTTGGTCGAGCGCTTGCTTCAGAGACGGAGCTGCCCGGCAGTCGACGGGTGCCGGCCGTTGCTTGACGGCCTGATGGGCAAGCCGAACCGGTCGAGCAGCATGGCCGCCTGCGCCGGCAGCCTCAATCGGGGAACGCGTCTGGGAACGCGCCGTGGAGCGTGATCATGCCGCGGCGCGCCTCGGCGGTGACCGAGTGATCGGGAGGGGGCGACCAGCGCCGCAAACCCGTGGGCCTCCAGCTGTCGCGGCCAGTCGGCGAAGACGCTCGGCTGCGGCTCGTTCTCATCGAAGATCTGGCGGAGAGGCGCGGTGTCGACGAAGCGTCGCTGGCCCACGGCGGCCCCCTGTACAGGGGTGTACCGTTGACGACGGCGACGGCGACGGCGACGACGACTGGCCACGAGGGTCGACCGGCCGTGGGGGGCACGGCTTGCAGGTCTGGCGCGCTGCGATGGAGGCTGGACATCTCGGCCGCATCGCCGCCTTCGTGGTACTGAGCGGCGCTCGCTCGTCACAATTCGCACCATCAGCTTGCGCCAGCGGAGCCCCTCATCAGCCCGACCTCCGGAGACCACCATGACCGACACCAACCTGTCCCTGCGCCTCGAACGTGAAGTGCCCATCAGCCCTGAGCAGTGCTTCGAGGGCTGGACCGTGCCCGAGCGATTGATGCCCTGGTTCTGTCCGCGGCCTTGGCGCGTGGTGGACTGCGTCGTCGACCTGCGCCCAGGCGGCGCGTTTGCGACCACGATGCAGTCGCCGGAGGGCGTGAACATGCCCAATGAGGCCGGCTGCTACCTCGCAGTCGAGGCGCCGCACCGGCCGGTCAGGACCAATCTCCTCGGGCCCGGCTTCAAGCCGAACGCCATCCAACACCCTGGGTTCGGCTTCGTGTGCGAGCTCCGCTTCGACCGCCTCCCGGGCGGCGCCACGCGCGATCTGGCGACCGTGCATCACGTTGATGCGGCGGGGCGCGACGCCCACGCGGCGATGGGCTTCGAGGCTGGCTGGGGTGCCGCGCTCGACCAGCTCGTCGAGCTGATGCAGAGCCAGACCTGAACAACCACCGAGTGGAGTTGCCGATGACAAGGCGAATTCCAGAGGCCAAGGCTGAAGCCGTGGCTGCTTACATCGACGCCGCCGCCGAGCCCGGTCGCGCACGCCTCCGCGCGCTCGCCGACGGTGTCCGCGCGGAGGCCCCGGCGGCGATCGAGCGCATCGCCTATGGTTTCCCCACCTGGCATCAGGGTGAAAACCTCATCCACCTCGGCGCCTTCGCCCACCACATCGGCATCTACCCAGGCCCCGCCGCGATCGAGGCGTTCGCCGATGACCTCGCCGGATTCAAGACCTCAAAGGGCGCGATTTAGGTGCCGCACGACGCGCCGTTGCCAACTGGCCTCGTGAGCCAACTGACGCGGTGGCGCCTCCAGCAGGTGAACGGGCAGCCGGTGACCCATCAGCCCGCACGGCGAGCTCCAGCGCCACCGCCGGCGGCGACGAACCCGGCCACCGACGTCAATGTCTATCACCTGGCGCTGACAGAGGTCGATCGGGCCACCTGCGATGCGCTGTTCGCACTCGTCGTCGAGGCGCTGCCCGACGCTGTCGGAAAGGTCTGGCACGGGCACCCCGTGTTCTTCATCCCGACAACCCGGTCGTAGGCTACAGCGCGCAAAATGGCGGCGTGACAGTGCTGTTCTGGAGCGGCCAGTCGTTCGATGAGCCAGCCCTGCAAGCGGTCGGCAAGTTCAAGGCCGCCCAGGCCCGATTCGCAGGGAGCGGCGACCTCGACAGCGAGTCGCTGAAGCGCTGGCTCGGCAAGGCGCGGGACATCCAGTGGGACTACAAGAACATCGCCAAGCGCCGTGGCATGCTCGAGCGGCTGCGCTAATCGTCGACGTGCGCGGGACGATCGTCGCTCCGGGACGCGCTCCTGCGACGCTGCGCTGGCCCCAGACGTCACTCCGTGGGGCGCGCATCGGTGGCTGCTGGCCTCCCCGTGCCGCGCCGCACTCCTCAACAGCGCGCTGACTCTGCCTTCTTAGGAGCGCAGCACCTTGTCGATTGGGCGCCCTCTCGCCAGCTCGTCGACCAACTTGTCGAGACGGCGAATCTCGCGCATCAGGGGATCCTCGACCGCCTCGACCCGCACACCACACACGACGCCGGTCACTTTCACGGCGTCGGGGTTGATCCGCGCCGCCGCAAAAACTCCGAGATTTTGGTCCGGGCGGCGAGGTGGCGATCGAGTTCCTCAGCGTCAAAGCCTGTGTGCCAGGCAATGACGGCGTCGAGCTCGGCCTTGCTCCGTCCCTTTTTGTCGACCTTCTCGAGGTAGAGCGGGTAGACGGCGGCGAAGGCGATCGAGAAAATGCGGTGCGGGCGCGGCTCGGTCATGGTGAACCTCCACTGGTGCTCAGCGAATCACTCGCGCTGCCTTCACGCGGGCCGCCTTGGGTCGGGGCGGCTGCAGCGGCCGGTCAACTGACGCCAGCGGCCCAACGACAGCTTCAACTCCCTGACGAGTCCGCTGCGCAGCCCACAAAGCCGCTCCCAGGCGCACGACGCGACTCGACGTCCATCCGCCAGACTCGCCGCTGGCCGCTTGCCGCTGGCCGGTGCGAGCTGAGCTCGCGGTCAGAAGGCGCGCCGCTCATCGCCATCGTCTGCGCGATCTTCGCGATGACCTTCGCGAGCACGGCGACCAGCCGAAAGGTCCAGAGCGGGTCGGCGTGGGGCATCGGCAGCACCTCCAGGGTCGCGGCTGCGGCCCGGAGGGGTATCAGGGATTGCCAGGCTGCACAACCGACGCTGTCACGCCTCGGAGCGCTTGGGGCGACCGCGTCGCGAGGCGCCAGACCGGTCTGTGCAAATCGATCCGGGGCAGAGCCCGTAGAATGACTCCCGGCCAGCAATGTCGGGCTCCCCGCTCATCCTCCACGTCAGTCTAAGCTTTGGCCTTGGTGTCACGACCGACCGAGCCCCCTGAGCCTCCTCCGGAAGAGGCGCTGGGGTCGGCGCGCCGACTGGCCTGCTCCGCCGCGCCGCCTCGGCCAGCGCCCGCAGCGCCAACGTCCGCGGCTGCCAAGGCACGGAGCCGGGGCGGCGGTCCTCGCGGCACCCGAGTGGAAGAGGGAAGTGGCGAGGGCAGGCACAAGAGGCTCGAGAGTCCTGCGACAATCCGGACGCGTGGTTGTTGCGTTCGACATGGTTGGATCAGCGACTGGGCGCGCGGGACTAGCCAGGACGCATGAGGATTTGCCGACACGAGGATACGCTCAGTTCAGTGTCCCAACCCCATGTCCCTGACGCGTCGAGCACCCCGCTCGGACATGAATTCCTGCCTCTTGGATTCAACCGCGATTTGGGCTCTGCGCCGCCGACCAGGCAGCCCAAGATGCACGCCGAAGTTGCCCGTGCTAGCCTCCGCACCCACGGTCGCCGTATCCGAAGTTCGCCCGCGCCAAGGAGTGCTTTGTGCAGCAGCTGAAAGTGTTTCGCGCCGCGCGGATCGAGGCCCTGGCCGATCGGCTCGCCGCCACCCTGCAGCGGCCCGTCGACGACCCGGCGGCTGCGTTGCTGCCGACGCGCATCGCCGTCGGCAACCGCGGCATGGAACGCTGGCTGCGCCGCGAGCTGGCAAGCCGCCTGAACATCGCCGCCAACCTCGCGTTCCCGTTCCCACGCCAGGCCGTGCTTCAGCTGCTACAGGCGCCTGAGGCGGACGACGCCCGCTGGCACCGCGACACGCTGGCGTGGCGAGTCCTGCAGGCGCTGCCCTCGGTCGCCAGCCACCCCGCCATGGCGCCGGTGGTGGCCTGGCTGGCGCGGCAGACCGCGTCCGGCGGCCCACTGTCGTCGAGCGCAGGGTTCGCCTGGCCCCACTTCGTCGGGCGCCAAGAGTGGACGCTGGCGGTCGAGATCGCCGGCGTCCTCGACAAGGTCGCGGTCTATCGGCCCGCGCTGCTGCGCGAGTGGTCGACGCTGCCGCCGCGCGACGCCGAAGATGAGGACTGGCAGCGCGTGCTCTGGCAGGCGGTCGAGGCGCAAGCGCAGGCTGAGCAGCCCGGCGTCTTGCACCCGTCGATGCAGTTGCTGGATGTCTCCGCCGAGGCGGCGACGGGCGCGCTGCACATTTTCGCCGTCTCCAACTTGCCGGCGCTCTGGCTTCACGCGCTGCAGCGGGCAGCGCGCACGGCGGAGGTCACGCTCTACGTGCTGACGCCGGCCGACGGATACTGGGGCGACTATCGCCTGCGACGAGAGCCAGACCGCGCCTTCGCCAGCGATCCGCGCGCACGCGAGGCGGCGGCGGGCCTGCAGCACCCGCTGCTGACCTCCCTCGGCAAAGTGGCCCGCGACCACATCGAGCAGCTGACCGACGTCTGCGACGATAGCGAGCCGGCCACAGCGGAGGCTTTTGACTTCCCGGCGCAGGGCGTCCTCGGCCAGCTGCAGCGCGATCTTGCGGCGATGGTCGATCTCGAGCAGCTGGTGGCCCGCCGCGCTGACACGAAGCTGTCCGCCGACGACCGCACTGTCCAGTTCCACGCTTGCCACGGCCCGGCGCGGCAAGTCGAGGCGCTGCGTGAGGCGCTCTTCGACCTGCTGGCGGCGGACCCCAGCCTGCAATACCGCGACATCGTGGTGATGACGCCCGACATCGCCAGCTACGCGCCGCTGATCGAGACCGTATTCGCTGAGGGCGCCAGCGGGCCGCTCAAGGCGACGGCCGCCGCGCAACCGGCCGCCAACCGCTGGGGCGAGCACGGCGGGCCGCGCATCCGCACCCACATCGCCGATCTCGGGCTCCGTCAGGTCAACCCGCTGGCCGACGTGCTCATGCGCATGCTCGAGTTGGCGCGGGGCCGGTTGACCGCGCCGGCGCTTGCGGATCTGTTGGCCTGTCGCCCCGTCATGACGCGCTTTGGCCTCGATGACGCTGTGGTCGCGCTGGTGCGGACGTGGCTCGACGAGGCGGGCGCGCGACTGGGCGCCGACGCCGCCGATCGTGCCGCCGCCGGCCTCCCTGAGCAGTACGCCTATACCTTCGCCTTCGCCCTCGACCGCATGGCGCTGGGCGTCGCAATGGCCGACCCAGGCGAGGGCCTCTTCGAGGGCGTGGCGCCCTACGACGAGATGGAGGGCGACGCCCGGCGCCACTTCGGTAACGTCGCTGAGCTCTGCGCCCGCGTGGTGAAGGGTGTGCGCGCGCTACAGGCGCCACGGCCGCTGGCGGCTTGGGTAGAGACGTCCGTGGCCCTGCTCGGCGACTTGGCGAGCGTCGCGCCTTCCGCGTCTTACCTGCACGCCGAGCTGATCGAGGGGCTGCAGGCGCTGGTGGCGGAGGCCTCCTGCTGCGATCGGCCCATGGAGTTGCAGTCGTTTGCGGCGACGCTCAACGAGCGATTTGAGCGGCCTCGGTCAGGCGAACGAGCGCGAGGTAGCGCTGTGACGGTCTGCGCGCTGACGCCGATGCGGAGCGTACCGTTCCGCGTCGTCTGCCTGCTCGGCATGGACGACGACGCCTTTCCTCGCAATGCCAGCGCTCGTCGATTTGACCTCGTCGCCGCCCAGCCGAAGCCCGGCGACCCCGATCCGCGCGAAGACGACCGCAACCTCTTCCTGGAGGCCCTGCTCTCGGCGCGCGGTCACCTGCTCGTGTTCTACAGTGGCAGAGATCCGAAGACAGACCGCCCGCTGGCGCCAGCCGTGCCGGTCGGCGATCTGTTCGATGTCATCGACGCGACGTTCTGCCTGCCCGACGACGTCGCGCGACGCCACCCGGCGACCAGACCGCGCGCGCTGCTGACCTTTCATCACCGCGTGCAGCCCTTCTCGCCTTCCGGCTTCGTGCCGCCGGAGCGCCTGCAGCCCGGGCCGCTGCCGCGACGATTTGACGCCCGCATGCTCCGCGCGGCGCAGCGGCTCGCCGGGCCGAGGCAGACGCCGCCAGGCGTGTTTCTGCCGCAGGAGGCATTGGCAGACCCGGCGCGGGTCGACGCGCTGGACCTCCATGAGCTGGCGAACTGGCTGCTAAGCCCCATCAACCAGCTCCTGGCCGGGCGGGCCGGCGTCCACTGGTGCGACAACGACGACTCGCTGGAAGACCGCGAAGCGCTGACCGTCGACAGCCTCAGGCGCTGGCAACTGGCGGAGGCCCTGCTCTCAGCCATGATGCGGCCCGATCCCCCCGACGCCGACGCGCTGCGGGCCGACCTCGCCGCACGGGCGATGCTGCCGCCGGGCACACCTGGCCAAGCGACGTTCGATGACAGCTACCAGCTCGTCCTCCAGATGCGGGCCCAGCAGCCGGCCATCGACAGGGTGGTGGTCGTGCCGCTCTTGGTGGTGGTCGACGGCGTGGCGCTGCGCGGGACGGCGCTGCGAATCGACGACGAGCTCATGCTGGTGACACCGAGCGATCCCAGCGACCCAAGGTGGCGCCTGCGCATGTGGCTGCGTCTGCTCGCGTTCACCGCGATGGAGGGGACGCCGCGGTCGGCGACGCTCTACGGCTGCAATACCGTATCGGGCAAAAAGCAGCCGATGAAGGTCCGTCTTCAGGCGCCCAAACATGCGCTAGCCCTCCTCGCCGAGCTGGTGGCCGTCTGGCGACTGGCGCGCACCCGACCGCTTCCGCTTTTTGCGAAGTCGTCGCCGGCGTGGTCACATGAGTTTCGCAAGTCTGGGCAGGTCGACGCGGCGAACAATGCGGCGCACCGCGCCTGGGCCCGGTCGGACGACGACTACGACGAGGCAGGCGACCCACCCGACGCGGCGGCACGGCCCGTCGCTGCCGTCTGCGGCGAAGTCTCGCCTTGGACCGCCGGCACGATCTGGGGCACCGAGGCCGCCGATCTCGCGCGCCTAGTGTGGCTGCCCATCGACCAGGCCGGCGATAGCCCAGCAACCGCCCCAGGAGGCAGCGAATGAGGCCCTTCGACCTCTACGTCCCCTTGGACGCCGGACCGCTGATGGTGCAGGCCAGCGCCGGCACTGGAAAGACCTGGAGCATCGCCCGGTTGGTGGCGCGGCTGCTCGTCGAGCCGTCGCCAGACGGCGGCCCACCGCCGACCGTGCGCCAAGTGCTAGTGGTCACCTTCACCGAGCCAGCCACCGCCGAGCTGCGCGACCGCATCCGCGCCCTGATCGTGCTGGCGGCTGAGGCAGCAGAGCGGATCTGCCGGGCCGTCAAGGCCGGCATCCCTGCGGAGGCGCCAGCGCCCAGCGATGGCCTGGACGTCCTGCTCGGCGTTCGCGACGGCCTCACCTACCGCGCCTTGGACGTCGCCGAGTTGGCCGTGCGGGCGAGCCGGTGGCGCACCGCGATCGCCGACTTCGACACCGCGGCGATCAGCACCATCCACGGCTTCTGTCACCGCGTCCTCAACGAATTGGCCTTCGAGTCGGGCGCTCCAATGGGCGATGAGCTGGCGTCTGACACCAGGAGCTTGATCGACGAGCTTCTCGATGATTGGTTTTCATCCCGAATTGTTGATGTTGACATCGATATGTACCACTGGCTGATTGAGCCGAAGGCGGGCGGCCTCGACCGTAGGCTCCTGCGCGCGATCGCCATCGCGGCCATCCAGAGCCCCGAGGCAGCGCTGAGGCCGCCGCCGCCGACAGAGGCCGAGCTGCTGGCCTCCCGCGCCGGCGTGGAGGCATTTCTCGCCCAGGTGCAGACCGAGTTCCGTCCGGCCTGGGCCGCCGGTCGCGCCGAGCTGGTCGCCCAAGTCAGCGCCTGGTTCGCGGGCGGATTGCTGCACCGCGGGCGCTACAACGCTGCGCAGACCGAGGCCTACGCCGCTGAGATCGACGCTTGGCTGGCCGGCGCGTGCGCCAAGCCCAGTGCAGGTTTCAGCCTGGGCGCACAGAAGCTGAGCGCCAGTGTCCTCAAGGGCAAGACCCTGCCGACGTTGCCTCCCTTGGCGATCGCGCTCGATGCGTGGTCGCAAGCGCGCGGCGAGCGCACCTCGCTGGAGACCCCACACTTTGCCCAGTGGATTCGGACCGCTTGCGCCAAACGTCTACGCGCCGCGCAGCAGATCACCTTCGACGACATGCTGCGCCGCGTCCGCGACGGACTGCGCCAGGGCGGCGAGGCTGGACAGGCCTTTTTGGCGGCCCTGCGAAATAAGTTCCAGGCCGCGCTGATCGACGAGTTTCAAGACACCGACGCTGTTCAGTGGGAGGTGTTCGAGCGCGTGTTCTGCGGCTCGGATCGGCACCGTCTAGTGCTCATTGGCGACCCGAAGCAGGCGATCTATAGCTTCCGCGGCGCCGACATCACGGTGTACGAGCGCGCCCGTCAGCGCGTCACCGCTGATCGCCAGTTTAGCATGACCCGCAACTTCCGCAGCGACGCCCGCCTGCTCGCCGCCCACGACGCGATGATGGGTGGTCGGCCCTCGCTCTTCCTCACGGAGTCCATCCAGTACGAGCCCGTCCAGGCGGCACAGCCTAGCAGTCGGCTCTTCGACGCCGCCGGCGCCCCATTGCCACCTTTCGTGCTGCGTTGGCTCGGCGGCCCCGCCGGCGCTGGCCAGTCGGGCAAAACGCTCACGAGACAGGCGATGTCCGACACCGCGGCGCAGGTGGCCCAGCTGCTGGCCTCTGGCGCCACGACGCGCGACGCTACCGACGCCCCGGTGCCGATTCGCGCCCGCCAAGTGGCGGTCCTGGTGGCGACCCACGCGGCCGCCCGCTTCATGCGCGGCCGGCTGCTGGGCCAAGGCGTGCCAGCGGTCCTCAGCCAGGCCGGTACGGTGTGGGACAGCGAAGAGGCGTGGTGGCTGCAGGTCTGGCTCGAGGCGCTGGCCGATCCGACACAGGCGGCGGCGCTACGCGCCTTGGCGGCGACCCCGCTCGGGGGCCTGTCCGGCGCGCTGCTGCTCGCTGTCCGCGACGGAGAGCCGGCGGCGAGCAGAACATGGCAGCATTATACCCGCGCAATCCAGCGCCAAGCAAATCGGTTTTCCCATGCTGGCGCCGCAGCTGCCTTCTCCGAGCTGCTGCAGATGGCGACGCCAGCGCCCGAAGCCGAGGCCACGAACGCCCCAGTGACGGCCCTTCTCCGCCTCGCCGCGCAGCCGATGGGCGAGCGGCTGCTGACCAACCTGCGTCACCTCGCCGAGCTGCTGACGGCGGCGCAGCTGGCGGAGCGGCTGACGGCCGACGGGCTCGCCCGTTGGCTCCGCCGCCAAAGAAGCGAAGCTGCAGAGGAGTCTGCCGCCCCCGCCGAGGCCGCGCAGTTGCGGCTGGAGTCCGACGCCGACGCCGTCGTCATCACCACCTTGCACAGCAGCAAAGGATTGCAATATCCAATCGTCTACCTGCCAGACTTAATGCTTGACAAGCCGATTGCCGGCAAGGATCCAGCCTCGCGCCCCTTCCGCTTCCACCCGGGCGACACCGACGACGCCGACGGGCAGGCCCTGCAGCTGGTCGGCCTCGCCGCGGCGCCGCGTCCAGAGGCGACGCAGGCCTGGCGCGAGGCTCAGCAAGAGCGCCAACGCCTGCTCTACGTCGCGCTGACACGGGCTGAGTGGCAGGTCGTCGCATACGCGGGTCCAGTACAAGACAATGCCATGGCTGGGCTGGGTTCGCGGCACTTCTTGCGCTCGCCGCTGGGGTTGCTCGTGCAGGCCGACTCGGACCACGCCGACCGCCTCAGCGCGGCACCGGTGAAGCTGACCGAGCGGCCCTTTGAGGTCGTCGAGGCCTTCGAGGCCCGCATGCGGCAGATCTGCAGTGCATCGCTCTGCGTCGTGCAGCACGTCGACGCCGCGCCATCGTCGCTGACGCTGCCGGCGCGCCCACCACCGGCGTGGCGGCCACTCGGCCAGATCGTTGACTTCGAGCCAGACGACACCTGGCGCGCCGAGAGCTACACCGGACTCATCGCCTCGCGCCACGGCATACGGCCCGACTCCGAGCCGATCAGCGCGGTCCCACCGAGTCTGGGAGAGCGCCCGGGCGAGGACGAGGATCCCGACGCCGACGCCGACACCCACACCGACGCTGACTGCATCGCACGCCACGCCCTCGTGGTGCCGAGCCCCACCGAGCCCGCCGACCCAACCCTGCGCCTCCTCCCCGAGGTGCCGCTGCGTCGCTTCCCCGGCGGCGCCAAGGCCGGCACTTGGGTCCACGAGATCTTGGAGCACCTGCACTTTCAGTCCGATCCGCCGAGGCCCAAGGTGCCTGAGCTGTCGCTGGCCGAGCTGGTGCGTCGATATGGCGCCCGCAACGGTTTCGCCGACGCGCAGGTGACGCTGCCGGGCTCGGACGGCGCGCCGGAGCGGCGGGCCTCGATCGACCGGCTGCTCATCGACGCCTTGCCGACGATGCTGCAGACCCCGCTCGGCGCGGCGGCGGGCGACTTGCGCTTGTGCGACCTAGCAGACGCCGACCGGCTGGACGAGCTCGCCTTCGATCTCCCTATCGGCAACCTGGGCGGCAGCAGCAACGTCCTCGGCGCCCACCTAGCCGAGGCGCTGGCGACCCGAGACGACGGCTTCACCCTGCCCGGCGACTACCTCGCGCACTTGGCGCAGATGGGATTTCGCACCCTACGGGGCTCCCTGACGGGGACCATGGATCTCGTCTTTCGCGCCGAGGTGGCTGGAGAGCAACGCTTCTTCGTCCTCGACTACAAGACCAACCTCTTGGGCCTGGCCGAAGGCGGCCGCGTGGCGCGATCCCAGCCGCAGCACTACTCACGCCCCTGGCTGGAGGCCGAGTTGGCCCGCAAGCACTACTATGTGCAGTACCTGCTCTACCTGACCGCCCTGCACCGCTTCCTCGGCTTGCGCCTGCGCAACTACGACTATGACCGCCACATCGGCGGCGCGCTCTACCTTTTCGTTCGCGGCATGCCCGGCGCCGACGTTCGCGCCGAAGACTGCGCCGCCAACACTGTGCCAGGCGTCTACTGGGATCGGCCGCCGCGCGCCGTTATCGAGCGACTGTCCGCAGTGCTCGCTGGCGCGGCCACAGCAGACCGGGAGGCGACGTGACCACGATCACTTTGCACAACGCGGCCTTCGCAGAGCTTGCCGCGCCGCTCGTCGAGCTGGGTCTGCTTAGCCTGACCGACGCCCACGTCGCCGACCGGTTGGGCGCCCTCGTCGGTGAGGACGACGCCGCGGTCTTGCTCGGCGTCGCGCTCGCGGTCGCCGCGCCAGCCGCCGGCCACACCGGGGTCGCGCTGGAGCAGGACCTGGTGCGGCTGCAGCAGGCGCTGCGCGAGCCCACCGCCCGCCAGGACACCGAGCTGGCGACGCGCGCGCTCCAGCTGCTGCCGCCGCAGCCCGATGTCTTCGCGCGCATGGTGCTCGCCAGCAGGTTGGTGGGCGACGACCCCGCCACGCTGCGGCCGCTCGTGATGACGCAGGGCCTGTTGCAGACCCACCGCATGGCCTCCTACGAGGCGCGGCTGGCGGCGGCCCTGCGCAAGCGCGCCATCGCCTTGCCCCTCGCGGCCGGCCAGGTGGCGGCGCTCGGCGATGCCCTCCGCCGAATCGGCGGCGGCCAAACGCGCAATCCTGCACAGGAACAAGCGGTCGTCGTGGCGGCGGCTAGCGCGCTCTCCGTCATCTGCGGCGGCCCCGGTACGGGCAAGACCACGACGGTCCGTAAGCTACTCTTGGCCCTGCGCGCCGCCCTTGGCGAGCCGAACCTGCGGGTGGCGCTGGCCGCCCCGACCGGCAAGGCGGCAGCGCGCTTACGCGAGTCGCTGCTGGCCCCGCCCTCTGCCGGCCAACTCGATGGACTTGACGAGGGCGAGCGCGCCTGGCTGGCGACGCTGCCGACCAGCACGCTGCACCGGCTCCTCGGCACACAGGCGCGGACCCCATCACGCTTCCGGCACACCGCGACCGATCCGCTGCCGTACGCGCTCATCGTCGTCGACGAGGCGTCGATGATCGACGTCGCGCTCATGTGCAAGCTCGTCGAGGCGACGCCCCTCGACGCCCGGCTGGTGCTGCTCGGTGACCGCAACCAGCTCGCCAGCGTCCAAGCCGGGAGCGTCTTGGCCGATATCACCCAGCCGCCGGCGGAGCGGGTCGGCGTCGACGGCGCGCTACAGGCCTTGCTGACCGCCGCGCTTGGCCCGACCTTCGCGTCAGCGCCGCTCGCCGCCCGCCCAGACCCGCTGGCGGCGTCCATGATCCGCTTCCACCAAGCCTTTCGCTTCCAGACACCGACCCTCGGCGACGTCATCTACGCCGTCGCGGCAGCGTCGGAGTGGCCAGAGGGCAGCGACGAGGAGCGCCGAGCCATCGACGACGTCGTGGCCAGCGTGCAGCGCCCCGATCCGAGCGTCTTGCGCCTGCTGCCCCACGGCGAGGCGGCCAAGACCATCTCGCCCCAGCTCATCGAGGCGGCCGCTGCCGTCTTTGTCGCGGCGGTGGCGCCGGTGTTGGTGAGCGGTCATCCGGCGACGAGAGCGGACGAAGCCACGGCGCTGCGGGCCATCGACGCCGTGCGGGTGTTGGCCGCCCACCGCGAGGGCCGGTTCGGTGTCAGCGGCCTCAACGCCCAGCTCAGCGAGGCGGTGCAGGCGCGCCTGAAGCTCACCGCCGCCGAGAGCCGACAGCGCTGGTGGCCGGGGCGGCTGGTGCTGGTGACCGAAAACGACCATGAGAGCGGCTTGTTCAACGGCGACATCGGCGTCGTCCTCCGCGGCGGTGAGCGCGCCAACGTCTTGTTTGCTGGCGCTGATGGTCCGTGGCGGGTACCGGCGGCGTCGCTCCCGGCGCACGAGACGGCCTTTGCCATGACCATCCACAAGAGCCAGGGCTCGCAGTTCGATCACGTCTATGTCGTCCTGCCGCGGGACGATTCGCGCCTGCTCTCGCGCGAGCTGCTCTACACCGCGATGTCGAGGGCCCGCGGACGGCTGACCCTCTGCGGCGACCCAGCGCTGTTGCGCGCCGCCCTGCTGCGCCGCGTCCAGCGAGCGACCGCGCTCGGCAGCAGGCTCTGGACCGAAGAACCCGAGGTGCCGCCACGCCAAGCGCCGCCCTGACTCGCGCCGCCCTGACTCGCGCCGCCGCTGCGAGATGTGGTCACGGACGGCGGGATGCCGCTGCCGGGCGACGTCGCGCTGCACGCCCGAGCCGCGCGAACCGATGCAAGGGAGGCCCGGCTCGTGGCAGGGTGGGTCGCGACGGGCCAAGGCCCACGGGCCCGAGGCCGTCGCGGCACGGCCTTCGACAGCCGCCCCGTCGCGGAGCAGCGGCCCGACGCAGCGTCTTCGTTGTCGTCGTCGTCGCCGCCGCGCCCAAGCAGCCCTCCTCTCCACGCGGAGTCCGTCATGATTGAGATCCTCCTCGTCGTCACCTTGGTGTTGCTGGCGCTGACCCTCGGCCTTGTGCTGTTGCTGGTGCTGCGTACCAGCGCCGCCCAGGGCGCAGACAGCGGCCGCGGCGCCGAGCTCGTCAGCCAGGTCACCAGCCTCGAAAAGCTGACCGGGAGCCACCTCGGCCAGCTCCGCGCTGACCTCGTCAGCCAGCGCGGCGAGCTCAACGCTGCGCTGGCCGGGGGACTGCAGCAACAGCTCCAATCGCTCGAGCAGGTCCGCGGCGCCCTCGATCAGCGACTGCTGGCGCTGGCAGATCGCCTGACGAGCGACGCCACCCAGCGCCGCGCCGAGGACCGCAAGTCCGCCGAAGCCATCGAGCTGCAGCTGCGCGACCGCCTGCGCGAGATGACCTCGCAGCTTCAGGCGCTGGCCGAGTCGCTGCGGCTGGAGGCCGAGGCCAACCGCAAGTCGGTCGAGACCAAATTGGCCGCGCTGCAGCTGTCCAACGAGCAGCGCCTCGAACAGATGCGGCAGACTGTCGACGAGAAGCTGCACGCCACGCTGGAGGCCCGACTCGGCGAGTCCTTCAAGCAGGTCTCCCTGCGGCTGGAAGCGGTGCAAAAGGGGCTCGGCGAGATGAAGGCGCTCGCCGATGGGGTCGGCGACCTCAAGAAGGTGATGACCAACGTCAAGACCCGCGGCATCTGGGGTGAGGTGCAGCTGCGCGCCCTGATCGAAGACATCCTGCGTCCAGAGGAGTTCGAGGCCAATTGGGCGCCACGCGGCCACGGCGAGCGCGTCGAATTCGCCATTCGCCTGCCGGGCATCGAGCGCGACGAGCGCATCTACCTGCCGGTCGACAGCAAATTCCCGATTGAGGACTATCATCGCCTCGTTGACGCGCAGGAGGCCGCCGACCCAGAGGCGACGCGGCTCCATGGCAAGGCCCTAGAGGACCGCATCAAGGCCAGCGCCAAAGACATCGCGACCAAGTATCTGGTGCCGGGCGTGACGACCGACTTCGGAATCCTGTTCCTGCCGTTCGAGGGGCTCTATGCCGAGGTGCTGCGCCGCCCCGGCCTCGTCGAGGCCGTCCAACGCCAGCACCACGTCGCCATCTGCGGCCCGACCACGCTTGGCGCCTTGCTCAACAGCTTGCGCATGGGCTTTCGCGCCGTGGCCATTCAGAAGCGCTCGGGCGACGTCGGCGCCCTTCTCGGGGCGGTGAAGACGGAATTCTCGCAGTTCGGCGCGGTGATCGAGAGCGTCGGCCGTCGGCTCAAGCTAGCGCAGGATGACATCGAGAAGGTCGGCACGAGGACGCGCGCCATCCAACGTAGGCTCAGGGACGTCGAAGCCGCCCCGGACGCCGAAGCAGAGCGCCTGCTGGCCGCACCCGAGGACGCCGACGATTCGGACGCAGCGCTGGGGCCGTAGCCGACGCTGGGGACGTCGCTGACGCCGCCATCGCGCACGCGCCGTCAGATGGCCCCTGCGGCGCCACGGCCACGCACGGTCGGCCCGCCTCCGGGAGGCCCCACCCGGCCGCGCCTGGCCTGCCTCTGGGGTGAACAGCTGTTCTTGCGTCAGAGCCCGTCCGATGCCGGCGTCAGGGTGTCTGCACCAGGACGGATGCCCAACCTTCGCCAGCACGACGGCGAGGCGCCGCGCCGCTACGCCAAGGGGGTACGATCATGTCGGCGACGTCGATCTCGTTTTCAGCCTCGGAGCGCGACCTGCGGCGGGCCGCCAGCGCCCGCTTCGCCGCCCTGCTGCGACCGACGCATGCCGCTGTCTCGCCGGAGACATGGCAAGGCCGCCCGCCGCTGCCGGCCTGTGCGCACGCCCGCGCCCGCATGGACGCCCGGCGCATCGGCGTCGCAGAGGTAGAGCTCGCCATCGACTTTGGGCGAGCCTTGCGCCGCCGCGGCGCGCTGATCTACTTCGTCGGCGACAAAGAGGTCGTCGCCGCAGCGCGGCTGGGTGTCGATCTCCGTGCCCTGGCCGGCGTCCATGTCATCTGCTCGCACTACGACGGCATGGTCAAGACGGTCTACCGCAACCGGGTTCTGCAGCTGCAGTCTGGCTACCACGGGCGCTTGAGCCGCGCGCCGAGCCCACGCTGCGCCTAGTCGGTCGCCCAAGGCCCACGGCCATTCGGTCTCTGCGGGCGCCGATTGGGCGCGCGGTCCGGGTCCATTGGGCGCTGCCATGTGGCCCATTGGGGAGAGTTGACCCACCGCGCCGCGCTTGGCCACACTGCAAACGAGGCCGCAAGGGCGCCGCCGGCTCAGCGAAGCGCCGCGTCGTGCCTGCGGGCGTCTGGGCCGGCCCCAACCGCGGCCTACTACCGGCGGCGCCGCCAAGGGCCGCAGGATCGGTCCCCCGGGCATCCCTGGTGGCTCCCGCGGAGCGCGCTGCGAGGTCCGCCGATGAGCGACGAGCTGGGGACCGAGGCCGCGCCATCGCGCCGAGTAGAGGCCGACAGGCGCGACGTCGTTGTGCTCGGCGATTCGGCGGGCCACTTGGGGCACCAGGCCGGAGGCCGGCGCTGGCTGGACAAGACGAGCGGTCGCTCCCTCAGCGCCATCGCCGCGGCCCTCGCCCTCACGCTCAGCGCCTGCTGCGCCGCTGGGGACCGCGCGCAGTCTGCCGCGACCGCCGCCGACACGCTGCCGGAATTGGCGTTTCTGGTCGGCAGCTGGCGCACTGCGGCCGATCCGACCACCGGCGCCGAGACGACCGAGACCTGGCTGCCTGCCCGCTCCGGCGTGATGTTCGGCGTCGGCCGCGTCGACGTCGGTGGCGTCCTGCGGTTTCACGAGCGCCTACGGATTGAGCGGCGCGACCTCGCGGCCTGCCCCATCGCCTACGTCGCGGCGCCGGTCGGGCAAGCCGAGGTCGCCTTTTGCCTCGTCGCGCTGCGGCCCGGCGCCGTGACATTTGCCAACCGGGCGCACGATTTTCCGCAGCAGATCGACTATGTGCGGACCGGCGACCGCCTCGACGTCGCCATCGAAGGGCCGATGAACGGTAGGGTGGAGCGGCGGACGTGGGCCTTCGCCGCGCTCCTGTGAGGCGAGGCCCGGCCGCCGCCGCCGCGTCCTCCCACACGATGGGGGCGGCCCGCTGGCTGGGGCTTGGGCGGCGCAGCGCGCTCCAGACCAGTCCAGGGGCGTCGCCGTCGGCGTGCACGCTGCGGACCGGAGCATCGTCCCGTGATCGAGGTGGTGCGCCAGCGCCAAGCCGCCGCTGTCGACCGTTTCGACGCAGCAGTCCGCTATGAAGAGGCCGACAGTCGCCTTGGCGCTGGCGTCATCGCCGCAGCGCCAACTCGCCGCGGAACGACACCGCCGGCTGAAGTCCGTCACCCTGAAAGTCGAATCATCAGAGCTTTCATAGCTATCAAGTGCGGCGGCCCTGACCACTCGGGGTGCACGCGCCCGCGCCTGGATGAGCGCGCGGCCTGACCGCTCGCTGCGCAGCCCGTACGAGAGCCCCATTGGCGCCGAGTGTCCCACATGCAGCAGCGACGTTGACCTGTGGAACCGCGCCGGGCCAGACCATGACGGACAGCCGACGTCCGCTCAGCGCCACAAGGCGGTGCCGTGGGTTCCAGCGCCGCTCGCCACGTACCGACGCCGCGTGTCGGCGCGCGACGTGCTCGCCTACCCCTCCCAGCGGCGCGCGCTGGCCGATTGTTTCATTGTCGCAACAGACTCACTCGCCCGCGCAGGCTTGTGGCGGACGGCGCAACTCCTAAGCTGGCCGCAGCGGAGGGAAAGCGACGATGCACAACCGCCGCCCGATGAGCCGCCGCCGGATCTTGGCGCTCAGCGGCGGGGCCTTGGCCGCCGGGCTGGCCGCGGGTTGCGCGCGCCGAAAGAACGGAGACATCATCATGCCGACCGCCGACGCCACCTCCACCTCCACCTCCGCCGCCGCTGCTGCCTCGACCGCCGCCGGAGCCTCCGCCGCTGCCTCTGCCGCCGGCGAAGCCGCTGCCGCTGCCTCTGCCGCCGCCGGAGCGTCCGCCGCTGATACAGAGACGGCGCCAGCCCCTGGCCGCCTGTCGGCGTCCGTCGCCAGCCGCCCACGCGCCATCGCCTTTCGCACCAAAGGCCACCGCGGCGGACCGATCACGAGGCTGATGAGCCCAGGCGACCTCGGCGAAATCCTAAAGCCCTTCGTCTTCCTCGACCTATTCGAATTCAGCGGTAGCGCGGCGCCGCCGATGGATTTCGGCTGGCACCCCCACTCTGGCATCGCCACCGTGACGGTCCTCCTCGATGGCACGTCGCGGTACGCCGAGACGACGGGCGCCACCGGGATCTTGCCGGCCGGCGGCGTCGAGTGGATGCGCGCCGGCGGAGGCGTCTGGCACACCGGCACCGCCGACTCAAGCCCGGTGCGGGGCTTCCAGCTCTGGGTCACGCTGCCGCCATCGCTCGAGGACGCGCCCAGCGCCAGCCGCTACGTAGACCCCGCCGCGGTGCCGACCGTCGGCGCGGCCCGCGTTATCCTCGGCAGCTACGGCGGCGTCACGAGCGAGATCGACGCGCCGCCGATGACCTACCTGTCGGTCAGCCTGCGCGACGGCGAGCCCTTCGTATTTGAGCCGCCGCCCCACCACGACGTCGCCTTCGTCGCCGTCATGCAGGGCGCGCTGAGGGCGGACTCGCGCATCGATCGCGGCGAGCTGGCGGTCTTCGAGCCGGGACCGAAGCCGATCCACTTCGTCGCCGAGGGCGCTACCCGCTTCGTGCTCGGCGCGGCGCCGCCTCACCGGCATGAGCTGGTGCTCGGCAACTACTCCGTGCACACCAGCGAGCAGGCGCTGCAGCGCGGTGAGGCAGAGATCCGCCGCATCGGCGCCCAGCTGCGGGCGCAGGGCAGAACGAGCGCGGCCCTACAGCGATACGCCTAGCCAGCGCCGCAGGTGGCGCCCCCCGCGACCTCGGCCCTCATGTGCCCCGACTTCGCACCCCAGCCCTCTCTCACTCTCGACCTCGACCCTGCCAAAGAGGCAACCCTCTCACTCGAATCACCCAGGAGGTCCCCATGACGAACGCCCCGCACGCCACCTCCCCACAGCCAAGTAGCAAGGGCATGAATATCGGACTCTGGGTCGTTCAAACCGTCCTCGCCATCGGCTTTGGCATGGCGGGCGCCATGAAGGTCGCGACGCCGTATGCCGAGTTGGCCGCACAGCAGCCGTGGGCAAAGGAGACGCCCGCTGCCCTGGTCACGTTGATCGGTGTGGTTGAGCTGGCAGGCGCCATCGGCCTCATCGGGCCGGCCGCGACCCGCATCGCGCCCTGGCTGACCCCACTCGCCAGCGCCGGCTTCGTCGTGATCATGGTCCTCGCCGGCGCGCTCCACCTGTCGCTCGGCGAGCCGGTGATCCCCAACCTGGCGCTCGGCGCGTTGGCGGCGTTCGTCGCCTGGGGCCGCTTCAAGCGCGCGCCGATCGCGCCCCGCTGAGCTAACACGAGCGCCCGCCCGCGGAGGCCAGGCGGCGCCCTCAGGTACGGCGGTGGCGCCCGCTCGCGCTGGAGTCGAGCCCCGTCCGAGGGGCCGCCATGCAGGCGCCGAGTCACTCGGCTGAGGCGCCGGCCTTGGCGAGCACTCCGACGCCATCGGGCGGGAGACGCGGCCCGTCGTAACCGATTGCTGCCCGTGAGCCTGGCGCCTGGGCACCCTCGCTGCGCCGAAGGCAGAGCGCTAGGTATGGCGCAGGGCCGGTTCGTCGAAGCGCGCCAACGCGCCGTGGAGCGCGGCCCGTTGGCAGCTACCCACGCTCAGACAGGGTAGGCGACACCTCGTGACGGATCGGAACATTCGATCAGTATTTGTTTTCGACCACTAGTAGCGGGACCACCCGCGCATGTGGTAGGCTCCGCGGGTCAGCTCATCCAAAGGGCCGACAAACACCGGTGTGGGTCTCCCCAAACGTGCGGGGTCAGGACCGACGAGGGATTGTGCGTCTTAGCGACGCTGGAGGGGCAGACGATGAGAATCATTGGATATCGAGCGCTTGCGGCGCGCTGGACGGCCCTGGCGGCTGTGGCCCTCTCGCTCGGCGCACAATCGGCATTGGCGGCGCTGCCGACGACGTCTCTCATCGACGGCGTCCTGCTGAGCAGCGGCGGCTCTGCGGCGGCAGACGGCGACTACGACATGGCATTGTCGGTCTACGACGCGGCCTCGGGCGGGACCGCGACCTGGACTGAGAGCGCCAAGGTGAAGGTCACCGGCGGCCGCTTTAGCCATGCGCTCGGCTCTGTGGCGGCCATCGAGCCCGCCAAGCTGGCTGCGCTGCAGTCGCACTGGATCGGCATCAAGATCGGCTCCGATCCCGAGCTGCAGCGCCAGAAGCTGCATGCATCGCTGTTCTCGGTCACCGCTGGCGAAGCTGGCAAGCTGTCTTGCCAGGGCTGCGTCAGCAGCGATCACATCGCCAACGGCGGCGTCGCGGCGGCCAAGGTCGGCTTCAACTTCGCAGGAAGCTCGACCAAGGGTGGCCCGGCGGGTGACGTCGAGTGCACCGGCTGCGTCAACGTCTCCGACATCAAGTTCGACGGTGACGTCGACCTCGCCGGCAACTCGCTCAAGGGCAAGAACGCCACCTTCTCGGGCACTGTCGCCGCCGCCGAGTTTGTTGGCGATGGCAGCAAGCTCACGGGCCTCAAGACCCCGGCCGGCGAGTGCAAGGTCGCTGGCCAGGTCGTCAAGGGCATCAACGCCGACGGCACCCTGAAGTGCATCGCCGCGCTGGACCCCGCCGCCCTACCCAATGACGGTCTCAACGAGATCAGCAACAACCTGCTGAGCAACCAATTTGTCGACACCATCAATGGTGCCAGTGGCATCGCGATCCCAGACAACACCGGCACCGAAGCCAACGCGACGCTTGACTTCCCAGACATCGGGACGACGCAGGACTTTGAGCTCTACGTCGAGATCAAGAACACCGACCTGTCGTCGCTGTCGCTGATCGTGCTGCCGCCCGATGACAAGAAGGTCGGCTGGACGCTCTGTGATCCCTGCGGCGGGAAGGACAAGAAGGACTACAAGGTCACCTTCAATTCCAGCGCACTGCCGCAGTCGGGCGACCTGAAAAAGTGGATCGGCGGCAACCCGAAGGGCACCTGGAACCTCAAGGCGCTCGACACCTCGTTCTGCGTCGTCCAGGCGCCCGGCAACGCCGGCATCTGTGACCCGGGCAAGGCGACCGACGGCTCCATCGTCAAGTGGCACGTCAAGATCCAGACCCTCTCCAACAAGAAGATCAACAACAACGGCGATCTCTACATCTCGGGCAAGGTCTGGGGCAGCGACGCTGGGCACGGCAAGGCCGGCGGCGACCTCAAGCTCGGCAGCGGCCTTAAGCTCGGCAAGTCGAGCTCGGTGTGTGACTCTTCGTCCGATGGCACCTTCCAATACGATTCGACGACCGGCATCCCGCAGATCTGCCAGAACGGCACCTGGGTCAACCTGTCGCGCGACATCTGCTGGGGCTCCGTGACGCAGGGCATCTGCTACCAGTCGCCCGGGGCAGGAAACCCGAGCTTCCGCGACGGCGCGGAGTACTGCGCGGCTCGCAAGGCGGACATCTGCAGCGACAGTCAGGTGTGGGTGCTGAGGCAGACCGGCGCGCTGTGGTCCAACGCGATCTGGACCAACTCCTTCGCCGACAACGACGCCAATCACTGGAATGAGCTGAACGGCGGCACGGGCGACAACCACGACCAGAGCAGCGGTTGGACCTCACCGTGCTGCTACAACGTGACGCCACCGCGCAAGTCGGACCAGCTCATCAACGGCGTTCGCGTGGTGTACTCGCACGACAACCCAAGCGTCTACTTCCGCCAGGCGGCGATGCACTGCGCCGGCCTCGAAGCCGACCTCTGCACCAAGTCGGAGTACCAGGTCTTGCGCCAGGCCAACTTCACCAACGCGAACTGGGGATACTGGTCGAGCGATCACTCGGACAACGACAACGAGGGCTACGCCAAGGGCATCGGCCCCGTCGCTGATAACCCAACCCTGGGCCACCACTACGGCTTCGTCTGCTGCGGCACACACCGCAAGACGCTTGAGTGCCCAGCGCCTCACAAAGAGCACGCCGGCATCTGTGTGACCAAGGTCCACAACAGCGACAACGCCGACTGGAACACGGCCTCGCACGAGTGCGCCAAGCTCAACTCGCGGCTGTGCTCCATCGCTCAGACCTCGGTGCTGCGCAAGGCCGGCGTCGTCAACTCGTCGTCGAGCTGGACGGCGTCGTACTCGGACAATGATGGCAACCAGGCAAGCATCGGCGTCGGCGGCGCCGGCGACGATCACCCGCCCTCGTCCAACTACGGCTACGCCTGCTGCCTGTGGTAGCGGCCTTGGTGTCGCTGGAGCGCTGAGGGCCGCTGAGGTCCGCGCGCAGACGACACCCAAGGGGGAGCAGCCCTCTCAGTCGGCCCGCAGCGCAGGGGAACACGCCCCCTGCCTGCGGGCCGACTGGCTTTTTACGGCCGGAGCGGCGCCTCGCGACCGCTGCCCGCCACGGCTTGGAGCGCGTCGTCCCACCCCAGGAAGGCGTCGTCCCATGCCGGCCGACCGCGGCGACGGTTGACCTATCGCGGCCATGCGCGGCACCCTCTGGCGACGCGTCGGTGCTAGGTCCGCAGGGTGATTGCGAGCAAGGAGCCCATCCATGGCCACCTCGACTGCGCCTCCGCAAGCGCGCGAAGGACCAGCGCCCTTTGACATCAGCGACGTGCTCGACATCCAGTCCCTGACTGCGCTTTTTCAGGCGCTGACCCGCATGAACGATGTCGTCACGGCGCTGCTCGACCTCAAGGGCAAGGTGCTGATCGCCACCGGCTGGCGCAACAGCTGCACGCAGTTTCACCGCGTCCACGAGACGACGGCGGCGCGCTGCCTGGAGAGCGACACGGCGCTGGCGAGCGCGCTGGCCGAAGGGAGCCGCTACAACGTCTACAACTGCCGCAATGGCCTCGTCGACGTCGCCGTGCCCGTCCGCGTCGACGGCTACCACGTCGGCAACCTGTTCACCGGGCAGTTCTTCGCCGATCCGCCGGATCTCGAGGCCTTCCGCGCCAAGGCGCGCCTGTACGGCTTCGACGAGGAAGCCTACCTCAGCGCAATTCGCGCCGTCCCGGTGTTCAGCCGAGACGAGATCGAGCGGACGATGGCGTTCCTGGTGCTCTTGGCCGAGAACCTCGGGCAAATGGGCCTCGCCAACCGGCGGCTGGCTGCCTCCAACGCCGAGCTGGAGCGTCACCGCACGGATCTCGAGCGCCTGGTCGACGAGCGCACCGCGGCGCTGCGCGAGGCGCTGGACCAGGCGCAGCAGGCCAGCCGGGCCAAGAGCCGCTTCCTGGCGAGCATGTCGCACGAGATCCGCACGCCGATGAACGCCATTTTGGGCTTCGCGGAGGTCCTCCAGCGCAGCGCCGATACGACGCCGCCGCAGCGCCAGAGCTTGCGAATCATCGAGCGCAGCGGCCAGCACCTGCTGGGCCTCATCGACGATGTGCTGGAGATCTCTCGCGTCGATGCTGGCAAGGCGGTCCTCCGCGAGGACTTCTTCCGGCCGGTCGACGCTTTGGCCGATGTGCTGGCGATGTTTGAGGGGCCGTGCGCCGCCCTCGGCCTTCGCCTGCTGACGGAGATCGACCCCTCTCTGCAGCAGTCGACGCTCGGCGACAGCGGCAAGATCCGGCAGGTGTGGATCAACCTCATCGGCAACGCGGTCAAGTTCGCCCAGCGCGGGCCCGTGTGCGTGCGGGCACGGTTGGACGACCTCGGCGGCGGCGCACTGCGCCTCGTCAGCGAGGTAGAGGGCGACGGTCTGGGCATCGCCCCCGCCGACCAGGCGCGGATCTTCGAGCCCTTCGAGCAGTCGGCCAGCGGCCAAGCCAAGCGAGAGGGCACCGGCCTCGGCCTCGCGATCGCCAAGTCTTTCGTCGAGACGATGGGTGGCAGCATCTCGGTGCGCAGCGACGTCGACCAGGGCGCTTGCTTCCGCTTCGAGGCGCAGCTCCGCCTGGCCGCGGCGAACGAGGCCACCAGCGACGCTATCGTCGGTGATTGGCTGTGGGCGACGCCACCCGTCCGGCTGCTGGTCGTCGACGACATCGAGACCAACCGCATGGTGGTGCAGTCGATGCTGGAGCCGATGGACGTCGAGATCGACCAGGCGAGCGACGGCGAGTCAGCCATCGCGAGGGCGCGGCAGAGTCGCCCGGACTTCATCCTCATGGACGCGCGGATGCCCGGCCTCGGCGGATCGGAGGCGACCCGGCGACTGTCGACCGACCCGGCGACGGCGAACATCCCCATCGCCATCCTCTCGGCCAGTGTGTTGCCTTCCGAGCAGCAGCTGATGCGCAGCGCCGGCGCCGTCGAGATCCTGGCCAAGCCGGTGCGGCTGGAGTGGCTGGTGCGAGTGTTGGCGCGCCACACCCACGGCCGCGCCGTGACGCGGCAGCAGGCCAGCCTGCGTGAAGCCCGGTCCTGAGGGCGCGACCGGCGGGCCTGCGGCGGCCTTCGAACGCCTTGGACGTGGCCGGAGTGGAGGACAACGCCCGGCCATGCCCGTGCCGGCGACGCGACCCCGGCGCCAAGCCGAGAAGCTGACGGCGGCGCGGCGCGTGCGGCGGCGCCCCGGCGCGCCCTCTGCTTGGCGCAGGCTGTCGTGGGGCCCGCATCGGCGCCCACGGTGATAAGCCCGCGCGACGTGCAGGCCGCTCGAGCCCTGCAGTGGCCGAGCCTTGACCGCCCCTGACCCGATCGCCAGACTGAGCCGGAGATTCGGGCAGAAGTTCGCCATCACATAGGAATTCAACCGCTTGAATGGCGCACCGATAGACCGCCGCGACCACGCATCCGTCGCCGTCGCTGACTTGGCGCAGACGTCGCGCGACCAGCGCACGCCCTGGCGCGCCGGCTATAACCTTGAGCTTCGCCGCACCTGCCGTCGCGCCTGGCACCACCGCGCGATGGGCCCAAGCGGCGCGTCGGCGTCACGGCCCGCGCTGGGCTAGCTGTTCGATGGCCGGGGCGGCGAGGGCCGGTGAGCGGGAGATATGGGCTTCGCCACCTCGCGCTGGCGCTGATGGCGCACGCGACCTTCGCCTGCGGCGACGCAGCGGCCCCTGGTGAAGCGCGCGTGAGCGGCCAAGACACGGCCGCGCTCGCCGACATGGCCTCGGCCGATGGCGCCGGCGACGCCGCTGGCGGTGGCGATGGCAGCGACGGCCCGCGCGGCGACTCCGGCGCGCAAGCCGACAGCGCCACGGCGGTCGATATTGACGCGATAGACGCCGTCGTAGCGACAGGCGACACCGCCGGCGATGGCGCGCCCGGGGTCCACGACGCCAGCGACGCCAATGACGCGGCCATCGGCCCATGCGATAGCGCCGCGCTGGACGCCATCGAGTGCCCAGACGCCGTGTCGGCCACAGGGGACGCTATCGCCGACGCCGCCGACGTCAGCCCCGTCGACGCCGTGGTGAGCGCCCCGGAGTGCCTCGTCGCCGCCGACTGCGAGGCCCAGACGTTGGCAGGCCCATGTCGCGTCTGGGCCTGCGACAAGGGCGTCTGCGCGCTCTCGGCGCTGCTGGCCGGGACGCCCTGCGCGGCGACGACGGGCTGCGTGCAGAAGAGCTGCGACGCCAGCGGCCACTGCAGCGCGGTCGTCGCCCTGCCCTGCCCCGCCACCGCTTGCGCCATCGGCGCCTGCGACCTCGGCTCGGGCGTGTGCGTCCCGACACCTTCCGCGCCAGGGGCTCCTTGCAACGACGGCGACCTCTGCACCAGCCAGGACGGCTGCGATGGCGCTGGCGCCTGCAAGGCTGGCCCCACCGTCGCCTGCCCGGCGGGCGCCTGCCAGAGCGCGGCCTGCGCTCCTGCCCTCGGCTGCAAGGCGCCGCTGCCTCTGCCAGCCGGGGTCACCTGTAGCGACGGCGACGCCTGCACGCCCGTCGACGGCTGCGACGGCAAGGGCCAATGCCAGCCCGGGCCTGTGCTGACCTGCCCAAACGGCCAGGTCTGCGCGCTCGGCGCATGTCCATCGCCGGGGCTCGGCTGCGACGTGACGGCCTGCGACGACGGCAACGCATGTACGATCGAGGGCTGCGCGGTTGGCGGCGCTTGCCTCCACATCGCTGCCAAAGGGGCGCCGTGCCAGGACGGTGACCCGTGTACGCTCAGCGATGTCTGTAGCGAGGGCGCCTGCCTCGCAGGTCCGGCCAAGTCTTGCACAGGCGACGGCCCCTGCCTGCAGACGGCGTGCGCCCCGGCGAGCGGCGACTGCCTCAGCGTGCCCTTGCCCGGCGCATGCACGCCCGCCGACGCCTGCGCCCTCACCGGCAGCTGCACCGGCGGCGCCTGCGTCACTACCAGCGGTAAGGTCTGCGACGACGGCGACCCTTGCACCGCTGACAGCTGCGGCGCAGGGCTATGCCAGCACCCGCCCTTGCCCGCTGGTCAGCCCTGCGGCGAGGGCCTGTCGTGCCTGAGCGCTGCGGCCAGCTGCGCCTGCGCCCTCGGCACCTTCATCGCGCCGCATGAGGGCGAGGACTGGTTGCGCGCGGTGGCCGCTGCACCCAGCGGCGGCTTCATCGCGGTCGGCGACAGCGACGCCCCGGGCAGCGCGCGGGGTCTGCTGCTGCGCGTCCACGGCGGCAACGCGGTGCAGCTGCAGCGCCGCTATGGCAAGCCCGGCGCGGTCTCGTTCGTCGGCGTCATTGCCGATCCGTCGGGCGACGTCAGGGTCGGCGCGACGTTGGGCCAGCAGCACGCCGCGGTCCTTCGGCTCGATTCGCTGGGTAACCCGCTGGCGCAGCACCTGGTCAAGCCCTTCGCCACCGCCGAGGCGCTCGCAGCTGTCGGCACCGACGGGGCGCTCTTGCTCTGCGCCGACGCCTTTGAGCCCGATGCCAACGCCCACCTCTTGCGCATCGCGACCACCGGCAAGCTGGTTTGGCAGGCCTCGGTGGCGCCTAGCAAGGGCCTCGCGGCGCGGGCGCACAGCCTCGTCCTGCTCGACGGCGTCGCGGTCGCCGCCGGCCAGGATCTCGCGGTCACCGGCGAGCCGACGCCTCAGCCCTGGCTGCGCAGTTTTGACCTCGCGACCGGCGCCATCAGCGCCGCCACCACGCTGACGCTGCCCAAGGGCAGCGTGGTCTTGGCGACCGGCGCGTCGAGCGGCGCGGTGACACTCTCCGGCACGGTCCTCAACGCCACCGGCGCCTTCAGCGCGCGGTGGACCGCTGAGCTGCCTTGGCCCGGTGACGGTGCCGCCACCAAGTCCAAGGTGGAGCCGGATGGCGGCGCCTTCGCCGGCATCGCCACGGCGGCGGGCGCCCGCTTCGTCGTCGGCTGGCGTGCCGTCAAGGGCGGCCAAGCTACGGTGCGCCGGCTGCCGACGAGCGTAGACGCCGGCTGGACGCTCCACCTTGAGGCGCCGACTCAGCAGTCGCTGCACGCCGTGACGGCGCTTCCAGACGGCACGCTGGTCGCCGTGGGCAGCCGCCAGGCGAAGGACGGCAGCGCCGCGCTCTGGCTGCGCTTTACGACCGGCGGCGCGCAGACCTGCCCGTGAAGCGGCGGTGCCGAGCACCCGTACAAGACCGCTCGCTCTGGCGCAGGCGCTGTGACGCCGGCACGGCGGCACGCGGCGGGTGGGCGACGGCGGCGCTACACCATGGACAGGCAACCCTCGCGGTCGAGGCGGGCGCTGGTGGCCGCTGTCGCTCAGCAGCCCCTAACCCGAGGCCGCGTCAGCCGGGCGGCGGGCCTCAGCTGCCCGTGCGTGCGCCTCCAAGCCCTCCAGGCGGGCCAACCGCGCAGTCACCTCGGCGAGGGCAGCGGCGGCCTGGGCGCTCATGCGCTGGCGGGCGGCCAGCCGCGTGAAGGTGGCCACCGAGAGGCCAGAGGAGAAGCGCGCCGCGCCGGCGGTCGGCAAGACGTGGTTGCCGCCGGCGCAGTAGTCGCCAAAGACCTCCGAGGCGTCGCCGCCGATGAACACAGCGCCGTAGCATCGGCAGCGCGCGGCGACGGCCTCGGCGGCGGCTGGTCGCAGGTGCAAGTGCAGGT
>SXNM01000453.1 GCA_005777155.1 Pseudomonadota bacterium | reverse complement strand
TTCCTCCAGCTTGTCGAGGCCTTCTCCCATGCCGACGAAGCGAATCGGCGCGCCGGTCACCACCCTCACAGACAGCGCAGCGCCGCCACGGGCATCGCCGTCGAGCTTGGTCAGGACGACGCCATCGACCCCGACCGTCTCGTGGAAGGCCTTGGCCGTGCGTACCGCGTCTTGGCCGATCATGGCGTCGACGACGAGCAGCGTGTTGTCTGGCGCGCGGCGGCGGCGAATCTCCGTCAGCTCGTCCATCAGCGCCTGATCGATGGTCAGTCGGCCTGCGGTGTCGAGGATGACGAGGTTGCGGCCACTGCGCTGGGCGTGCAGGACGCCCTGCTGCCACAGCTCCGGCGGCGTCAGGCCCGGCTCGCTGAAGACCGGGATGTCGAGCTTCTGACCGAGCACCTTGAGCTGCTCGATAGCGGCGGGGCGGTAGACGTCGGCGGCGATCAAGAGCGGGCGATAGCCCCTGCGCTTGTAGAGGTTGGCGAGCTTGCCGGCGGTGGTGGTCGTGCCCGAGCCCTGAAGGCCGACCATCATGACGGTGGTGATGCCCTTCTTCTGAAATTTCAGATCGCTGACGACCGGGCCCATCAGGGCCTCTAGCTCGTCGTGGCAGATCTTGATGAAGTGGTCCTGCGGCGTGACCTTCAGCGCGCGGCCGCCCTTGTCCTCGGCCTTGAGCTTGACCACTTCGCCGACGGTCTTCTCGCGGACGTCGGCGATGAAGCGCTTGACCACGCCGAAGTCGACGTCGGCCTCCAGCAGGCTGCTGCGGATGTCTTCCAAGATCTCGTCGACCAGCTCCTCGTCGAGCTCGCGAAAGCCCTGCAGACGGTGGCGAGCGGAACGAAAGCCTTTGCTAATGGTCTCAAGCATCTCATCGTCTCCAGTGCAGAGCCGTGGCCCTTGGGGGCGCTGCCTCTCGTCGACCGCGGACCGCGACGGTCCTGGGCTAGCGGCCGCGGGGCAGGGAGCGTAAGGTCCAAGGGTTGCGGTTGCAAGACGGCGCTGCGCTGCGCCGCGCCTCGGCACCGGCACGGTGGAGTTGTCTGATGTCGAAGTTTTGTCCCGCGCACCGCGCCACGACGGCCCGCCACCGCGCTCTGACCCATCTGGCATCCTTTGCCCTGCTCTTGGCGGCCTCGCCTTGCTTTGGCGCCCCGACCGCCAGCAAGACGGCGGCGGGTCGCGGTGGCAAGGGCGCAGCGGCGGCGACGACCAACCCCGCCGCCAGGGCCGCCGCAGCGTCCAGCCCGGCCGGCGCGCTGCTGTCGGCGGTCCGCAGCGAGCTGGCGCTGGCCCAGCGCGACCGCCGCGTCAGCGACCTGGGTGGGGTGCTGGTCGCCGGCACCTTGGAGGGTGCGTTCACCACGCTCCTGCACTCCGCCTACGCCCTGACCTCCCTCGGCCAGGCGCTGCGCTGCGGCGCGGTCCCAGGCGCCGACGCGGTGGTCGTGGCGCGCGAGATCGGCCGCAACCTCGCCGCCGTCGCCTCGACCTGGGCCGAGCTCGGCAAGCACCCGGCCTTCGCCGGCCAAGGTGCGGCGGCCCTCAGCGAGCTGGCCAAGACCGGCGGCAAGGGCGTGGCCGCCGCAAAGGCGCTGCAGCAGTGGGCCGATCAGGCCGACGCCGCCACGCGCGCTGGCGCCTTTGAAGACGCGCTTGGTCAGTACCGCGAGGCCGTCGTCATCATCGCCACCACGCTTCGCGGCCCTGAGCCCGATCAGACGCCCACCAGCGGTGACGAACAGCCGCCGCCGGCACCTTGAAGCCGGGCTGACGCCGCCGGGCCAGCGGCCTCGGGCGCGAACTAGGCGAGGAGAATGACCATGCTCGAGATCGGCGCCATCGAGCGCCTCCGCGTGAGAGCTCTGGGCGCCGTGGCGCGGGGCTCGCTGGCGACACCTCAGGCGCTGAGCCGCGCGATCGTCGGCCCGCCGCGACGCAACGATCGTGGCGACGCGCTCGACGCGCAGGTCCACCTGATCTGCTGGCTTCAAGAGCGTCTGCAGCCGCCGCTCACGCGCTCAGACATCGCGGGGGCGCGGCGCGCGATGCGCCGAGGCATGGCGGTCGCCGGCAAGCCCCGGCCTGCGGGCGTGTCGTGCCAGCCCTTGCAGCTCGCCGCACGACCTTGCCGTCTCTACCGTCCGGCCGCTGGCGCGGGCTCGCTGCCGCTCGTGGTCTACTATCACGGCGGCGGCTGGGTGCTCGGCGACCTCGACAGCCACGACGGCGTCTGCGGCCGCATCGCGGCGGAGCTGCCGGCGCTGGTCCTGTCTGTCGACTACCGTCTGGCGCCCGAGCACGTCTGCCCAGCCGCCTTCGAGGACGCCTTCGCCGTCTACCGCGCGCTCGACGCCGCAGCCTTAGGGGCCGATCCCGGCCGCGTGGCGGTGATGGGCGACAGCGCCGGAGGTAACCTCGCCGCCGCCATCGCGATGGCCTGCCGCGACCGGGGCCAGCGACCACCCGCGTTGCAGGTGCTCTGCTACCCGGGCCTCGACTTGCGCCGCCGCCACGCATCGCACCGTACCTGCGCCGAAGGGCCCCTGCTCACCGCAGCTGATATCGAGTTCTTCATCGGCAAGTATGGCGCCAGCGACCTGCGCGACCCACGGGTCTCGCCGGGCGCCGACCACCCCCTCGACGGCTTGGCGCCGGCCATCGTCACGACGTCCGGCTTCGATCCCCTGCGCGACGAGTGCGAGGACTATGCCGGGCGCCTCGGTGCGGCCGGGGTCGCGGTGCAGCACCTCCACGAGCCGCATCTGCCGCACGGCTACCTCTCGCTCGATGGCTTGCTGCCGGCCGCCGACACCGCGGTAGCGAGGCTCATGGACGCCGTGCGCGCCGCGCTCCTGCCGCGCTCGTGACGCTCTCCATGTGGCGCTGCGGCCACCCCGTTGGAAGCACCTCTAGCCCCAGCGCATGCCGACGTCGCGGCCCGACGCGCCCGACCGCATCCTCCGCACTTTGACGACGCTCAGGCCACCACCACATGGCTCAACGCAGACCTCCGCCTCCAGGCGGTCCGCGAGGTTCTGGACGTGGGAGATCACGCCGACCTTGCGGCCATCGTCGCCGAGCCCCTCGAGCGCAGCCAGCGCGACCTCGAGCGTGGCCGGGTCAAGCGTTCCAAAGCCCTCGTCGATGAAAAGGGACTCCATGGTCGCCGACCGACTGCAGATCGACGCCAGGCCGAGCGCCAGGGCCAGCGACACCAAGAAGGTCTCGCCGCCCGAGAGCGTCGTCAACGCCCGCACCTCGTCGGCCATGTCGCCGTCGACCACCTGCAGGTCGAGGTCCGCGGTCGGCACCCGACGCAGCTGGTAGCGATGCGAGAGCTGGCGCAGGTGCGCGTTGGCGTGCTCCGTCAAGATGGCGAGCGTCAGGCCCTGGGCGAACTTCTGAAACTTGCTGCCATCGCCCGATCCGACGGCGTCGTCGAGCTGCAACCACGGCGCCGCGGCGGCGTCATGGACGGCGATCGCGCGCAGCAGCACTTCTGCCTCGCCGCGCCGGCGATCGTCGGCAGCTAGCTTCTCGTGGAGACGTCCGAGTTCCTGGTTCAGCCCGTCGCGCTCGATCCTGGCGCTTCGCTCGTCGTCCAGTGCCGTCGCCCGGTCAGCGGCAGGGGCCGGGCTCTGCAGGTGCTGCGCCGCGCGGGCGCGAGCCTCAGTCGCCGCTCCCTCGGCGCGGACACGGGCTTCCCGGACGGCCTGGAGCCGCGCCGTCGCCTCTGCGCGCCAGCGGGCGTCGTGACCGAGCCGCGCCGCCAGGGTCGCCTCGGCGATTTCTAGGCGCCCGAGCAGCTCTGCCAGCTCGGCGTCTGCGTCGATGCGCGCCGCGGCAGCCACCTCCGCGAGCCGCGTCCGCTCGTCAGCGGTGCCTGCTGCGTTCGCCAGCGCCGTCTGGGCGTCGTTCGCTGCCGAGCTGGCCGTCGACTCCCGCGCACGCGCCTCTCGGAGCTGCCGCGCTTGCTCCCGCTCGACGGCGCCCACGGCCTGCCCGCCAAGCAGCTGCTGTCGCGCCGCTTCGTCTCTCTGCAGCGCCCAAGCGGCGGTCGTCGCCGCCACCACCGCCGCGGCGAGCTCATCGATGTCACGCTTCAGCGCGA
Organism: Pseudomonadota bacterium; assembly: GCA_005777155.1. GTDB lineage: Bacteria > Myxococcota_A > UBA9042 > UBA9042 > UBA9042 > SXNM01. Next base: position 7,022 of record SXNM01000453.1, on the reverse strand, counting down.
CCTCGGCCGCCGCGATGTTCAGCGCCAACGCCTGCAGCTGCGCCCGGCAACGGTCGCGCTCCTCGCGCCAACGCAGGGCCGCCGCGACCACGCCGTCAAAGGCCAGCAACAGCGCCGCTGGTGCCATCTCCAGTTGCTCGCGCCACCCCACGAGGTGGGCGTCGAGGGCAGTCAACCGCCCGGTCGCGGCGTTCAACGCAGCCACGGCGGCGCTGTCGCGCTGGAGCGCCATGGCCAGCGACTGCTCAGCGTCGCGCGCCCGGCGCTGGCACGTGTCCAGCGCGATCAAGGCCTTCTCGAGCGAACCACGCGCTGTCGTCGCCGCCGCCTCCGCCGCCGCGGCGTCGCTGACGGCCTGCGTCCAGCGCTTGAGGGAGGCGCCCAGCTGCGCCAGCGCGGTCGTCCAGTCCTGCCGACGTGTCGCGAGGGCGCTGGCCGCCCCTTCTCCTTGCCAATCGGGCACCTCTGCCCCGGCGAGCCCCGCTACATGGTCGCCAGCGAAGGCGGCTGCCACAGGGCCGGCGGCGACGGCGAGCGCGCCCGCCGCCTCAGCAGACTCCGACGCGGCGCGCGCCAGCAAGCTCGCCGCATCGGCCGTGCGCCGGGACGCCGCGTCGGCACGGGCCTGCCCTTCGACCGCGGTCGCCAGCACGGCGGCGTGCTGAGCTTCCAGGTCTTCGACCCGCCTCCGCTGGGCGTCGCGGCCTGCAGGAGCCGGCGCGTCGGCCAAGGACGGGTGCTCGCAGGATCCGCATAGCGGGCAGGGCTCTCCGGCCCGCAGCAGGTGCCGGTGCGCGGCCAAGTCGAGGCTCAGCTCCCAGCGGCTTAGGGCATCGCGCGCCTCGGTGAGTCGCGCGCTGACCTGCGGCGCGGCCGCCAACGCAGCCGCTGCCTGTTGCCGGGCCGCCTCGAATTCGGCCTGCGCTCTCGCCTGCGACGCCGCGGCTTCGGCGGACTGGTGTCGCGCCGCGCTGAGCCAGATCAGGGCGCGCTCGGCCTCGCGAAGCGCCGCCTCGGCCGCCTGACCGCGCGCCAAGGCTTCCTGGACGCTCGCGCTGTCGATGGCGTCGCGAGACTCCCCGGCGCGCACCGCCAACCGCGCCGCGGCCTCGGCGCCCGCCCTCGCCTCGGCTTCGACGCCGCGTGCCGCGACGACCTCGGCGTTGCTCGCTTCGGCCGCTGCCGCCGCCTCGGCGACCGTGGCGCGGCAAGGAGGGAGTCGCTCCGACGCCTCGATGGCGCCGAGGATCCAGGGCCGCAGCGCCGTGGCGAGCTCTGCCAGCTGCAGAGCTCCTGGGTGATCCTGCAGCCACTTGTCCGCCGCCGCCTCTGCTTCAGCGCACGTCGTGCGCTGCCGTGTCAGCGTGTCGAGCGCCTCGGCGGCCGAGTCACGGGCGCGACGGCGCGTCTGTGCCTCCGCGGCGAGCGTCGACGCCTGCTGCCGAAGTTGGTCGAGCGCCGCGTCGGCCGAACGCGCGGCGTCCAGCGAGGGTCGCTCCGCCGCCTGCGCGGCGTCCAACTCCTCGCGCTGGCGAAGCGCCTGCGCGGCGTGGGTCGTGGCGAGGTCGCGCCGCGTCTGCGCAGCCAGGGTGACCGCCCTGGCGACCTCAGCCGCGTCCGCGGAGCGACTGGCGTCAAGCCGCAGGCGCGTCGCCGCGCTGAAGGTAGGGCGCCACGCCTCAGCCGCCGCGACCTCCTCGAGTTGCTGGCGCAGGGGCGCCTCAGCCTCAAAGGCTGCCTGCCGCTCGCCCAGCTCGGCCTCGGCCTGTGCCCGGGCCAGCGTCAGCGCGTCGCTGCGCTCATGCCAGCTCAGCGCGTCACTGGCCGCCGCCAGCCGCTGGTCGCAGGCCTGGACCTTGGACGCGATCTCGGACACCGCCTGCGCCCAGCCTGCGCGCTCGGCGTCGCTGGCGAGCGCTAGGCCAGCGCGGTCTTGCTCCAGCGCGGCGCGGGCCGCCTCCCTGCTACGCGCCTCCAAGTGCGCCTGACGCGAGATCTCGGCGTAGATCGCAGTGCCTGTCATGCGCTCGAGCAGCGCGGCGCGCTCGTCGGGCTTGGCGCGCAGAAACGCCGCGAAGTCCCCCTGGGCTAGCAACACAGCGCGGCGAAATTGGTCGAACTCCAAGCCAACCTTGGCGGCGATCGCCTGCTTGGTCTCCGTCACCGTGCCGCCAAGCGCTGCGGCCAGCATGCCATTCGAAGTGAGGCGATGCAGCGTCGAGCTTGCGGCCTGCAGTGTGCCATCGGGGCGACTGTGGGCCCGCCGCAGCTCCCAGCGGGCGCGGTAGCGCTCTTGGTCGACGCCGAGGAAGTCGACCTCCGCGAAGCCTACGCCAGCGCCGCGCCGCAACACGTTGCCGACCTGATTCGCCGCCAACAGGCGCGGCGCGCCGTCTTTGCCATAGCCATCGAGGACCTGAGCGCCGCCCCGACCGCTGATGCGAGGCGTCTCGCCATAGAGCGCGAGGCACAGCGCGTCGAGCAGCGTCGACGTGCCGGCGCCGGTCGGGCCGGTGATGGCATAGACGCCGGCGGTGCGCAGCGGCTCCGCTTCGAAGTCGATCTGAAAGTCGGCGAGGCTGGCGAGGTTCGCCCCAGCGATGCGTAGGATCTTCATGCCGCACCCCGGGCCTTGGCGGTCGACCGCGGCGGCGCCACACGGTCGCGCACCTCGCGGGCACGCGCCGAAGCCTCGGGATCGGCGGCCATGGTCACCAGGTCGTCGAACGCCGCCAACAGCGCAGGCGTTGGCGTGCCGCGGTCGGCAGACCAGCTTCGGACGAAGACATCGCGCGGGGCTAGGTCTTCGAGCCGAGGTAGGTCATGCACCGCTCCACCAAGCGACTCGGAGAGGGGGATCGGCTGCCGGCCAGCGTCGACGGCGACGCGGACGAGGCGCATCGCCCGGCCCACGCCCGCGGCCTGCACCTGCGCCCGCGTCGCCGGGTCGTAGCGGTCGATCGCGACGCAGACCTCGACCAGCGGCCACAGGCTCGCGTCGTCACCCTCCACCGCGGCGGGCATCGCAGCAAGCGCCGCCGTCACCTCGGCCAAGGACGCCGCGCCGGACTCTGGAATCCGCCGCAGCGGGCGGCGGCGCGGCACCGGCCGCGCCCGCCGCGCCGTCAGCCGGCCAGACGTGAATTCAGCGATCTCCACACTGTGCCGGTACCGCCGCTCGTCCATCGCCAGCGGCAACGGCGAGCCAGCGTACCGAACGTCCGCGCGCCCGCCCACCGCCTGGGCCAGGTGCAAGTGGCCGAGCGCCACGTAGTCCAGGTCGGTGGCGAAAATATCGACCGGCAGCGCGAGCTGATAGCCCACTTGGATCTTCCGTTCCGACCGCTCGCTGACCTGCCCCGCGACCATGTAACAGTGCCCCATCGCCAACAGGGCGTCTCCGGGCCCCTGGGCCAGCCGCGCCGCCGCGACCGTCTCGGCGTAGCGGACCCGCACGGCCTCGGCCAGCTCCAGCCCGACCGGCAGGTCCATCGGCCGCAGGAAGGGCACCGCTGCGATGATGGCCCCGGGGACCTTGGCGACCATGCGCTCAGGCGCTGCGCTGCCGACGACGTGCAGCCGGCCCATGGCGTCGAGCAGCGGCGCGCTGGCCTCAAGGCGGCTCGGGGAGTCGTGGTTGCCGGCGATGGCGACAATGTGCAGCTCCGGCAGCCGCCGCCATGCGTCGACCAAGAAGCGGTGCCAGAGCTGCAGCGCTGCCGACGGCGGGTTGCCGGCGTCGAAGATGTCGCCCGCGATGAGGAGCGTATCGATGCCCTCGCTGGCGAGGACTTCGACCAACCAGCCCAAGAACGCGACGTGCTCCGGGCCGCGATCGACGTCGTGCAGCGTGTGGCCGAGGTGCCAGTCGGCGGTGTGCAAGATGCGCATGCGCGTTCCCTCCAGGCGAGCGGGGCCAGGGCGCGGCCACGCTGCGGCCACAGGTTGGGATGTCGATGCGACAGGATGTGACGCACCGTCGCGCGGCGCCGAGTCCGCTGCGCCGCGGCCTCGCCGGCGGCTGCCGCACCTATCGCTAGAATCCTGCGAGCTTGCTCAAGATCTCGCGCATGATCTCGCTCGTGCCGCCGCCAATGGTGATGAGGCGAGCGTCCCGCCAGGCGCGCGATATCTCCGCCTCGTGCATGTAGCCCATGCCGCCGTGGAGCTGGAGGCAGCGGTCGGCGACCTTGCAGGCCAGCTCGCCGGCGATGAGCTTGGACATCGTGATCTCGCGGATGGCCATGTCGTCGTTGGCGATCACGAGGTGGACCGCGCGGTACGTGAGCTGCCGCGCTGCCTCCAGCTCCGCCTCCAGCTGGACCAGCTCGTGACGGACGGTCTGGAAGCCGGTGAGGCTCCTGCCAAACGCCTTGCGGTCGGTGCAGTACTGCAGCGTGGCGTCGAGCGCCCGCTGCGCGCCGGCGAGGCAACTGAGGGCGCCGATCAGCCGCTCGCCCTGAAAGTTCTGCATGATGTAAGCAAAGCCCATGTTCTCTTCGCCGAGCAGGTTTCGCGCCGGCACCCGGCAGCCCTCGAAGCTCAGCTCCGCGGTGTCGGAGCTGTGGTTGCCGAGCTTCTCCAGCTTCTTGGCGACGCGGAACCCTTTGGTATCGGTCGGGAATAGGATCAGCGAGATACCGCCGAACCCCTTGCCGCCGGTCCGCACCGCCAGCGTGATGAAGTCAGCGCGGGTGCCGTTGGTGATGTAGGTCTTGGCGCCGTCGATCACATAGTCGTCGCCGTCGCGGCGAGCCACCGTGCGAATACCGGCGACGTCGGAGCCGGCGTCCGGTTCGGTGACGCCGAGCGCCGCGATGGCCTCGCCGCGCACCGCCGGCATGAGGAAGTTGCGCTTGTGGTACTCGTCACCGATCTCCGCGATGACCGGCGTCGCCATGTCGGACTGCACTAGCAGCGCCATGGTCAGGCCGGCGAGGCCGCTGTGCGCCATCTCCTCGGCGTAACAGACGGTGTACCACCAGTCGAGGCCGAGACCGCCGTAGGCCTCCGGCACCCGGATTCCGAGCAGACCCAACTCAGCGGCGCGCTTGAAGATCTCGCGCGGGAACAGGCGCGCCTGCTCCCACGCCTCGCCGTTCGGGTGCAGCTCAGTCTTGGCCCAGTGGCGCACCGTGCGGCGAAGCGCCTCGTGCTCTTCGGTGAATTGCGGGTAGCTGCGGCTGCGTTGAAACGACATCGCTTGGACCTCCTTGACCGCGCCGCCGGCGCATCGCCGCGGCTGGCGCCAGATCGTCGCTGAGCCGTCCGCCGGGCGCAATGGGCGTGGCGATGCGCAGCGCCCCCAACCTCCCTCCGGCCTCGCGAGACGGGCTCGGGCGCAGAGATCTGCGGCGGCGCTCGTGCGTCCAAGCTCAGTGGCGACCGCTGCGGGCGCGCCCCGCCGCCTCCCCCTCGCCACCGTGCGCGCGGCGCGACCCGCGTCGATGTCCCACGTCGCTGCACAAGGTGGCGGTCGACCGCGGCCCCGTCGCGGATCCGACTCGCCTCGCCAGCCCCGCCACGCTCGCCGCGCGCCGTCGCTCCGTCGCCATCGGGCGCGTCAGCCAGGGAGGATCCGATGAGCAGTGGGATCGCGCTCGCCGTGCTCGGCGCCCTGTTCGGCCTCATCGGGCCGCTGCTGCTGCCCTTCGTCACGATCCTAGAGGTGGAGGGCCCGGCCGTCCCTGGTTACAAGACACTCCCCGGCGCCCTCGGCGTCGGCCTCTCTGTCGCCGCCCTCGCCACCATCGCCGCGCTGCTGCAGCGCCGTCGCTCTCAGGGACTCGGCGCGGTGCTCGGTGGGCTCGCCCTCGGCGAGCTGGCGCTCATGGCTTGGACCTGGCACGACGTCTGGGCGCTGACGCCGTGCGAGGAGTCCGGCCTCGCCCTCTGCGACCCAGTCACCGGCTTGCTGGTGGCAGAGACTCTGGTCCGCCTCGACTGGGGCGTCGGCGCCTGCCTCGTCGGCGCTGCGCTGATGTTCATCGGCGGCGTGCGTGTGCTGCAGGCCCAGCCGGAGCGCGGCCGCCATGAGCGACTGCTGCGCGTCCGGCTCGGCTGGCAGCGGTGCACGCTCGTCGAGTGCGTGGCCATCCATCGGCGTGCGATCAGCCTCGGAGAGAGCGACCTCGCTACGCTGCGGATACCGACCGGCGACCTCGACCTCCACCTGTTCCTGGTGCCCCTGGCGCGCGACGCCGAGGCGTGGCGTGTGACCGCGCCGCCGCTCGGAAGCCTAGAGATCATCGGCCGCGACGACCTGCAGGCGCTCGGCCCGGGCGAGTGGCGTGATGTTCGGCGCGGCGACTGCGGCATGCTGCGGCTGGAGGACGACCTCTTCGTCAGCTTTGACTTCGCCGCGGCCGACGACACCGCGCCCGGCGGCGCGCCACAGGCCACCTTCGACCTCCTGGCGCCGCTCGCCTAGCAGGCGCCCCACGCCGTGACGCTGGTCAACGCCGCGACGGTCTCGACCGACGAGAGCCACGGAATGCACGCCGGCGGAGCAGGCGCACCGGCGGGTCCCGATCGTGCGCCCTGCCCTTGACCGGCGCCGGCGCCTCAGTCTGTTTCAGCGCCCGGAGGCGTCGCTTCGCTCGGCGCAGGCGTCGCGCTGCGGCAGATGCGGGCAGCGTCCTCGGCGTCGTCGCGAGCGCCAGCCCGCCGCGCCACAGGCTCCAGCTCGCAGGCGACGACCTTGCGCGCCCCGCCTCGGCTGCGCTCAAGCGCGAGCCCGTACACCGGCACCGCAGCCTTGACCTTGCCTTCATGGGCCAGCAGGCGGGCCTCGGCGAGGGCCGGCTCTGCCCGCGCGGGCGCGGTCTCCTCCAGCGCGCGCGCGGCGATGCGTAGGGCGGCCAGCGTCTCTGCCCGCGGCCACACCTTGGAAGGGACCACCGTCGCGGCGTCGCCAGCGGCTACAGGCGCCTTGCCTGGCGCCGGGCTAGGCGTTCGGCTCGGCGCCTGGCCCCCTGGCTGCGGCGCGTCTTGGCCGGTCGGCGCCGGCTCGCCGGCGGGCC
>SXNM01000452.1 GCA_005777155.1 Pseudomonadota bacterium | reverse complement strand
TCGTAGTGAAAGGCGACGGCGCGCACGTGGTTGCCATAGAGGTCGCCGCGGACCACGCGCAGGGCCGCGTAGTCGCGCCAACGTTCAGGATAGCCGATTTTGACTCTGAATTTCGAGAGCTTGACCTTGGCCGCGGCGCGCGTCTCGGGGCTCATCCAGTCAAGGCTGGCGAGCTCTCGCTCGTAGGCGCGGAGCAGGTTCTGCACCAGGGCATCCATCTTGGCCTTGTGGCCAGGCGGAAAGTGGCGGGCGACGTAGAGCCGGCCGACGGCAAAGCCAAGCGCGTCGTCGAGGGCGGCGAGCGCCCGCTTCCAGCGGGGACGTTGCTCTGGGATGCCATCCAACGTCTTGCCGTAGAAGCGGAAGTGCTCTTGGTCAAGCGCACGCGGCAGCTGCTCCGCGGCAGACGAGACGACGTGCCAGCGCAGGTAGCGCTTCCAGGTGGCGAGCGGCGTGCGCGCGACCAAGGCGCCGAGGGCCTTGGCGTAGGTGGGTTGCCGCACCAGCATCGCCGGCAGCGCCGAGAAGCCGGCAGCGTCGCTGAGGGCTCGCAGGTCGAATGCGCCGCCGAGGGCGCCGAGCTCGTCGCGAGCGACTTTGTTGTAGGTCGCGAGCGGATCGCGGTTCTTGACCCGGTCCCAGTGCACGGTGGCGAGCTCGGTCTCGAGCGCCAGGATCGCGGCGGCAGCGGCCTTGGCGTCGGGGTCGCCGACGAGGGTCAGCATCGCCTCGATGTGAGCGCGGTAGTCGCCGCGAATCTGCTGAAACTTTGCGTCGTTCTGTAGATAGTAGTCGCGCTCCGGCAGGCCGAGCCCGCCCTGGTCGAAGCCGCCAATCATCGCCGTGGCGTCCTTGTCGTCTTGGCCGACGTAGGGGCGCAACGGCATGTCGGCGCCCTGCCGCGAGAGGGTCGCCATCAGGCGCGGCAGCTCTGCCACCGCCGCCAGCGCCTCGATCGATGCCAGCGTCGGCGTCAGGGGCGTGAGGCCGCGGGCCTCGACCGCCGCTTCGTCGAGCCAGGTGGCGTAGAGGTCCCCGACCTTGCGCGGCTCGCTGCCCTCTGCTGCAGCGGCGTCTGCGGCAGCGGCCTCGGCGATGGCGCGAATCTGCAGCTCGGCGGCGTCGGCCAGCGCGGTGAAGGCGCCGTAGTTGCTGCGGTCGGCCGGAATCGCTGTCTGGTCGAGCCAGCGGCCGTTGATGGCGCGGTAGAGGTCGTCCTGCGGCCGCACACCTTGACCAAACTGCGCCACGTCGACTCCGGACGGGGCGACGGCGGGGGCAGCGGTCACCGGGTTGCCGGCGACAGGCGCGCTGGCGCCGCAGCCCATGTGCAACGCCACGCTGGAGGCGCAGGCGCAGAGCCGATGAAGGAGAGCGTGGGGTCGAATGAAGGGGATCATGGGCCTCCGTCGTGGCGAGCGTCTGACGGCGCGACCGCGCCAGGCGCCGCGGGTATAGCAGGCGCCGCACTTCGCCGACCAGGGCGGCACGGCGCCAATCGCTGCCATCGCCGCGTGGTGGACTGCGCCACATCGGCCAGCGCGGCTGACCAAACGACACGCCCCTATGGGACGCAACCGACGAAGAACAGCGACGAGCCGACCCCCTCGGAGACATGCCAGAAGCCGCCGGCCGGATCGTAGGCGATGGCTTCGCCCTGGGTGTCGAAGCCGTGGGCGACGCTGCGCTTGGCCGCAGAGAGCGCCGGCAGGGCTGCGCTGACCTCGAGCGCCGGCGCAGCGAGGACACCGTCGACGTCGAACTCGAAGACGCGGAAATAGGTACGGATGAGCAGACGTCGGCCATCGCCGCTGAGGTCTGCGGCGGTGGTCCGCAGCGAGGGGCCCTGCTTCAGCGCGCCGTCGCGCAGGTCGAGCGTGCCGAGCGCCTCGGCGATCGCTACGGTGTCGCCGGTCAGTGGCGCCCGGTACACGGCGCTGGTGCCGTCATCGCGCTTGTCGAATAGCACGACGCGGCCGTCGGCGAGGACGACCATCGCCTCGACGTCCGGGTGCTCCGCCAACGCCTCCGCTGCGCCCTGCAGGCCAGGGTGCTTGGGATAGCGCAGGCGGTGGACCTGCACCCCGACTCCTTCGATCACACCGCCGGCCGCGGGGAGGGCGTCGGGCTCCCGCACTTGAAAGATCTCAACCGTCTTGCGCTTATGGCCGTTGTCGCCGGTGTCAGCGAGGTAGAGGCAATCCGAGGTCGCGGCCGGCGGCGCGCAGGGGCCGAGGGCGATGTCCTCGACGTCGTCGGGCTGCAGGCTCGACAGCGACACCGTGGCGCGGTGGGCACCATCTGAGCCGAGCGCGAACACCCGGCCGACCTCCTCGCCGCTGTCGTTGTGGCTCCACAGCACGCCAGGCAGACGGCGGCTGGCGACGAGCCCGCTCGCCTCGCTGAGGTCCAGGGCGCCGAGCGGACCCTTCTCGACCGGCGCGGCCCAGCTCAGGCAAGACTCGGCGGTACCCACGGCGCTGGCAGCAGAGTCGGGCGCGATCTCAGACGGATCAGCCTGCCGGCCCATGGCGTCGTCGACTTCATCGACTTCGGCGGCGGTGGCATGACGGCTGTCGAGGTCGGCAGGCGCGCCGTGGACACCGGAGGCTGGATCGCTGCTGGAGCGAGCGCCACAGGCGACGAGCAGCGCCAGCAGCGCCGGCAGGGCCAGCATGGCGAAGGCCGCCGACGCTCTTCGCCATGGATCCGACGGCGACGACGCCAGCCCACGCTCCGACGACGCCTGCCCCCGCTCCAACGGCGCCTGCCCCTGCCCTAACGACGCCGGTCCACGCCACGACGACACCGCGCCGGGCGCACTGCCGCCGCGGTCCAGAGTGTCGCCGCGATGTACCCACGCCCGGTCGCCTGCCATCGCCGAAGGATGACGCCCGCCCGTGACGACGACAAGATCGCGGCGACTTCGGCTGCAAGCGCCCGGTCTCGCCCGGGCACGGCGTCGCAGCGGGCGGTGCAGCACGTGCCAACCGACGACGCCGCAGCAGCCGCTGCCTCCAACGCGGCGGCGCGCCTATCGTCACCTGAACGCCGACCCGGTGGGATTCGTGGACGGATCGGCAGCAGGTGCTAGCCTGCCTGGGCGGGCCGCGATGCCCGCGGGAGGCCGCCGTGGTGCAAGTCAAGATACGAGGTGGGAGCGCGAAAGCCTGGGCGCGGCGGGCGCTGGCGCTGGCGTCGTCGGTGACGATGGCCCAGGCGGTCGGTTGCGCCGGGCTGCCCGAGCCGACCCTGGCCTGCGCGCGCGACATCGACTGCAACAACGGGCAACTCTGCAAGCTGGGCCGCTGCGTCGCGCCGGGCGACTTCGTCTGCGAGGCCGTCGCCGACTGCGACAGCGCGCGCGCGGCCGGCAGTTGGGCGCCGACCAAGTCAGGGGTGTGCTTGCAGTCGGCTTGCCAGGACGGGCTCTGCCAAATGCTGCCCAAGGCCCAAGGCGCCGACTGCGACGATGGCGACGACCTGCCCTGCGGCCTCGGCGCATGCGATGACCAGGGCACTTGCAAGCTCGCAGCCAACGTGGCGGCGAACTTCTGC
>SXNM01000451.1 GCA_005777155.1 Pseudomonadota bacterium | reverse complement strand
GGCCGGCGAAGCCGCCGCCGAGGATGACGACGTGTGGTTTGCTGGAGCCTCTGCTCATCGGGGCCTCGGGTGTGCCGTCTGCGCGGGTTCTTGACGACGCGGTGGGCTGGGGCGGGTGGAAATTCACTGTCGTCTTTCGCTGGCCGCAGAACATGTCAGGCAGGCGGGTGGCTTGCAAGTTGATGGAGGGGAGGTCGGGGGAAATGTTATTTGCGTTTATGCTATTGCGCTGTGTCCTGGTGGGCTTGGCGCGCGGTGGAGGGTGGATGTTGGTTCGGCGCTAGCGCTCTTGACGGTTGGGCCCTGGGCGGACGGTTCGATGCCTCGGTTTTCGGTGCCAGTGGTGCGGGCGGTTTTTTGGCTCAGGGTGGGCCCGAACAACGGACGGTGGAGAGAAGCCGGGTGCGGCCGGGTGCCAGCGTGAGGGTGGCAGGGCATGATTGGGCAGAGGGAACAGCCGGGACTGGAGTTGGAGGGGCCAAATCGGCTCAAACTAAGTCTCCTCCCTCCCTCCGGGCCCCCCTTCCCCCCAGCGGAGGCAGGACCCGTCCATCCCCTTCCCGCCAGCAAAAACGCTGGCGAACCGAATGGCTCCTGCCTCGACCGCGCGGGTCGAGGTTGCCACCAGCACCAGGTCTCTGCGGTTTTGGAGGGGCTCGGGCCCGACGCCCCTCCAATGACCAAGCCCTCGGCAAGGGCCTGACCAGCACCAAGGCACAATCCATGCCAACGAGTACCCGCCAAGTCTCCAGACACAACAATGCGCAGGTACACAACAATCCGAAACGCTCAGCACCGGCAGAAGCAGAAAACCCATATTTGACACCGTCTCAAGACCGTCTCAAGACCGTCTCAAGACCTCCTCAATGCCACCAAAAACACCGCGCCAGCCAAGTCGCCCCGCCCCAAACCCCGCCGCTACCTGCCCCCGCTCAACACACCCACCCACCGCGCAAGCTCTCAATTCCCAACCCAACCCCCGACCATCCACGGCGAAGCGAATCCCTCATCCTTCGGCTTTTCGACACCGACGGGCCGTCGTATCATCGTCAAAGGCGCGAGCGGTTGAGCGCCCCGCTCGTGGAGCGAAAAATGCCCAGCAGTACTGCCTTCAGCCGACAGCGCGCAATGCCTCGCCGAGTCGCCATCGCCGTTCTCGGCGCTGTCGCCTTGCTGCTCGCCGCCTGTAGTGGCGATGAGGCTGTGGCGGGCCTCGGCGACGCCGCACAAGACGCCGCGGCAGACGGCGCCCTCGCCAACGTCGACAGCGGCGTCGGCGATGGCGGCGTCGCGCCCGAAGGAGTTGGCAGCGTCGACGCCCCAACCGGCGACGTCGATGACGCCGGCACCGCCGACGCAGACTCCCCGCCCGACGGCCAAAGCGCCGACGCCGAAGTCATCTCTGACGCCACCGACGCCACCGACGCCACGGACGTCAACGACGGCGGCCCCGCGCCCGGCGCCATCTGCTCGGTCTGTAGCCAAGACAGCGACTGCCCCGGCGGCCGCTGCGCCCTCACCGTCGACGGCCCGCACTGCCTGCCGCTCTGCAAAGATGACGGCGCATGCGTCGTCCTCGGGCTCGCTCCCGGCAAGTTCGAATGCCTCGACACACCCGGCGTCAGCGGCACCAGCGCCAAGCTGTGCGCGCCCATCCCCGGATTCGATCCGCCAAGCTGGGCCAAAGGGAGCTGCGGCTGCCCAGGCGCCCAGGCCAGCGCCGAGAGCTGCAACGGCCTCGACGACGACTGCGACGGACAGAGCGATGAGGGCCTGTGCCCCGACGACGGCAACGCCTGCACCTACGACCTCTGCGATAGCAAGGGCAAATGCGCCCACCCCTCAAAGTCGAGCTTCTGCGACGACGGCGAGCCGTGCACCTCTGGAGAGGCCTGCCAGAAGGGCCAATGCATCGGCGGCAAGGCTCCGCTCTGCGACGACGATAACCCTTGCACCATTAATGGTTGCGTCCAGGGCAAGGGATGCTCCCACGCGCCCAAGGACGGCGGTGGCTGCAAAGCGCCGGGCGCAGGCGCCGCGACGGGCAGCTGTCAAATCGGCGTGTGCCAGCAGGGCGTCTGCGCGTTGTCGGCGGTCGGCGACTGCAACGACGGCAACCCATGCACCTCCGATAGCTGCGACAAGGACAAGGGCGAGTGCAGCCACGTCAAGGCGGCCGACGGCAGCGCCTGCGACGACGGCGACGCCTGCACCGGCAACGATGCGTGCAAGGGCGCGCTCTGTCAGGGCAAAGCCGCCAACTGCGGCGACGGCAACCCCTGCACCCTCGACGTTTGCGACGCGACCCTTGGCTGCAGCCACGACCCGGCGGTGGGCGCGGCCTGCGAGGACGGCGACAAGTGCACCGTCGGCGACACCTGCAAGGCCAGCGGCTGCAGCGCCGGACCCGCCAAGACCTGCGAGGGGACCGGCCCCTGCGTCCTCACCGCGTGTGAGCCGACCACGGGCAAATGCGCCGCCACCGGCGTCGGCGTCGGCACCGTCTGCGACGACGGCAACGCCTGCACCGAGCTGGACGGCTGCCTCGGCGGGAGCTGCCAAGGCGCGCCGAAGTCCTGCGATGATGGCGACATCTGCACCACGGACGCCTGCGACAAGAAGGGCGGCTGCACCTCGACCAAGGCCCTGGGTCCAGGCGGCAAGCCGCTGCCCTGCGATGACGGCAACGCTTGCAGCCTCGGCGACACCTGCGACGACAAGGGCTGCAGCGGCACCAACTTCACCTGCGACGACGGCAACCCATGCACCAAGGACGCCTGCGACCTCGCCAAGGGCTGCACGGCATCGGCCCTCGACGCCGGCGCCGGCTGCGACGACGGCGACGCCTGCACCGGCGCCGACGCCTGCAAAGCCGGGGTCTGTGCCGGCACCGCGGTGGGCTGCGACGACGGCAACGCCTGCACCACCAACGCCTGCCTGCCCGGCAAGGGCTGCGCCAACGCCCCCGGCCAGGGCGCCTGCGACGACGGCAACGCCTGCACGACTGGCGACGTCTGCGGCAGCGGCGTCTGCAAGGGCAAGGACGTCAGCGCCAGCTGCGACGACGGCAACCTCTGCAGCGACGACGCCTGCAAGCCCGCCGCCGGCTGCGTCGCCGCCGCCAGCGCCGACGGCAAGCCATGCGACGATGGCAACGCCTGCAGCGTGGGCGATGGCTGCCTCGCCGGCGCCTGCAAGAGCGCCAAGCTGGTCTGCGAGTGCAAGGTGGCTGCCGACTGCGTTGGCAAGGGCGGCAACCCCTGCCTCGGCGCGCTCGCCTGCGTCGGCGGCGCCTGCGCGGTCGATGCCGCGACGGCGATCACCTGTACCGACAGCGGCAACGCCTGCGCCAGCAACGCCTGCGACCCTAAAACCGGCGCCTGCGCCACCGTCGCCCAGCCCGACGGCAAGCCCTGCGACGCCGACGGCTCGGCGTGCACCTCCAACGACGCCTGCAAGGCCGGCACGTGCGGCGCTGGCGCCAAGCTGGTCTGCGACGATGGCAACCCGTGCTCGCTCGACGGCTGCGACAGCGCAAAGGGCTGCACGACCGCGCCGGCCAACGGCGATTGCAGCGACGGCAACCCCTGCACGTTGAACGACGTCTGCGACGGCGGCGTCTGCAAATCCGGCACCGCCAAGCTCTGCGACGACGGCAAGGCGTGCACCAGCGACGCCTGCGACAAGCAGAGCGGCAGCTGCCAGCACAAGGCGCTCGAAGGGCCCTGCGAAGACGGTGACGCCTGCACCGTTGGCGAGGCCTGCAAGGACGGCGCTTGCCAGGCCGGGGCGCCGCTCGGTTGCGACGACAAGAGCGACTGCACCATCGACACCTGCGTCAGCAAGGGCCAGGACGCCGGCTGCAAGCACGCCAGCAAGACGGGCCCCTGCAACGACGGCGACGCCTGCACGTCCGGCGATAGCTGCCAAGCCGGGCTCTGCAAGCCGACCGCCCAGAAGGTCTGCTCACCCAAGGACTGCCACACGGTCGCCTGCGACGCCGCCAAGGGCGAGTGCAAGTACGCGCCGATCTCCGGCTGTGGCGGCCTCTGCCAGCAAGACAACGACTGCGCCGACGACGGCAATCCGTGCACCAGCCACGCATGCGACGCCGCCACGAGCAAGTGCGTCCACACCAAGCTCGCCGACAAGTCGCCCTGCCAAGACGGCCTGCTCTGCAGCGAGGGCGACGTCTGCACCGACGGAAAGTGCAGCGCTGGAAAGCAGAAAGCCTGTGATGACGGAAATGTCTGCACCGCCGACGCCTGCGGTGAGGCGCTCAAGGGCTGCGCCTCTGTCGGCAAATCCGGCCCCTGCAACGACGGCGACGCCTGCACCACCAATGACGGCTGCCAGGCCGGCACCTGCCAAGCCGGCGCGGCCAAGGCCTGCAACGACTGGAACCCGTGCACCGCCGACAGCTGCGACCCGAAGGCCGGGGCCTGCAAGTTCGCCCCAGTCGCCAACTGCAGCGGCAAGTGCGCCAGCGACGCCGACTGTCCGAAGTCCCAGGCTGCCTGCCAGCTCAACCTCTGCAACGCCGGCAAGACCTGCCAGACCGTCGCCGAGAAGAACAACACCAAGTGTGACGACGGCAGCGCCTGCACCGGTCTTGACCTCTGCCTCTCGGCGCAGTGCGTCGGGTACAACGCCAAGGTCTGCGACGACGGCAACCCATGCACCGCCGACGGCTGCGACAAGAAGTCCGGCGCCTGCGCCTTCGTGCCAACGAGCGCGCCCTGTCAAGACGGCGACCTCTGCACGGCGCCAGACACCTGCGAAGGCGGCAAGTGCTTTCCGGGCAAGCAGAAGGCGTGCGACGACGGCAACAAGTGCACGACCGACAGCTGCTCCGCCAGCACGGGCGCCTGCGCCTTCGCGCTGATCGCCGGCTGTGGCGGCAACTGCACCGAGAACAAGCACTGCGGCGACGACGGCAACCCCTGCGCGGTCGAGGCGTGCAACACCCAGACCAGCAAGTGCGGCTCGACCAAGAAGGCCGACAACACGCTCTGTGACGACCAGAACGCCTGCTCCGCCGTCTCGTTCTGCAAGAATGGCGCCTGCAGCGGCGCCAACCTGAAGACCTGCAAGGACGACGACGCTTGCACCGATGACGGCTGCGACAAGAAGTCCGGCGACTGCACCTTCTCAGCCAAGACCGGCGGCGCCTGCACCGACGGCAGCTTCTGCACCAGCGGCGACGCCTGCAAGGCCGGCAAGTGCGTCGGCAACGCCAAGGTCTGCAGCGATGGCAACGCCTGCACCGCCGACAGCTGCACCGCCAGCAACGGGGCCTGCGTCTTCACGCCCATCGCCGGCTGCGGCAGCTTCTGCGGCAAGGACGAGGACTGCAAAGATGACGGCAACCCCTGCACGACGCACAGCTGCACGCTGGCCACCAAGGCCTGCGCCAAGGGGTTCGCCGCCAAGACCACCGCCTGCGACGACGGCAACCCCTGCACCACCAAGGACACCTGCCAGTACGCCAATGGTGTCTGCTACGGCGGCCCTGCGAAGGGCTGCGACGACGGCAACCCCTGCACCAGCGACGTCTGCGATCCGAAGACCGGGGATTGCAGCCACATTCAGAACAGCAACCCTTGCAACGACAACGACGCCTGCACCCTGAACGACAAGTGCGTCGGCGGCGCGTGCAAGGCCGGCTTCGCAAAGACGTGCATCGACGGCATCGCCTGCACGGACGACACCTGCGACCCGAAGACCGGCGCCTGCAGCTTCCCGACCAAGATCGGCGGCGGCTGCTGTGCCAAAGACGGCGACTGCCAGGCCGGCGGCAAGCCCTGCCAGGTCGGCTACTGCGACGCCCTCAAGTCGTGCAAGCTCAAGCCGGGCAACGATGGCCAGCCCTGCAGCGACGGCAACGCCTGCTCCGAGGGCGAAGCCTGCAAGGGCGGGATCTGCGCGAGCGGTAAGCCGAAGTCCTGCGATGACGGCGAGGTCTGCACCGACGACCTCTGCGACCCCGACAGCGGCAAGTGCTTCGGCGTCCACAACACCAAGGGCTGCGAAGACGGTGACAAATGCACCGGCGGCTCGACCTGCAAGGCCGGCAAGTGCCCAGCCGGGCAGCCCACCCTCAGCTGCGCCACCAAGACCTGCCACACCGTCATGTGCGACCCCAAGACCGGTGGCTGCGTCTACACCGCCATCCCCGACTGCAAGTAGACGGGCGGCGCCGACCGCAGGCGCTGCAGCCCTCGGAGATGCGGTGCGCACCCCCCGCGACCCGCGCCGCTCTGCCGAACTGCCGAACTGCCGAACTGCCGCTCTGCTGCTGGGCTGCTGCGCCGATACGCCGCTACGCCGCTGTGCCTCGCGTTGACCCGGCCCTCGCGCCAAGGCAGCCTCACGCTGCTCGGCGGGCACAGAGCCACGTCAAATCGGGAGGGGCGAGCGCCATGGCCAAAACCCGGCGACCCAGCGCAAATGCCGCCGCCCTGGCGTGCTTCGCCGCCTTGGCGCTGGCTGGCTGCGGTGCCGAAAAGTCCGACGTTCCCGACGACCACGCCGATGGAGCGCTCGATCAGCGGGGAGAATCCAGCGACGACGGGCAAGCGGCTGCGACGGATGCGGTCACCGACAGCGCAAAGTCGGGGCAGGACGCGGCTCAGGCCGATGGCGCCGCCGACAAAGACGCCAACGCGGCCGACGCGATGAAGCTCGACATCGCCGACAGCATCGACACCGCCGACAGCGTCGACACCGCGATATCCCCAGACTCGACGGTGGATGCGGCCATCGACGCCACCTGCGGGCCCTGCGACGACAACAGCCCCTGCACGCAAGACGGCTGCCAGCAGGGCAAGTGCAGCCACGCGCCGCTGACGGAC
Source organism: Pseudomonadota bacterium (assembly GCA_005777155.1). Taxonomy (GTDB): domain Bacteria; phylum Myxococcota_A; class UBA9042; order UBA9042; family UBA9042; genus SXNM01. The sequence goes on along the minus strand of SXNM01000451.1, from coordinate 2,099 downwards.
AGCGCGACCGCGGCGCACCCCTGCGACGACGGCAAGCCCTGCACCGCCGCCGACGCCTGCCAGCAGGGCAGCTGCAAGGGCAAGCCGCTGCGCTGGCAGGTGACCTTCGGCGGCAGCGACGACGACGTCGCCCACGACGCGGCGCCCTTGTCCGATGGCGGCGCCTTCGTGGTCGGGCATACCCGCAGCAAGGGCGGCGGCGGGCGCGACGCTTGGCTCCTGCGGGTCGATCGCTTCGGTGCGCTGACCTTCGACGTCACGCTTGGCGACGCCGAGGACCAGGCCGCCTATGGAGCCCACCGAGTCGGAGACGTCGGGCTCGCCGTCGGCGCCTGGCGGCACAAAGGCGATCCCCGGCCGCGCGGCTTCCTCCACGCTGTAGCGCTCGCCGGCGGCGCGCCCATCGGGTCCCACGTCTTCAGCCTGCAGGAGGCGACGGAGCTGCATGCTGTGCGCGCCGGCGCCGGACAGAGCGGCGGCGTTCGTACCATCGCCGCTGGCTATGTCGAAGACGCCAAAGGCGATCTCAGGATGGTGGCCGCCCGCATGGACCCGAGCAGCCACGCCCCGATTTGGGTCAAGCCCTACGGCACCAGCGGCTTCGACGTCGCATGGGACGCATCGGTCGCGGCGGAAGGCGGCTTTGTGGTCCTTGGCGACACCGCCCCAGGTGGCGAGGGCCCGCACACCTGGCTGGTGCGCCTCGCCGACAGCGGCGCCGTCACCTGGCAGCGCACCTACTTTCAGGACGGCGAGGACAGCGGCTGGGGCCTCGCCTTGCACACCGATCCCGCCCAGCAGCTCACCGGTATCGCCGTCGCCGGTCAGCGCAAGGCCAAGGGCGCCACCACCGCCGTGGCGTGGCTGATGCGAGCCGACGCCGTTGGCAACATGCTGTGGCAACAGAGCTTTCCGGCTGCTGGCGCCGCCACCGCCTTCGACGTCGCCGTCAGCGAGGCGGGCCACGTCGTCGTCGGCCGCGCGGCGCCGACGCCGGGCGACGCCAAGGCCGCGATGTGGCGCGTCGACGGCAAAGGCGGCCTCGACTGGACCGTCTCGTTGGCGTCTCCCGCTGCAGCGGGAGACAGCGAGGCCAACGCCGCACTGGTCTACACCGACGGCCTCGGCCTCGCCGGGCGCGTCGGCAGCGGCAAGTCCGCCGACGTGCTGGTGGCGCGCTTGGGGCCCAAAGGCGAGCAGTCATGCCCGTGAGCGCTGGCGCCGGCGTTGCACCGCCGCGAGGTCGCCGCGTCGCCGCCGCCGGCGCACCCATCGCGACCGTCCGCTACCGCTGTGCCTCGCCCGCTGCAGCGCGGCCGCGCCGATCGAAAGGCGCCATCACCTCGGCGCCACGGCCTATTCACCAGTCCAACCGCCCACGCGGAGCCAAAAGATAATGATGTTCATGCCCTCGCTGCAGACTTCCCCCGTCGCGTCACGCCTCGAACCAGGACCAGCCTCAGGCTCGCCCTGGCGGCGGCGGCCTGTCGCCGGCAGCGCCTTGGCCACGCGCCTCCCAGGTGGGCCCATCTTCGCAGCCGCGCTCCTCTTCTTCGCCGACTCGGCCCTCGCTGCGGCCCCGCCGACGCCAGGCACCGCCGCCGCGAAGGATGCACCCAGCGAGGCGGGGGCCAAGGGCGTGCCTGCGCGTTCAGAAGCCAAGGCCGAGCCGCCAGCCGAACCGGACCTGTCCGCCGAGGACCGCGCCATCCGCGACCACAACGAGCGCGAGCGCGCGCGCCAGAACGACCCCAAGGTACGGGCCGCCCTTGCACGCAAGCAGGCCGAAGAGGCGCGCGCCGCCGCCGCCGCCAAGGCCGCCGCCGAAAAGGCGCGCCTCGAAGCCGAGCGCAAGCGTCGGGCCGAGGAGCGCGAGGCGATCGCAGCTGAAGAGCGGGCCCGCCGCGCCGACGAGGCCGCAGCCGCTGCCCAGCGCAAGAAGGCCGCCGAGGAGCGCGCCACCGCCGAGCGCGCAGCCCAAGGCGCTGAGCGATCTAAGTCGACAGACCAGCAAGCCGCCGCTGCCGCCGAGCGACGCAGCAGAGAGCAAGAGCAAGCCGCAGTCGCCGAGGCGCAGCGGGCCCGCATCGCCGCCGAGG
>SXNM01000450.1 GCA_005777155.1 Pseudomonadota bacterium | reverse complement strand
TGCACGGCGCGCTCGCCGGCCAGACCGACAGCGCTGGAGCGTTCCTCGCCTTGGCGCCGGCCCTCTGCCGCCGCGGCGCCCTGGTGGCGCTGGTGCAGCCGCTCTCGGTCTTGGCAGCGGGCGATGCGGCGGGGGTACGCGCGGCCTTGCGTGCCGCGGGCGCGGTGCGCGGGCTGTGGACGTCAGAGACCGCTGTCTTCTCGGCCACGTCGGTGCTCACCTGCTGGATCTGCGTCGAGGTGGGCGCTGACCAAGACCGTCCGATCGTCCGCTTCCAAGGCCCCGGATTTCAGACGCTACCGGCGCGGTCCCTGGACGGCGCGGGGCTGGCAGCGCTTGAGACCTGGTCCGAGCTGGCAGGCCTTTGCGGCGACGCGCCAGAGATCGCCTTTGAGAGCCGCGGCGTGGTCGGTGACTTGGCGAGCGCGACCGCAGACTTCCGCGATCAATACTACGGGCTTGTCGGCCATGTCCGCGATGACCCCGACCTAAGCGGCGCCGACCCGCCCCTGCTGACCACCGGCCTGCTCGACCTCGCCGGCAGCGCCTGGGGCCAGAGGCCGACGCGCGTCCACAAGCGCCTCTGGCTGGCGCCGACCGTCGACAGGGCGGCGGTGGCTGCACAGGGGCGGCTCGGGCCTTGGATGGCTGCCCGCCTCGTGCCCAAGGCGATGGTCGCCACCCAGACCCGCGCCCTGGAGGTCTTCGTCGACGCCGCTGGCCGCTACCTGCCGAGCTTGCCGCTCATCACCGTCACGGCCGCCGACGCCGACCGGCTGTGGGCCGCCGCCGCCGCCATCGCCTCGCCGGTCGCCACCTGGGTCGCGCGGCGCAGGTACGCTGGCGCTGCGCTGAACGTCGACGCCATCAAGCTGAGCGCACGGCAAGTCGAGGCGTTGCCCCTGCCGGCGCACCCCGCCGCCGCTTCCGCTGCCATCGCCGCCTTTGCCCGTGCCCACGCCTGCGCCGCTGGCGCTGAGCGGTGGGCCGCCCTGGTGGCGTTTGCCGAGGCCTCGTGCGCGGCCTACGGCGTCGAGGCGGCGGACGCCGAGGCTCTATGCGCGTGGTGGTCACGCCGGGCCTTCGCCGGCCACCAAGGGCGGGAGCCGTAACACTTGGGGCGCCTCGCGCCTCCCTGGCTGCGCGCCGCGCTGGCGCGACCCACCCGAGAGGTCGAACCGATGTCGTCGATGTTGCCGTGGATCTTTGGTTTCTTGCTGGCATTTCTGCTCTTTCGGCGCTTCGTCGGCAAGGCCGACCCGGCGGCGGCGCGCCAGTTGGTCGCTGAGGGCGCCCTGCTGCTCGATGTCCGCTCCGGCGGAGAATTCGCCAGCGGGCACTTGCCCGGCGCCGTCCACGTGCCGCTCGCGGAGCTCAGCGGCCGCCTGCGCGACGTCGGCTCGGACAAGGCTCGGCCGATCGTCGTCTACTGCGCCAGTGGCATCCGCAGCGCGACCGCGGCGAGCCAGTTGCGCGGCGCCGGCTACGGCGCGGTCCACGATCTCGGCGCCATGTCGCGCTGGCCGAGCTGACCCGCCCCGACGGGGGGCTCGGTCTACGGCGGTCGCGGGGTCATCGGTCGCCGGCATCATCGTCGCGTGGGGCGCGGCTGGGCGGCTGGACCTCGCCCTGTAGCAGCAGGCGCGACAGCAACGCCAGCGACTTGGCGTCGCGCAGGCGCCCGTCGGCGGCCTGGGCCAGCAGCTCCGCGCGGTGTAGCCAGCGCAGGGACAGGTCTTCGTCTGGATCCAACGACGCCGGGCCAGCCCGCAGGTCGCGGGCAACAAAGGCCCACATGCGCTCGTTGCTGCAGCCGGGCGCGAGGAAGAAGTCGCCGAGGGCGCGCCAGTCCGCGGCCAGGAGGCCCGTCTCCTCGCGCAGCTCGCGCGCAGCGGCGACGAGGGGCGCCTCGCCTGGCCGCAGGGTGCCGGCGGGCAGCTCGAGCAGCTGCAGGCCGAGGGCGGCGCGGCGCTGCACGACGCAGGCGACGCGGCCGTCGGCGTCTTCGGCCCAGACGACGACCGCGCCGGGGTGGTCGATGAAGGCGCGCTCGCTGACTCCGCCGTCGGTGAGCGGCACGCGGTGGATGGCGACGCGATAGCGCGCCTCGCGCCACAGCTCGCGGCCGAGGCCGGCGGTGGCGAGAGGTTCAGGCGGTTGCGCGGCGTCGCTGAACGGCGGCGGGTCGGTGGGCACGGTGCTCCGGGTCGTCGACGGATGCCCGCCGAGACTCGTCCTGGGTCGCCGCCGGGGCGCGGCACGGCGGCGGCAGGGTGGCAGCCGAGTCGACGGAGGGTCAAGGCTCGGGGACAGCGACGCCGCCGCGCCGCGTTGCCCCTTGCCTTCGGCCGCGGGAGATCCTTTCTTGTGCGGCGAAGGGGCCAACGACCGCTGCGGCGGCCGAGGGAGTGACGTCATGCTTCGGATTGTGGGCAATGGGGTCCAGCGTTGGGCGCTGGTCGCGGTCGCGCTGGCGCTTGCCGCCTGCGATGGCGGCGATACAGAAGGCGACCCCACGGGCGCCAGCAGCTTCAGCTCGCGGGCGCCAGCCGGTGGCGGCCAGCAGACCAAGGACGGCAACGCGTCCGCCGGTGGCGAGGGTGCCCCGACGGCCGGCGACAGCGGCAAGGTCAAGGTCGAGGAGGGCGATGTCGTCCGCGTGGTCGGCGATCGCATGCTGATCTTGAATCAGTTCCGCGGGCTGCAGGTCGTGGACGTCAAGAACCCGGCCAAACCGACGCGCCTCTCTGGCCTGCCCACCGCCGGCGTGCCACGCGAGATGTATGTCGACGGCGAGCGGGTCGTGCTCATCCAGTCCAACGCCTACGAGGTCAAGACCGGCGAGGGCGGCAAGCTGGTCGCGTGGTCCGGCAGCCGCGTCGTCACCGCCAGCGTCGATGCGGCGGGCAAGACCGCGCAGCTCGGCGCCGTCGAGTTGCCAGGATGGATCGTCCACTCGCGGCGCATCGGCGACAAGGTCGTCGTCGTCACCGCCGACACCGGCTGGAGTCCCTGGTATTGGGGCTGCTACGGCCCCTACGGCTGCGTCGCCGAGGCCGGCGGCGTGGCGACCGGCACCAAGGGCAGCACAGCGACGGGCAGCGCCGGCGACGCCGCGGTGGGCGTCTCGTACCCCGGCGGCGGCTGGGGCTGGAACGTCAGCGGTGGCTCGGTGCGCGTGCTGCAGCTGCCGGCGCAGGGCGCCGCCAAAGAGGTGGGCGCCGCCAGCTTCGACGGTGGCGTCGGCCTCGCCGACTTCGGCACCAGCGAGGTGTTGCTCGTCGGTCAGCGCAGCGGCTGGGACGACGTCAAGAAGCAGTCCTGGCTGGAGGACACGCTCACCCGCGTCACCATCGGCGCTGATGGCAAGCCCTCCGTGGCGGCCAAGCACAGCAGCAAGGTCACCCCCGACGACAAGGGCGGTTGGTCATGGATCGGCGGCGCGGGCCGGGTCGCCGACGGTCGGCTCGGCGTCCTGCGCCACCACAACACGAGCCAGGGCCAGAGCGTCGCCATCGAGAGCTGGTCGCCCAAGGGCGACACCTTTGCCAAGACCGCGGGCCTCAGCCTCAAAGATGTGTCGCTGACGGCGTCGCGCTTCGACGACGGCCGCTTGCTGGCTGTGCACCTGCCGATCAGCAAGGGCGGCGGTGTCGGGACCGACGGCAAGGGCGACGACGACGACAAGGGCGGCAGTGGCAGCGGCGGTTCCGACAGCGGCAGCAGCGGCGGCAGCAGCGGCAGCGGCGGTGGTAGCAGCGGCGGCAGCGGCACGCCCGGTTCGGCTCCGACGCCCGGCGGTGGCGTCGTCGAGACGCAGTTGCCGACGTTCAGCGTGTTCGACCTCAGCGACGCAGCGACCATCACCAGCGCCGGCAGCGTCGACTTCGGCAAGGGCTGGAGCCCCTGGGGCGTCGGTCTGCAAGATCTGACCGACAAGACGCCGGGCCTCTGGTTGCTGCACGGCAACGGCGGCGATGGACAGCTGTTCCGCACGGTGCAGCTTGACGCCAAGGGCAAGCCGACAGTCGTCGGCGACCTCGCGTTCGCACCGGCCGGCAGCTGGTCGCAGCAGGTCGAGGTGCTGCCCAGCGGGCTGGTGTTGCTCGGCGTGGTCAAGGACTCGGCCAAGACGCAGCTCGACGTCTCGGTCCAGCTTGCGCAGGTCGACGCCGCGGGCAAGATCACGCTGCACGGCAGCTACACGCCCAAGGTCGCGTCGTGGTGGCAGCTGGCCTCCATCGAGCATGGCAAGGTGCTGCTGCGCGCTTCGAACGTCGCGCTGGAGACCGTTGACATCGCCGACCTCGCCAAGCCGGCGGCCCTGGCCCACCTCGAGCTCGCCGTCGATGTCTGGGACCTCACCTACGCTGGCGATCGCCTCGTGGCGCTGACCGGCGGGCAGGATTCGTGGAGCGGCGGTCAGGGGGCGACGCTGCGCGTGCTGGCGGCCGGCTCGGCCGACGACCTAGCGCCAACAGGCGCCGTCGCCGCCAAGGCGGGCTGGGGCCGGCTCTTTGGCCACGGCGCGCATGTCTACGCCGTCGGCTACGAGGGCGTCGAGGCCTTCGATGTCAAAGACCCCGCGGCGCCGAAGGCGGTGGGCCACTGGGCGGCGCCAGCACAGGACGGCTCAAGCAAGAGCTGGGGCTGGTGGTCGCCACACGAGACGATCCAGGCCGGAAGCACGCTGTGGTTGACGTGGCACCAGAGCGCGTACGTACCCGATGACCCGACCTGCAAGGGCGAGGTCGTGGTCGGTGGCGGGTCCGGCGGCTCGAGCGGCAGCGGCGGCGGCACGCCCGGCAAGGAAGGCAGCACGCCCCCACCGGCGACGGACGCTGGCGCAGCGCCCGATCCGGCGGATGGCGGCAGCAGCGAGCCGAAAGATCCGGGCGGCGAGGTGCCGCCAGACGGCGGCGGCGGCGACTCCAAGCCCACCGAGGTCCCGACCTCCTGTCCGGGCAAGTACGTCAGCACGACTTGGGTCCGCGGCCTCGATCTCAGCGATCCCGCCAAGCCGACGCTGGTCGGCGAGGTAGAGATCCCAGGCGCTAGCTGGACGCAGGGCGCGACGCTGGTCGGCAAGACCTTGGTGTTGACACACTACGAGCCCAAAGAGGGCGCAGATGACTCCTGGAGCGGCAGCTACTGGCTCGATCGCATCGACGTCAGTGACATCAAAGCGCCCAAGGCGCTGCCGAAGGTCAACGTCCCAGGCCAAGTCGTCGCGCTCGCCGACGACGGCAAGCTGGTCTGGACCCTCGACTGGCAGACCAGCGCCGGCAGCAAGCCAGAGGACGGCAAGATCGACAACCTCCTCTGCTCACTCAAGATCGTCGGCAACAAGGCTTGGCTGGTCAAGCAGGTCGTGCTCGACGGACACGCCGGCAGTGCGCGCAAGGTCGGCGATCACCTGTACCTCGGGCTGTGGCAGCCCTACTGGCAGGTGGCGGCGGGCAAGCAGCCGGCGACGACGCTGCAATCCTGGAAGCTCGGCAGCAAGGGCGAGCTGACGCTGCACGGCAGCGCGGACCTCGGCGTCGGCGCCAGCCGCATCGAGGCGCATGACAAGTGGCTGTTCGTCGGCGCCGGTTGGTCCACCGGCCTGATGCTGTTCAGCGTCGCTGACGCCGGCAAGCCCACGTTCGACAGCTGGCTGCCCTACCAAGGTTGGGCCTCGCAGGTCGTCGTCGGCGGCGGCGCCGTCCACCTCGGCGGCGGCATGATGGGCATCAGCCGCTTCGAGCTGAAGTGATCCGGCGCCGCGAAGCGCTGGCGGCCTCGGCGTAACGCACTGCCGCAGAACCTGTTGCCCCGCTCGCTCGATCCTTGCATCCTGACATCGGACGCGAGGATCGAGCGGGGGGTGGCGTTGATGCACATGCGTTGTGGCAGGCCGTCGATGGCCGACACTTCGCGACGGATGGCGCTGGCGGCGTGGACGCTGCTCGCCGCGGCGTGTGGCACCTCGGCTCCGAGCGCGTCGCCAGATACCGGCGCCGACATCCACTCCGACGCCGCAGCGGCTGATCTGACCGCCGAGGACGGAGTCGACAGCGCGGGCGCCGACGCCGCGACCGGCGACAGCTCGTCCAGCGACGCCGAGATCTTGGGCCGGGACAAGCCCTGCAAGACACCGGCGGACTGCGGCGACCCCGCGGGCCCCTGCCTCGGCCACTACTGCCACAGCCAGCTCGGCTGCGTCGCCACGGCGCTCCCTGACGACGCCCTCTGCGACGACAACGACCCCTGCACGGCGACCTCTTCCTGCCAACTGGGCAGCTGCAAGGGCCTAGAGGGCAAGGACTGCGACGACGGCGATCCCTGCACCGACGATGGCTGTGCGGGCGGCACCTGCACGTCGCTGCCCACCGCGGCCTCTCCCACCGCCTGTGACGATGGCAGCGCCTGCACGCTCGGCGACGCCTGCAAGGGCGGCGTGTGCGCCCCTGGGACGTCCATCTGCCTCTGCGCCAGCGACGCCGACTGCAAGGACAAGCAGCTCGGCAAGGACGGCAAGGCGGACCTCTGTGCAGGGACTTGGTACTGCGCGGTCCAGGTCGGCGGCGGCAAGGCCTGCGTGCAGAACCCTGCCACCGTCGTCGCCTGCGACAAGAGCGCCGACAGCCCCTGCCAGGTCAACGCCTGCGCACCGAGCACGGGGACCTGCAGTATGGTCCAGACCCCGAACAAGGCGCCCTGCGACGACGGCAAGCCCTGCACAGAGGGCGACGTCTGCAAGGGCGGCGCTTGCCAGCCGGGCACCCAGGTCTGCTGCCAAGCCGACGTCGACTGCAAGGGCTTGGAAGATGGCGACGCCTGCAACGGGACCCTGTTCTGCAACGAGGCCGTGGGCAAGTGCCAGCTCAACCCGGCGACCGTCGTCAGCTGCGCTACCGTCGACGACACCTCGTGCAAGAAGACCGTCTGCGAGCCAAAGAGCGGCACGTGCGTCGCCAAATTTGCGCCCGACGGCGAGAGCTGCGACGACGGCAGCCCCTGCACCGCCAGCGAGTCGTGTCAAACCGGCAGCTGCGTCCCGTCTGGCAACACCTGCCCGTGCAAGGTCGACGCCGACTGCAAGGGCAAGGATGACCAGGACTTCTGCAACGGCGTGCCCTACTGCGACCTGAAATCCAGCACCTGCAAGACCAATCCCGCCACCGTTGTCATTTGCCCGACGGTCGATGACACCACCTGCAAGAAGAACACCTGCGACGGCAAGTCCGGCGCCTGCGCCCCGAAGGCCGTCTTCGACAGCACGCCCTGCAACGCCGATGGCAACCCCTGCACGCCGAACGACAGCTGCCAGGAGGGCACCTGCAAGGTCGGCGCGCCGAACACCTGCAAGTGCTCGACGCTGGCCGACTGCGCCGCCTACGAGGACGGCGACGCCTGCAACGGCATGCTCTACTGCGACAAGTCCGGCGCCGTCGGCGACGGCCTCGGGGTCTGTTCCCTCAACCCCGCGAGCATCCCGAGCTGCCCGAGCGTGGACAACACCGCGTGCAGCAAGAGCATCTGCCAGCCCAAGACCGGCAAGTGCGCGATGACCTTCGTCCAGCAGAACAAGGTCTGCGATGACGGCGATCCGTGCACAAAGGGCGACATCTGCGAGAACGGAGCCTGCAAGAGCGGCGGCGGGATCTGCCTGTGCAAGCAGAACCAAGACTGCCTGCCGCAGGAGGACGGCGACGCCTGCAACGGCACGTTGTTCTGCGACAAATCGGCGCTGCCCTGGTCGTGCAGCGTCAGCCCATCGACCGTCATCACTTGCCCGTCCGTCAATGACAGCTACTGCCAGAAGTCGACCTGCCAGCCGTTGACCGGTCTGTGCAAGCTCCTCCCCCTGCACACCGACGAACCCTGCGACGACAGCGACACCTGCACCGTCAACACCGTGTGCAAGGGCGGCCTCTGCGCCGACCCCTTGGCCGGCAGCGGCGGCAAATGCAACGACGGCAACCCCTGCACCGACGACAGCTGTGACAAGTCGCTGGGTTGTCAGTACGCAGCCAACGTCGCTGCCTGCGACGACGACGATCTGTGCACCAGCTTAGAGGTCTGCAAAGACAAGGTGTGCCAGAAGGGAAAGCCCAAGAGCTGTGACGACGCCAATGTCTGCACCACCGACCTCTGCAACCCGCAGCTGGGATGCATCGTTTTCACCAACACCGACCCTTGCAGCGACGGCAACAGCTGCACCATCAATGACGCCTGCGGCGCCGGCAAATGCCTCGCGGGCCTCGCCAAGGACTGCAAGGACTCCAATCTATGCAGCCTGGATTCCTGCGACAGCAAGACAGGGGTGTGCAGCAACAACGACAAGCTACCGCCGTCCCAGGTGTGCGACGACGGCGTCGCCTGCACGGTGGAGACCTGCCTTCCCCAGACCGGTTGCGTCAATATGGCCGCTGACTCAGCATGCGACGACAACGTTGCGTGCACCAAGGACGTCTGCAACAAGCTCAGCGGATGCAGCCACTTGTCGCAACATGACGCTTGCGAAGACGGCAGCCCTTGCACGACGGACAGCTGCGTTGCCGGCGTCGGCTGCCAGAGCTTGCCGGCCGCAGACGGCGGCGCCTGCGCCGACGACGACCCCTGCACCACCGGCGACGCCTGCAAGGCCGGCAAGTGCGTCAGTGGCCCCAAGTCGCCGTCATGCAACGTCGATCCGGCGCAGTGCGCGGGCAAGGCCGACGGCAGCGCCTGCGACGACGGCAACGCTTGCAGCAAGGGCGAGACCTGCGGCGGCGGGGTCTGCCGCGCCCTGGCCCCCCACGTCGAGGTCGAGACCCTCATCGACCATGAGGCCGACCAGATCGTCGATGGACCGCGCTTGCTGGCCCGCACGCGCCGGCCTTTCGGCCTCGCGCTGGCGCCCTCCGGCGCCATGGCCCTGCTCTCGGAAGGGGTCCAAGGCGTCCGCGAGCTCGGCGCAGACGGCGTGGTCCGCACCGTCGCCGGGTCGCACGTCGCCTCGCCGACGCCACTGCCGGTCGACGGCAAGGCCGGCGCGGCCACCTTCGACAGCCCACGCGGCATCATCTACGCCGCCGACGGCTCGGCGGCGATCGCGGACACCGGCCACGACGCCATCCGCTGGATGGCCAAGAACCGCGACGTCACAACCCTCGCCGGTGGCCAAGGCGCCGGGTACGCCGACGGCAAGGGCGCCGCCGCCAAGTTCAACGACCCGATCGACGTCGCCCTCGGCAAGGACGACGCGGTGTGGGTGGCCGACGACATCAACTGCCTGATTCGCCGGGTGACGCTGACGGGCGATGTGACGACCGTCGCTGGTGCGCCCGGGGCCTGTGCCGTCGTCGATGGCAAAGGCGGCGCGGCGCGGTTCCACAGGCCCTACGGCATGGCGCGGGCGCCTGACGGCAGCTTCGTCATCGCTGACCGCTACGGCGCCGCGATTCGCCGTCTGCAGCCCGATGGCACGGTGACGACCCTGGCGGGCGGCGCCGGCGGTGACGCCCTCGACGGCAAGGGCGCCGCCGCAAAGTTCAGTGAGCCGTGCGACGTCGCGGTGGCCAATGACGGCACCGTCTACAGCGTCGAGTGCGGTAGCCACCGGCTGCGACGCATCACGTCAGACGGTGTGGTGGTGTCGCTGCTCGCCAACGCCGCGGGTCTCGCGAACGGCAAAGCCTCCGTCGCGCAGCTGCACATTCCGGCGCGCATCGCCATTGACGCATACGGCGACCTCATCGTCGGCGACTATGGCAACCAACGGGTGCGCAAGGTCCGCCTGCGCCACGACACCTGCGATGATGGTAACAACTGCACCCGCGACGAGTGCGATCCGAAGACCGGCAAGTGCGTCCACCCCAAGATCTCCTGCGACGATGGTCGGCCCTGCACGACCGACGCCTGCGACGCGGCGACGGGTGCCTGCAGCCACGTGCCCTTCATCCTCGGCGCGCCATGCGACGATGGCGATCCTTGCACCGCCTTCAACTTCTGCGGCGGCAGCCAGTGCTATGCCTCGGCGACTACTGCCGGCATCGGCAGCGGGAGCGGCCACCAGGACGGCCCGCTCGCCAGCGCGCGCTTCAGCGGAGCCTGGGGGATGCGCCGGGCGCCCGATGGCCGGATCGCGGTGGTCGAGATGGCGGGTCGGATTCGCATGATCAGCGCCGACGGCAACGTGCGCACGGTCGCCGGTGGCCTCGTCGGCGGAGGCCTACAAGACGGCCAGGCGTTCGAGGCGCGCTTCAACAGCCCGTGCGGCATCGACTTTCAGCCCGACGGCGGCCTCGTCGTCGCCGATACGTACAACCACCGACTGCGCCAGATTAGCCCCAAGGGCAACGTGACGACCCTCGTCGGCGGCGACATCGGCTTTCAGGACGGCGCCGCCGCGGTGGCGACCTTTTATTTCCCGACGGACGTGCGGGTCGCAAGCGGCGGCGCCGTGCTCATCGCCGATCGCCTCAACAACCGCATCCGTAGGCTCGAGGGCGGCGTGGTGACCACCGCGGCGGGCAATGGCGTTCCCCAACTGCGCGATGGCCCTGCAGCGGTTGCGAGCTTCGACCAGCCGATGTGCCTCGACTTTGGCCCCGACGGCAGCCTCTACATCTCCGATCACTACAACAACGCCATTCGGCGGCTCACACCGGACGGCTTCGTCGTCACCGTCATCGGCAGCCGGCGGCCGGTCGACGCGGAGGGCGTCGGTCGCGCGGCCTCGTTGCATCAGCCCGTTGGCATCGATGTCCTCGACGACGGCACCATCTGGGTGGCGACGTCGCCCGGCAAGGTGGCCCGAATCGACGCCAGCCGACGGCTCGCCCTGGTCGCCGGCGGCGGCAGCGCCGCGCAGGGGCCGGGCCCTCTCGTCGCCATGTCGCAGCTGCTTGGAATCGTCGGGCTGCCCGACGGTGGCGCGCTCGTGTCGTGGCACCAATCGAGCCCACTGTGGAAGATCGCAGCGCCGGCACCCCTCTGCGACGACGGCAACGCCTGCACTGCTGACGGCTGCATCCCGGGCAAGGGCTGCGTCGCGCTCCAGCTGGCCCTCGAGTGCGCCGACGGCGATCCCTGCACGGTCGGCGACGCCTGCGCCAGCGGGGTCTGCAAACCAGGCCCCAAGGCCGTAGACTGCAAGTGCAAGGCTGTTGCGGACTTTGGCTGTAACGACGGCGACCCGTGCACCGACTCGCTCTGCGACGCGAAGAACGGTTGCAGCCACAAGCCACGGCCGACCGGCAGCCCTTGCGACGACGGCAGCGCCTGCACCAGCGGCGAGCGCTGCCGTGGCGGCGCCTGCAAGCCCAACCGCGACGACATGGTCGCCGTCCCAGCCGGCGGACCAGAGACCGCGGCCAACCTCGTCGGACCACACGACGGCTCGACCATGCACGTCGACGGCCAGACGATCGCTCGCTGGCAGGGCGTCGTGGCGATGGCCGCAGAACCGGACGGCAGCGTGCTCGTGGTCGACGCGACAAACCACTCAGCGCGCCGGTGGAAAGCGGCCGGCAGCGGCGCCACCCTGGCCGGCGGCCTCGGTCAGAACCTGGGCCACGTCAACGGCGCGCCGACCGAAGCGCGCTTTCATCAGCCTGAGGGCATCGACCGCGGCAAGCAGGGCGAGATCTTGGTCGCCAGCCGCAACGACCACACGATTCGGCGCATCGCGACCGATGGCACGGTCAGCACGCTGGCCGGCACCCAGGGCGCGGTCGGCCACGTCGATGGCAAGGGCGCAGTCGCCCGCTTCAATCATCCGATGGGGCTGAGTTTTGACTCCGCCGGCGCGGCCATCCTCGTCGACCATGCCAACCACGCGATTCGCAAGATCAGCGCCGATGGCACGGTGACGTCGCTTGCAGGCTCCACCGGCGGCTTGATCGGCTTTGTCGACGGCCCTGGCAGCGTCGCGCGCTTCAACTACCCGAATGACGTGGTCGTGGCGCCGAGCGGCGTGGCCTGGGTGGCCGACGGCGGCAACGCGGCCCTGCGCAGCATCTCGCCGCAAGGAATCGTCACCACCGCGCTTGTGCATGGTCACACTTCAGCGCCGCTGTCCGGCATCGGCCAGAGGTCCGTCGCCATCCCAGCGATCTTCGGCGTCGACTACGCCGACGACAGCGTGCTCTTCCTCGACTTCAGCCTCCACGTGGTCCGCCGCTACGACCCGGCGACAGAGACCGTCACGCTGGTCGCCGGCGGCGGAAACGCGAGCGCGGGCCTCGGCGCCGCCGTCGCGCTGACCCAGGTCCGGGCGATCGCCGCACGCCCCGACGGCAGCATCCTGGCGTCGATGGCGTCCACCAGCCGGCTTCGCCTGCTGCGCCCGCGCGGCGCGAGCTGCGACGACGGCGACGCCTGCACCCTCGACGCCTGCGACCCGGCCAAAGGCTGTCAGCACGTCGTCGGCAAGCCGGCGGACCTCTGCCCGGACGCTGGCCCATGCCAAGAGCCGACCTGCGACGTGGCAGAGGGCATCTGCCGCTACAAGGCTCGGCTGGACGGCACGCTCTGCGGAGAAAAGGGGCAGTGCGCCCAAGTGTGCAGCCGCGGCGCTTGCACGCATGCCGGGCTCATGCAAGCCGTCGCCGGTACGGGGGGGGCAGGATACAAGGATGGTCCGGCGGCCATCGCGCAGTTCCATTCCCCCTCAGACATCGTCGGCGACGGCAAGGGCAACCTCTACGTGAGCGAGATGGGCAACCCGCGGGTGCGCAAGATCGACGCCAGCGGCGCGGTGACGACGTTGGCAGGCCAGGTCTCGGCCGGCTACGCCGAGGGCAAGGGCGAGAAGGCGAAGTTCCAAGCGCTCTCGGCCATCGACTACGACGGCGTCGGCTTTCTCTACGTCGTCGATGGGGTGAATCAGCGAGTCCGCAAGGTCGACCTCGAAGGCAACGTGGTGACCGCGCTCGGCAGCGGCGTCATCGGCAGCAAGGACGGCGATGCCCTGGCGGCGAGCCTCAACTTCCCGGTCGGCGTCGCTGCCGGACCCGGCGGTGTGGTGTATGTCTCCGACGCAGGCAACCACGTGCTCCGTTTGCTGGAGGGCGGTAAAGTCACGACCATCGCCGGCGTGGTCGGCCAGTGCGCCGGCGTCGATGGCCCGCTCGGCAGCAACCGACTCTGCAGCCCCGCTGGGCTCGACCTCGCCGCCGACGGAAGGCTCTGGATCGCCGACAGTGGGTCGTTCAGCATCCGGCGCTTGGACACCAAGGGCGCGTTGACGACGGTGTCAGGCGATCCCGGCTACCCCATGCGCGCGGACTTTGACGGCGTCGGGCCGCGCGCCTCCGGCTTCTACCAGCCGACCGACATCGTCGCCCTCGCCGACGGCACGGCGCTGGTCACCTCGCAGGCAGGGGCGACGGTGCGCCGGGTGTGGCCATTCGAGCGGGTAGAGACGCCCGTCGGCAAGATCGACGCGCCGCTGGCCGCGTTGCCGGGCCTCGGCCCGACGGCGCGCCTGCGCGGTCACAGCGGCGTCGGCGGCGACGGCGTCGGCGGCATCTGGCTGGCGGATCGGAACAACCACATGGTGCGCCGGCTCCGCTTCGACCTCCAGGCCTGCGGCGACCTGCTCGGCGCCAGCGCCGCCTCACCAGCGGTCTCCTGCAAAGCCTACCAAGCGGTGAGCAAGGTCACGACGCTGCTGGACGTCTGGCTGGATCCCGATGGGCCGGGCGGCCAGCCACCCTTCGCGACCCGCTGCGACCTACAGACCGCCGGCGGAGGCTGGAACCTCATCCACCCCGACATCCACAAAGATCAGCTGCAGAAGCTGCTCGGCGACAAGCCCCAGATGTTGTTGAAGTGCAACCAGGCCGCCGAGACCGGCATCATCAGCCCACCCTTTACGCCGCCGTGGAGCTGGGCCCAGAAGCAGGCCGTCGCCGGCACATGGAGTGTCGCCGGTGTCGACGTGGCTTGCGGGTCGACGCCCGAGTTCTCGGCGCTCGCCTGCGGCTGGGGCATCGGCTGCGTCCAAGTCGGCGGCCCTGGCGGCCTGTTCCCAGGTCAGACCGCGGTAGACCAGTGCGGCCCGCCCAGCGCGGCCTGGACCACCGGCCCCTTCGCCATCTGCGGCGGCAAGACGGCGCACACCGACTGGCACGTCTACGTCCGCTGAGCCCCTCTCGTCGCACTGCGCCGCGCCGCCGCAGTGAGGCGCCTCGCGGTGTGGAGCGCCAGCGCCGCCACCTCTGCCGATGTCGCCGGCCCGACGATCGGCGCATCGACGGCCGCGCAGGAGGCGAGGAGCTGGTCGACCAAGGCGTCCTCAGGGCGGCCCGAGGCGGCGACGGTGCGCGGCAGGGGGCGCCAGTCGCCGCCGGGTGGCTGCAGCTCGGCGGTGGCGAAGCCCGGTCCCGCACGCATCCGCAGCGCGCCCGCCTCGCCCTGCAGGTCGACCGAATAGGCGAAGGGCTGGCCGGCGGCGCTGACATAGCGCACCTGCAGCGCCACGTCGGCGAGCTGGCCCCGCGCCAACAGCCGCGGCGACGACGACGACGCAAAGACCTCATCGACGACGAGCCTTTCGCACGGCAGGGCGCCGCCGAGGGCGTGCAGCAGCGCCGCCTCATGAATCAGCGTGTCGTAGAGCCAGCCGAAGTGACGGCCTGCGGCGTCGAGGTGCGTCGTCGCCGGGTCGCCGGGCTGGCCGGCGGCGTCGGGCTCTTGCCGCACAATCTCCAGCCTGCGCAGCCCGCCGATGGCGCCGGCCTCGGCCGCTCGCCACACCGCGATCAGCGCCGGGTTCCACGTCGCCTCGTGGCCGACCAGCAGCGGCACGCCGGCGCCAGCGAAGGCCGCGCCCAGCGCCCGACACGCCGCCGGGGTGGCCGCCAGCGGCTTGATGACCAGGGTCGGTAGCCGAAGTCCAAGGCCGAACGCGGCGTGGGCCGGGTGCGCCGGCGTCGGCGACAGCACGGCCAAGGCGCTCGGCGGCCGTCCGGCGGCGGTCAGCCGGCCATAGAGCGCCGCGGGGCTGCGATCGGTGGGCACCTGATAGCGCGCCGCCGCTCGGGCCGCGCTCGCCGCCGTCTTGGTGACGATGCCGGCGAGGGCACCCCGCCGTTGCAGCGCGTCGGCGTAGCGCTGGCCCCAGCGACCGCAGCCAATGAGCAGCACCTGGGCCATGGCCTTCCCCTTCGATCGTCGGGTTCCGGCATCGACACGGACCCTCGGGCAGCCTGGAGCACGGGCACCCTGGACCACGCCGCCGCCCGCTGCCACACTGACACGGCTGTGGAGGGGATGCCATGAGTCGGCCGGGCGAGACCAGCGCGCAGGGCATGCCGGGCCATCAGCGCGCTTGGGCGCTCGCCGGCCAGGAGCACCTCAGCGCGGCCGAGCGCGCGTTGGTCTCGCTCTTGGCCTATCGGCCGGCGCTCGACGTCGGCGTGCGCTTCGACCCAGCGCCGGCCCTGGCCGAGCTGACAGCGCTGGACCTGCTACCGCGTCCCGAGCGCCAGCGCAGCGCACAGGGTCGTGGCTGGGCCAGCTTGGCGCTGCGCAACCGCGGCGGCCGCAGCATGGGCTCGATTGAGGACGACGACGGCATGCAAGACCAGCCCCTGCGCTGGACGGCCGAAGCCGACCGCTGCCCCCAGCTGAGGGCGTTGGTCGAGGGTCTTGTTGAGGTGGAGCGCTGCGGAACGATCTTCGCCATGACGTTGGCACCGCATGGCGAGATCGCAGCCCACAGCGACGCGCCGACGGTGGAGGTCGAGAGCTCGCTGAACTTGGCCCTGAGCCACCCCGCCGGCTGCCAGATGCGGCTCGGCCTGCGCCAGGGCGGCGAGGTGGGCCCCGACACGCTCGTCGCGCCCTTCGCCGCTGGACGCGGGCTGCTGCTCAACGTCGCCTCTTGGCACCACATCGAGAACCCGTCGACCGAGCCGCGCGTCCACGTGGTGGTGCGGACGCCCTGGCAGCGGGGCGCGCTGCAACGGGCCGCCGATGGCTGGCTGCGCGCTTTGCTCGACGGCCGCGACGTGCACGGCATCTCACCGTAGGGATGAGAGCCGGATGAGCGCGCCCACCACCCACGCCCCTTGCCGTCGCTGCCGCGCCATGGTCCGGCTCGCCGCCCACCGCTGCGACTTCTGCGGCGCCGGGGTGCCTGCGCGCTGGCTGCCGGCCTTCGTCGATCGCGGCGTCCGGGCGCGGTGGCTGGCGACTGGCGCCGGCGGCATGCTCGGCGCTGCGCTGCTGGCGATGACCGTCGCCTCGGCGCTCGCCAACGGCGCTGGCCTACCGCCGTGGTGGGCCGGCGCCGCGATCTGGCTCGCGGGCGCGGCCGGCGCCGTGGCGGGTCTCTCGGTGGGCTCGCTGGTCGGCAGCTACCTCGACGATCACTGGCTGCACCCGCCAGGCCCACGCCCGCTGGCGGCTGTGGAGGCGCACCTCGAGCAGCGGGCGCTGCAGCTGCAGACGGCCTTGCTGCATGTGGACAGCAGCCGCAAGCGCCTGCGCGCCCGCCTCTCGCCCGAAGAGCAAGCCTCGGCGCTGGCGGCCCTCGACGCCGCCGAGCGGGCGACTCGCACTCAGCTCGAACGGATGGCCCTGGAGCTGGAGCGGGCGGCCTTGCTGCGCTGGCAGAACCGCCTGGCGCCGATCGACGCCGGATTGCGTCGCGCCAGCCGCGACCAGTGCGAGACATGGCTGACGGAGCTCGCCCACATCGTCAGCGACGGCGAAGCGATGCAGCGGCAGCAGCGCGAGGCGGACCGCGGCGGCCGAGGCGCCGAACGCCTGCGCGCCCGCCTAGAAGAGCTGCTCGCCGCCTGCGACACCCTGCGCCGTGGCCTGCTGCTGCGCCAAGCGGCGGCGTTGGCCGAGGCCGCGCCGGGTGTGGCGGCTGCCTTCGACCTGCGCGGGCTCGTGCCGGACCTGGTCGGCGGCGGTGGGGTGCTCGCCACCGGCGCCGAGCTGGCAGATCTGGACGACCTGCTGCCGACGCTGGAGGAGGAGGGGCGCCGCCTCGACTCCGAGCTGGCTGCGATTGAGGCGGTGGGCGGGGTGGAGGAGCCGTGATGTGCGCCACGGCGAGACTCTGCTAGACTCCAGGTCGCGGGCGCGGCGCCGAGGCGCCGCAGGAGGGATCGGGATGCAAGAGCGTCGGTGCCGAGGAAGGCGGGGAATTCTAGCGCAGCGCCGCGAAGCCGACGCGAGACCGCGATTCGGCCGGCTCGCTTGGTCGCCGAGCGCCGCGGTCTGCTTCATCGTCGCCTGCGGCCTAGCCCTCGCCGCCTGCGGCCAAGCCGAGGACACCGGCAAGGACGGCGGTGACGCTGCGGTCGCTGGTGACGTCGGCGCGGACGTCGGCCACCCGACCCTCCCTGCTGTCGACCCCAACCCAGACTGCGAAGAGCTGGAGCCCCGGCACTGCAGCCTGCCTTGGCCGCCGCCGAAGTTCCTCATCGACGACAAGACGACGGCCACCGGCAAGCGTCTGCAATTTGGCGCCAAAACGCTGCCGGCCAACGGCGATGGCAAGCACCTCGACCCTAAGGCCTGGAACCGCAGCGACGGCTTTGGCGTCGGCGCGCCGATCTTGACCTTGTGGCCAGGCATCGACCTCAAGGGCCTGCCGGGCGAGCTCGACCTGCAGCCGTCGCTGGCCGCCGACGCCCGCATCGGCCTGTGGCAGATCGACGCCGCTGGCAAGGCCGAGCGCCTGCCCTTCTGGGTCGAGCTCGACGTCGATCCCGACGCCAAGTCGCCGACCGAGCTGCTCCTCATCTTGCGCCCCGCGGTGCTGCTACGCGCCGGGATGCGCCACGTCGTCGCCTTCCGCGGTCTCAAGGACACCGCCGGGGCCCTGTTTCCGGCCTCCGAGGCCTTCGCCGCCCTGCGCGACGGCACCAGCGCCGGCAGCTTCCTCGCCCCCCGCCAGGCCAGCTTCGACGCCGTCTTCACCGCGCTCGAGGCCGAGGGCTGGAAGCGGGCCGAGCTGCAGCTGGCCTGGGGCTTCATGACCTCTAGCGGCAGCTTCCTGCACGGCGACATGCTGGCGATCCGCGACGCCGCGCTGGCGGCGACGGCCCCGGGCGGCGCCCAGCTCAAGGTCACGCAACTCAAAGAGAACAAGCCCGAGCAGGACAAGGAGATCTGGCTCGACATCGAGGGCACGTTCCGGGCGCCCCTCTTCACCGAGCCCTTCGAGATCGGCAAGGGCGCCAGCGGCGCGCCGCAGTATGGACACAGGATCGCCCGTGACGACGCCGGCAAGCCGAAGCAGATGGGCTGGGTCGAGCAGCCCTTCTGGCTGCGCCTGCCGCACGCCGCTCGCGACGGCAAGCCTGTCGGCCTCCTGCAGTATGGCCACGGCCTGCTCGGCACCGGCAGCCAAGCCAAGGCTGGGCACACGGCGCGCTTCGCCCAGGAGCACAAGTTCGCCGTCTTCGCCAGCAACTGGACCGGGATGGCCAACCCGGACTACCAGCCGATCACCGCGATGATCTTCGACTTCTCGAACTTCCTGATGCTGCCCGAGCGCGTGCACCAGGGCATCGCCGAGTTCCTGGTCTTGGCGCGGACCATGCGTGACCACCTCGCCGCGCTGCCGGAGCTCAAGTCACGCGGCGTGGCCATCGAGGGCTCGCGCCTGTTCTACACAGGCGATTCGCAAGGCGGAATCTACGGTACGACCTACATCGCGCTCAGCGAGGACGTGACCCGCGCCGTCCTCGGCGTTCCTGGCAACAACTACGCGACCCTGTTGCGTCGCTCTGTCGACTTCGTCCCGTATTTCTTGCTGATGCGGGCCAACTATCCCGGCATCATCGACCGGACCGTCGTGCTCTCGGCCGGCCAGGTCCTCTGGGACCAGGTCGACCCGGTGAGCTACCTGCGTCACCTCAGCGCCGAGCCCTTTCCCAAGACGCCAAAGCACGTCGGTATTTTCGCCCAGGCCCAAGGCGACTGGCAGGTCGCGACCGTCACCAACGAGATCGCCGTCCGCAGCGGCGTCGGCGTCGCCCTGGCGCCGCACTACGGCCGCCCGGTGTCGTTGCTCAAGGAGGCCGCCTACCCGATCGCCGGCTCGGCGCTAGTGAACTGGGACTTCGGCAACCCCTGGCCGGTCCCTGGGCCGGTGCCGCCCTACGACGACCTCGGCGACCCGCATGGAAAGCCACGCGGACACAAGAATTTCCTGGCCCAGATGGCACACTTTTTCGCCACCGGCGAGGTGATCGACACCTGCGGCGGTAAGACGTGCCCAGGCGACGGCAAGTGATGCCGGCGGCGCACCTCGTCGCCGAGCCCTGTCCACCTCTGGCGCTGCTCGGGGGCGCCGCGACGCTCCAGCTGGTGCCCCTCGGCCACGACAACCTCGGCTGGCGCCTGACCTGCAACGCCACCGGCGCCACCGCCCTGGTCGATGGCCCGGACGCCGGCCCCTACCTGCTGGACCTCGCCGCGACTGGGTTGACGCTGTCGGCGCTGCTCATCACCCACACCCACGGCGACCACATCGGCGTCGCCGCCGACCTGCAGCGGCGCCGGCAGGCCGCCGAGAGGCGCGGCGAGGGCGATCCATGGCCCGGTCTGCGCACCTTTGGCCCACGGGCGCGCGCCGCCGAGGTGCCGGGCCTCACCGATGCCGTCGACGAGGGCGACGAGGTCGCCTTGGGCGCCCTGCGCCTGCGGGTCTGGCGCACCGAGGGGCACCTGCGCGGCCACATCAGCTACGTCTTGACCGGCGAGACCGGCGAGCCCGCCGACGTCGGCGCGATCTTCTGTGGCGACACGATGTTCGGCGCCGGCTGCGGCTACCTCTTCGATGGGCCGCCGGCGGCGATGCTGGCCAGCCTGCAGCGGATCGCCGCCTTGCCGTCGTCGACCCTCCTCTGCTGCGCCCACGAATACACCTGGGACAACCTGCACTTCGCCCTCAGCGTCGCCAGCGCCGATCCGGGCTACGCCGCGGCTGTCGGCGATCGCGTCGCGCGTTGCCGCGACCTTCGGGCGGCGGGGCGCTCGACGCTGCCGTCGTCGATCGCCGACGAGCAGGCGACCAACCCCTTCCTGCACGCCGAGCGGCTGCTGCCGGCGCTGCATGGGCCCTCCGCTTCGCCGATGGTGCCTGCCGATGCCGCTGCCGCGTTCGCGGCCTTGCGCGCCACCAAGGATGGCCGGGCCTACAAGGGGTCGGTGCCGCCCGATCCGTGCTTGACACTGCGGGCTGCTTCCGTTACCTAGCCGGCCTTCCCAGCGCCCGCCAGCGCTGGGAGGCGCGCCGCCGCAGGTGCGTGAGCTGTCAAGGACCGCCTCGGCGGACCCTCGACAAGGATCCACTCGCGGCGGCCCATCGGGGTGTAGCGCAGTCTGGTAGCGCGCTTGCTTCGGGAGCACGAAGTCGCTGGTTCGAATCCAGTCACCCCGACCAGGACGGGGCGCATCGGTCGCAGCCGGCGCGCCCCGTCCGCGTTTTTGCGACGATCGCCGTCGCGTGGCCCGTCCGTCTCGCCTCTGGGCGCTGGCGATGACGCAGCCGCAGCGCGAGGTCAGCGATGGTCACGCCGGGCCGCGCTGCGTCGACGGCCAGCCGCTGTGAGGCTTCCGTGGTGAGCGCCGTCCGCCTCCAACCGATGGTCCTGTTTGAAGACGACGACGTCTTGGCGATCGACAAACCGCCAGGGATGCTGGTCGACGGCGATGGCCCAGGCGGCGTCCTCGGCTGGGCGCGGGCGCGCGATGTGGCGGCGGGTCGGCCGGCGGACGCCATTCGCCTCGTCCACCGCCTCGACCGCGACACCTCGGGCGTGATGCTCCTCGCGCGCGGCGAGGAGATGGCCCGGCGCCTGGGTGCGGCGTTCGCAGATCGCAAAGTCCACAAGATCTACGTCGCCCTGACGTCGCCGGTGCCGGCGGTGCGCTGGGCGCGGGTAGAGCATCGGCTGGCCGGCCGCCGGGTGGGCAAGGGCGAGAAGATGGTGCTCGTCGCCGAGGGCGGCCAGCTGGCGACCACCGAGGTCGAGGTGGTGGCGCGCAGCCGGCGCTTCGGCTTGGTCCGCGTGCTGCCGGAGCAGGGCCGCAAGCACCAGGTCCGCGTCGCCCTGGCCGAGCTGGGGGCACCGATCGCCGGCGACTTCCTCTACGGTGGCGCGCAGGTGGCACGCATGGCGCCGCGGGCGATGCTGCACGCGCTGGCGCTCGACCTCGCGCACCCAGCGCTGCCGGATGGGCACCTGGGCCTGCGGGCGCCCATCCCGGCCGATCTGCGCAGCCTGTTCGGCGAAGACGGCGGCGTCGTCCCCAGCGACCTCGATCGGCGTCACGGGCCGCCCAAGGCCACCGCGCGACGCAGCCCGACCCCGCCGCGCCGCTGATCGCGCCTGCCCAGCCGCCCGGCCCCTAAAGCCGCCCCGTCGCTACGCTTCCGCTGTAGCGATCGGCCTGAAAGGGCCGCCGCGAAGGTGCCCGGTCGAGCTCGACCAGCAGCCACTCCCAACCGCGACGCACGAGCCCGAGGCGCCAGGCCCCCTCACCGCGCACCCCGGGCCGCAGCGCCGGCAAGCGCAGCTGCGCCTCGTAGATGTCGCTGCGCCCCGGCACCGGCCGCAGCACGGTCCCCGCCCCACGCAGCGACGACATCGCCGCCGGGTCGACGGCCTGGTCGCGCAACGCGGCGACTTCGCCCAGGAAGCCGAGGATCTCGTCCTCGCGTTGGCGGTGCGAGCGGACGTCCTGCCACAGCGCCGACCACGCCTCGCCGCGCGGCTCGCCATCGACGACCAACTGACTGTAGTCGACGCGGCCCCACAGCGCCTCGACCCGCCGCTCTGCCGTCGCCAGCGTCAGGGCGTCGATGAGGGCAGAGAGCGCCGACTCGGGCCGCTCGCAGCTCTCCTCGCAGCCACCGATCACCGCCCGCGGCCGCTTGCGCCGCTCCGCGTAGGAGGCGATCTCCGCCGCCGCCGCCCGTCGCTCCGCCTCGGCGACGTCATCTGCGGCGGTTGGCGCGACTGCAGCGGTGACGGCGCCGCCGAGCGCCACCGCAGGCGTCACGACCGGCACCATCGGCGCAGCCGGGGGGGGCGACGCAGGCGGAGTGGACGACGCAGCCAGCGACGGCGCGGCGGAGGTGGGCAGCGCGGGCGCTGAGCCGTTTGGGCCGGCGGACTCGGCGGCGCCGCGGGCACCACAGCCGACAGTCGCCAGGGCGAGGACGAGGACGAGGATAGCCAGCCGCCACACGTCCCGGCCGCCTTCTGCGTGCGCGTAGACGAAGGGGCGCCGCCGCGCCTCCCTACGCCGGCCGGGCGTCAAGCCTGCGCCTCCGAGATGCTCGGCACCGCCAAGACGTCGGCGCTGCCGGCCTCGATACCCAAGTAGCCGCTGCGGATCTCGAGCAACTCATCGAGGCAGGCGCCGAAGGCGTCCACCACCTTCGGGTCAAAGTGCTTGCCCTTGAGCTCGTGGATGTACGCCACCGACTCGTCAATGGACCAAGCGTCCTTGTAGACCCGAGGGCTCGTCAGGGCATCGAACACGTCGGCGAGCGCGACGATCCGGCCCACCAACGGGATCTCCGTGCCGCCGATGCCCAAGGGGTAGCCAGTGCCGTCCCAACGCTCATGGTGGGTGGCGGCGATCTGCTCCGCCATCTGCAGCAGCCGGCTGCCGCTGCCGCTGAGGATGCGGGCGCCGATCAGCGGGTGCTGCCGCATCGTCTCCCACTCCTCCGGCGTCAGGCGCC
Source organism: Pseudomonadota bacterium (assembly GCA_005777155.1). Classification (GTDB taxonomy): domain Bacteria; phylum Myxococcota_A; class UBA9042; order UBA9042; family UBA9042; genus SXNM01. The sequence continues at coordinate 2,500 of SXNM01000450.1, read as the reverse complement.
CGCGCTTGAGCAAGATCGCGTCTGGAATGCCGATTTTTCCGACGTCGTGCATCGGCGCCGCCAGCTTGATCAGCGCGATCTCGTCGGCGGCCATGCCGAGCGTGCGCGCCATCGCTTGGCAATAGCTCGACATGCGGTCGACGTGCTCGCCGGTGTCGCCGTCTCGGTACTCGGCGGCGCGGGCCAGTCGCATGATCGTCTCGCGGTTCGCCTCGACCAGCTGGTTGTTGACGCCGCGCAGCCGCTCGAGCAGCGCCGTCAAGTCGGCGGTGCGCGTCTCGACCATCTCCTCCAGCCGGCGGTGGGCATCACGGAGCTGGATCTCGGTGCCGATTCGCCCGGCGGCCACCTGCAGCAGTCGCAGGTTGCCCTCATTGGGCAAGCGTTGGCCTCCCCACGCGTGCAACACACCGAGCACCTCGCCATTGGCGGCCCGCAGCGGCACGCCGACGTAGGGCAGCGTCGCCGGGTCCTCGCCGGTCAGCACGCCGGTGGCGGGGTCGGTCAGCTCGAGCTGGCCGCGGCGGACGAGCTCGTGGTGGCGGCGGTCGACCAAGCTGCGGCCGCTGCCGGCGCTGCCCCGGGCGTGGAAGGCGGCGGCGACGCGACAGCTGGTCGGCGGGCCGAGGCTGATGACGACGTGCGGCACCTCCAGCCATTCGCCGATGCGGTGCACCAAGCGCTCGAGGGGAGCCGCGACGCCGTGGCCAGAGGAGCGATGCCGGGTCGGCGTGGCCTCGTTCGTCCTGGCGCCGCTGCCGGATGTTGGGTCGCCGCCCGGCCCCTCGCTGCCCGCAGCTTCGTCGACCAGCGAGTTGCCCTCGTAGTCGCCGGCAATCGCTGTCAACTCCAAGAGATGATTCAACAAGTCCCGGTCGCGCAGCGCCTCTGCCGTCGTAGCGCGCACGCGCATCAAGGTGCGTACCTCGACGGCGAGCTCCACCGCGTCGACCGGCCGCGGCACGATGGCGTCGACCGCCAGCGCCCGCACCAGCGCAACGCGGTGTGCCGCGTCGTCGCCGCCGACCAGGAGAACCTGTGGCCGCAGCGCGCCGCTGCGGACGTTGTCGATGGCGAGGGCCAGCTCCTCGGTCTGCGACGCGCCACGAGCATCGGCGTCGATGACCACCACCGCCGGCTGGAGGTCGTGCACCCGCAGCGCCAGGTCGGCCTCGCCCTCGACTTGAAATAACAGGGCCCCGACCGGCTGTGCCGCCTGCCCCACGGCCTGGAGCACTTCGGCGCTCTCGCTCAGGACCAGAATGCGGGCGGCAGTAAGCGTGACCACAGGCACCTCCCCGCTGCAGGATACCGGGCTAGCCTGGGCGGGGGAAGGGCGCCGGCGCAATCCGCCACCACGCCCTCGGCTCGGCTGGCTGTCGGCGCGGCGCATCGCCCGTTGGCGCCCAGAGCTGGCCCGACGATGGGTGCTGTCCGTCATTGCGCGGCGCCCACGGCCGACTATTGTGGCGCTCAGCGCTGGGCAGCCGCCGCTCTGCAGCCGAGGGGCGCGGCTTGCACCAGCGCGCAGCCGTTCCTAGACTGGCGGTGGGCAGGAGGAGTCTGCGATGAAGAGTCGTTTTTGGGTGCTTCGCTTTCTCGCCGCGACGGCGTTGGCATTGTGCGCGGCCTGCGGCACGACGGTCGCCGGCAGCGGCGGCGATGACGTCGGGACCGAAGATGGCAGCGGCGCCACCGACGCTGCCAGCGACGCCGGCGAAGACAGCGGCTCGGGCTCACAGGACATCGTCGGCGATCTCGGCGGCGGCGCTGCCGACGGCGCCGCGGACACTGACCCGAGCGACGCCGTGGCGCCTGACTCGGCAGCGCCTGACGCCGAGCCCACCGACGCCGTGGCCTCCGACGCCGTGGCCTCCGACGCCGTGGCCTCCGACGCCGTGGCCCCCGACTCGGCAGCTCCTGACGCAGAGCCGACCGACGCCGGCGCCCCAGACACGGCGACCCCTGACGCCGAGCCCGCCGACGCACCGCTCGCCGACGCACCGGCCGCCGACGCCGTCGACGACAGCGCACCGACCGACGCCAAGCCGCCGGTGGATGGCGGTGCCGCCGATGTGCCGCCGCCGCTCGACAGCGGCGCGGTCGACGCCGGCCCATCCCCTGGCTGCTGCAACGCCGACGGCGACTGCAAGCTCGGCCAGGTCTGCTTCTTTGGGCCGATGAAGGCCGGCCGTTGCATGAACACCACCGACCTCGCGCAGGGCCAGTGCTGGACCAACGGCCAATGCGGCAAGGGCGAGACCTGTGTCGACGCCATGGCCTGCGGCTGCAACGCGATCTGCAAGGCGATGGACAAGGCGGGCGTCTGCAAAGGGCCAGAGCAGAAGGCGTGCACCGTCGGCATGGGCGCCGACATCGCCTGCGGCATCGGCGAGTATTGCGCTCTGCCGGGCGTTTGTAGCGGCGAGGGCGTCTGCACCAAGAAGCCAGACGCCTGCATCATGCTCTCCGCGCCGGTCTGCGGCTGCGACGGCAAGAC